>AP028876.1:634598-951898 GCA_036323355.1 Gottschalkiaceae bacterium SANA | reverse complement strand
TGGAAGATTGCTATATGGCAAAAGCCACAGAACGGATCTTTTTGCCATTGATGCGACTCTTTGTTCCGGAAATTATTGATATGAACCTTCCCTTGGAAGGGGTATTTCATAATTGCTGTATCATTTCCATCGAAAAGAAATATCCCAAGCACGCTCATAAGGTCATGCATGCTCTTTGGGGACTTGGCCAAATGATGTATACCAAGATGATTATCGTTGTGGATCACACCGTTGATGTTCAGGACGTCTCGGTTGTCATGTGGAAGGTATTTAACAATATTGATCCAAAACGTGATCTTGTCATTTCCGACGGTCCCTTGGATGCCCTGGATCACTCGTCACCAACAGCATTCCATGGCAGTCGATTGGGCGTTGACGCAACGAAGAAGACACGCAGTGAAGGTCATCCACGCCAATGGCCGGACGATATCGAAATGGATCAAGATATTGTAGACCAGGTCACAAAGAAGTGGGCAGAATATGGGCTTGATTAATAAAATTCGTCAATTTGGCGAATTGGTCATGTTCTCACATACCCTGTTCTCCCTGCCCTTTGCGGCAGTATCCATGATTTGGGCGGCAGAGGGATTCCCCTCTGCCCGTCTTGTCTTTTGGATCCTGATCGCCTTATTTGCTGGCAGAAATGCAGCAAACGCCATCAACCGTGTGATCGATGCCGATTACGACAAAGAAAATCCGCGAACGGCCGGCCGCCAAATTCCCCAAGGAAAAGTAAAAAAATCAGAAGCCATCATTTTGACGACTGTCCTTTTGGCTATCTTTGTCTTTGCAGCCTATCAATTAAATTTTCTCTGTTTTGTTTTGTCGCCCCTTGCCATCGCCCTCTTTTTGCTGTATTCCTATACAAAACGTTGGACGTGGGCCTGCCATTTGGTTTTGGGCGCTATCTGTGCCGGCGCACCGGTAGGTGCTTGGATTGCAGTAACAGGCAAACTTGCCCTTCCCCCACTGGTTTTGGCCGCTGGGGTAACCTTCTGGATCGCAGGATTTGATACCCTCTACGGCACCCAGGACATCGATTTTGACAAAAGTGTCGGGCTCCATTCCATTCCAGAACGGTTCGGGCTGAAAAACGCCCTCATCATTGCAAAGATTTTTCATGTCTTCGCCTGGGGCTTTTTCTTTCTCGCAGGCGCCATAGGCGGAATCGGCTGGCTTTATCTTGTTGGCATGGTCGTCATTGCTTTCTTGCTCAGTATTGAGCATCATATCGTTCAACCTGCAAACCATGGAATTATGAATTGGGCTAGCTACCATATCAATCAAATTGTCAGCATCCTCTACCTGACCATGGCTTTATTGGATGCTTGGATCATTGGGAGGATCGGATGAAACCATTGACGAAACCTTATATCGTTGGAATCACTGGCGCCTCAGGTAGCCCCTATGCCTGGCGTCTGCTTCAAAAATTGAATGAAGAAAAACTTGAGGTCTATGTCGTTGCTACAGAAACAGGTGCCTTAGTCTTTAAACATGAAATGGGTTTTTCCTTGGACCAAGGCATTGCTCGCCTAGGCGAAGGTAGCTTCCATATCGAAACAGTGACTTCATTCTTTTCTCCCATTGCCAGTGGATCAAGGCGCTTTGCAGGAATGATCGTCTGTCCCTGTTCCATGGGAACCGCAGGACGAATCGCCGCTGCTACCAGTGACAACCTCTTAATTCGCGCAGCCGATGTCTGCCTTAAGGAAAAATTTCCCCTCTTGCTCTTAACTCGGGAAACACCCCTGCATGCGATTCACTTAGAGAACCTATTAAAACTATCAAAAACGGGTGCAACCATTATGCCCATTAGTCCCTCTTTTTACCATCATCCTCAAACAATCGAGGAATTGCTGGATCAAATGATGGGACGAATCTTTGATCACCTGGGGCTGAACCACAATTTTCATACCCGTTGGGAGGAATAAGATGCTAGATGTTCAAAATCTATCGATCGCTTTTTCCGATGGAGTCATTCCATTCTCTACTCTTTCTTTTTCATTGAAGAAAAATGAGGTATTGGCTGTCATCGGTGCCTCTGGATTGGGCAAAACGACCCTATTAAAGTCATTGGGGGGGATTCATCAGCCTCACACTGGCGCAATTATGTTCAATCATGAAGACTTATCCGTGAATCGTCACCGAATTGGATACGTTCCCCAAGGTTATGGTCTCTATCCATGGCATTCTGTTAAAAAGAATATCGAACTTGGTAGAAGAATCCGAAAGATGCCAGCTGACCCCGAATTTTTTTCAGAAATTATAGAAGGATTTAGCCTGAACTCTCTTCTAGACCGATCGCCACGGCGACTTTCTGGCGGCGAACAGCAGCGGGTTGCCCTGGCACGTGCTTTTTATCTTTCACCAGATCTCTTTCTTTTAGATGAACCCTTTTCTGCCTTGGATGAGATTACGAAAGAGACCGCCTATAGACTCTTTGACCAAGTATGGGCCAAGACAAAACCCACAACCCTGCTCGTTACCCATAGTCTGGAGGAAGCCCTTCGTTTTGGCGATCAAATCCTGGTGATGCAGGATGGAAAAACCCATCAATTAACCAATACCAAAACTGCTCAACATAAAAATACCCTCTTGAAAGAGCTGAGAGCCCTTTTGATCAATCCGGAGGTGAATATATGAGACGCCATCCCTGGCTTTATGCCGTTCTAGTCGTATTTGGTATCTGGTGGCTAGGCTCTATCCTCCTTCAATTGCCGATTCTCCCTTCACCCATTCGGGTCTTGGCCTTTATCTTTTCTCGAAAAGGTCTGGTCATGGGGAGTCATTTATTCTCCAGTGTCCGACGCTTGATCCTTGGGGTAGTGAGTGGACTAGCCATCGGCTATCCTTTGGGCTTAATCCTAGGCACATATCCACGGACTCATCACGTTTTTTCGCCGATTCTTGCACTCCTGTATCCAATTCCAAAAACAACCTTTCTTCCCTTGTTTATGCTGGCCTTTGGACTTGGGGACGCGCCAAAAATCGGACTTATTTTACTGATTATCGTTTTTCCAATTATCATCATGACGCGAGATCAAGTCATGCAACTGGATTCTGAACTTTTCACTCCACTGATCGCTTTAGGAGCAAGTGAAACTCAGATCTTTCGAGAACTGGTGATTCCCGCAACAATTCCTCAACTGCTATCCACCACAAGAATTTCA
Source organism: Gottschalkiaceae bacterium SANA (assembly GCA_036323355.1). GTDB lineage: Bacteria > Bacillota > Clostridia > Tissierellales > GPF-1 > GPF-1. Next base: position 948,728 of record AP028876.1, on the reverse strand, counting down.
ACCGCCACTGCCCTTTCTGTTCTTTTTTTGGCAGAAGCTTTTGGCACGCGATCCGGAATTGGATTTTTCATCATGGATGCCATGCAGCGAATCAACTATGTGCAGATGTTTGCAGGTATTGTCATCCTTGCTTGCTTGGGTGTTCTTTGCTTTCAGGGAATTGACTGGATTGAAAAAAAATGGAATCAAAAATTGTGAAAAAATCATCAAAACGGTACCCTAAGGTACCGTTTTTTGTTTTTTCTTGGGATATGATAAAGCCATCAACAAAGACTCATGCGATTGGGTATTCATATAAGGAAGAAAATAAGGAGGACAATTATGTCAATGTTTTGTTATCAATGTCAAGAAGCAGCAAAGGGAACAGGATGTACCGTTAAAGGGGTTTGTGGAAAAACAGATGACGTTGCAATTCTTCAAGATTTATTGCTCTATATCTCCAAGGAACTTTCTCTCTTAAATCAAGAGAATAAAAGCGCAGGCAAGGGCGACCGAAGAATTGATCTTTACGTAGTAAAATCACTTTTTGCAACGATTACCAATGCCAATTTCAATCGAGATGTATTTGTTGCACGCATTAAAGAAGGCATTGCCATGCGTGACGAATTGCTAGCTGCCAACAGCTATCCAACTGAAGTCACTGGCCGCATGCAATGGAATGTGAACTCAGAAGAAGAAATGCTGGCTAAAGGAGCAACAGTTGGCGTACTAGCCACTGAAAACGAAGATGTTCGTTCGCTTCGTGAGTTAACCATTTACGGATTAAAAGGAATGGCTGCTTACGCTGAGCATGCCTATAACCTAAAATTTGAAGATCAAGCTATCTTTGATTTTATCGAGGGAGCTTTGGTTAAAACATTGGACGATAGCTTAACTGCCGATGAGTTGACTGCTCTTGTCTTAGAAACGGGAAGTTTTGGTGTGAAAACAATGGCTTTATTGGATGAAGCCAATACCTCAACTTACGGAAATCCTGAAATTACCAGCGTCAACATTGGCGTCGGCACACGCCCAGGCATCCTAATCAGCGGTCACGACCTTCGAGATATGGAAGATCTCTTAAAACAAACCGAGGGTACTGGTGTTGATGTTTACACCCATAGCGAAATGCTTCCAGCAAACTACTATCCTGCTTTTAAAAAGTATGATCACTTTGTTGGAAACTACGGAAATGCATGGTGGAAACAAAAAGAAGAATTTGAATCCTTCAACGGACCCGTTCTTTTCACAACCAACTGTATCGTTCCACCGGCCGAAAGCTATGCGGATCGTGTATACACAACTGGCGAATCTGGATTCAAAGGATTCCCTCACATCGCTGATCGCGGCGAAAAAGAGATGAAAGATTTCTCAGCCATTATCGAGCATGCAAAAAAATGTGCAGCACCAACAGAAATTGAAACCGGTGAAATTGTCGGCGGATTCGCACATGCCCAGGTACTTGCCTTGGCTGATAAAGTCGTAGATGCGGTAAAATCTGGTGCCATTCGAAAGTTTGTTGTTATGGCAGGCTGTGATGCACGCATGAAATCACGAAACTACTACACTGATTTTGCAAAAGAATTGCCAAATGACACCGTCATCTTAACTGCTGGTTGTGCAAAATATCGATATAACAAATTGCAATTGGGCGATATCGGCGGCATTCCTCGTGTTTTAGATGCTGGACAATGCAACGATTCCTATTCACTAGCCGTCATTGCTATGAAATTGCAAGAAGTCTTTGAATTAGAAGATATCAATGAATTACCAATCGTATACAATATCGCATGGTACGAGCAAAAAGCCGTTATCGTATTGTTGGCCTTGTTAGCCCTCGGTGTGAAGGACATCCACTTAGGACCAACACTTCCAGCCTTCTTGTCACCAAACATTGTAAATGTATTGGTTGAAAACTTCGGTATCGCTGGTATCTCAACCGTAGAAGACGATTTAGAAAACTTAATTGGATTAGCATAATAAAATTAAAGAAATAGACAAAACAACAAAAAAAGCAGAAATTTCTGCTTTTTTTGTTGCATTTATAAGTAAATTCCGGTACGATTACATTGAAATTTCGAAAGGAGAATTTGATGCGTACCTATCATTCAAAGGAATTAAAGCAACATAACGAATACCTGGAATTGTTGTCACAACGCTTCCCAAATGTCGCAACTGCCTCCTCAGAAGTCATCAATTTACGAGCAATTCTAAATCTTCCCAAGGGAACTGAGCACTTTCTTACTGATATTCATGGAGAATTTCGAGCCCTAAACCACGTGCTTCGAAACGGCTCCGGAGTGATCAAACGTAAAATCACCGATGTTTTCGGTAAAACCCTCTCTTCAGCGGATATCAAGGAATTAGCAACCTTAATTTACTATCCAGAAGAACGATTGAGCGTCATTCGACATACCACAGATCGTATGGAAGACTGGTATCGAATCACCATCTATCGATTGGTGCAAATTTGCAGAGTCGCCTCCTCTAAATACACACGGTCCAAGGTGAGAAAAACCCTCCCAAAAGACTTTGCCTATGTCTTGGAAGAACTTCTTCACGAAGACGAAGAGCGATTCAACAAAAAAGAATACTACAACAAAATCATCGACACCATTGTCGATTTAGACCGATCAGACAGCTTCATTATTGCCTTAGCCAAGGTGATTCAACGATTGACTATTGATCACTTACATATTGTCGGCGATATCTATGACCGGGGTCCGGAAGCCCACCTCGCCATGGACTTATTGATGGAGTATCATTCCCTGGATATTCAATGGGGCAACCACGACATTCTTTGGATGGGTGCAGCAGCAGGAAATGCCGCTTGTATGTCTAACGCCATTCGCAACTGCCTGCGCTATGCCAATATGTCTATTCTGGAAGATGGGTATGGCATCAACCTTCTCCCCTTGGCAACCTTCGCCATGGAGACCTATAAGGATGATCCCTGCAAGCAATTTCTACCGAAGATAGCGGAAACCAGTTATATGTCCGATTCCGATCGAATTCTTTTGTCGAAAATGCACAAAGCAATTACCGTGATCCAATTCAAACTAGAAGATGAACTGATCGATCGACATCCTGAATATGAAATGAAGGATCGGCAATTGCTTCGATCCGTTGACTTCGAATCAAAAACAATTATGATTGAAGGCGAGTCTTATCCATTAAATGATTGCCTCTTTCCCACTTTAAATAAAGAAAATCCAGACGAACTGACCAAAGCAGAAAGACAAGTCATCGAGAAGCTGCGTCGTTCCTTTAAAAAAAGTGAAAAACTGCAACGCCACATTGAATTTCTTTACGCAAAAGGGAGTCTCTATCAATCCTATAATGGAAATCTCTTGTACCATGCTTCCATACCCATGGACGAGACGGGTTCCTTTCAAAGTTTTACCTATGAAGGAGAAATCTATTCTGGCAAGTCATTGATGGACTTATTCGATCGCCTGGCACGAGAAGCGTATTTTGACAATCGCCGCAATCATGTAGATACTGATTTTCTTTGGTTTTTGTGGTGTCATCGCTACTCTCCAATTTTTGGGAAGAATAAAATGGCTACCTTTGAACGATATTTAATCGATCAAGCTCAAGCACATCAAGAAATCTTCACCCCGTATTTTCAATTGGTCAACCAAGAAGAAAATGCAATGAAAATTCTTCAAGAATTTGATTTAGATCCCGGTGAAGGACATATTATCAATGGTCATGTACCGGTTCAAATTTTAAAGGGAGAAAGCCCTATTCGAGCGAAAGGACGTCTCTTGGTTATTGATGGCGGTTTTTCAAAATCCTATCGAAAGACCACCGGGATTGCCGGTTACACCCTAATTTACAATTCCTACGGTTTGCAATTAGCGGCCCACGAACCCTTCGAATCGATTGAGAAAGCCATTCAAGAAGGCCATGACATACGATCTACAGTTCGGGTAATTGAAAAAACAGTGGAACGAAAGCGAGTCAAAGATACCGATATCGGACGAGATTTGCGCCGTCAAATTAACAACCTAGAAATGTTGGTAGCCGCTTACCGCAAAGGTATTGTAAAAGAGAAAATCAAAAACAGGTAGAATCCATTGGATTCTACCTGTTCTATTTTCAGTCTTCTTCTGGCCTATTTTTGATAGCGTCGAATCCACTTTTGTGGAATATCGCCAATCATTCGACTTTCATGGGAAAACTGTCCCCGATTGTCTACCCGATGAGACGTAATCGCCAGTCTTTTTTTTGCCCGGGTCATAGCGACAAAAAACAACCGCCTTTCTTCATCAATTGCAGCGGGGTCCATGCTTCTCGCACTCGGAAAAATACCTTCCCTGGCTCCCGCTAGAAAAACCGTATCAAACTCCAAGCCTTTTGCCTGATGTACAGTCATCACAGCAACCCGGTCTTCGCTCGTGCGATACCGGTCCGTCTCATTCCCTAGGGCGGCAATGACCATCAACTCACGGAGGGCATCCATTGGCGATAATTCTTCATCGTCAAACGCTTGCATCCACCTCAATAATTCCAGTAGGTTTTCTTCCCGCCGTTTCCCATCCGGTCTCCGGATCCATCGGTCTCGAACTCCCGTTTCTTCAAGAATCTTCTCGAAAAGCAAGGCCGGCCGTAATTTTCGTGCATCCGCACGAAACTCTGTCATTTGTCGAGCAAATTTTTCAAAAAGATGGCCCATTTGATCCACTGCATCAACACGGAGCAAGCGATACTGATCCACAGCCTCCCATAGATGACGAAACAATTCCACCGTTGCCCCTACATCATCAATCGCTCGATGCGTCGGTTTTACTTGAATATCAAACACCTCGTATAGATTGCTTAAGGTATAGCGCCCCAAGTTCGGAAAGAATCGCCGGCTCATATCTAGGGTGTCATATGCATAGGGCAGCGTATTTGTTATCTTAAATCGCTCTACATGACTCTCTACAATGGCACGGTCATAGCCCACATTGTGCCCCATCCAGATACATCCCTTCGAAAAGTCCATGAAGTCCTGAATCACCTCACGCGGCTCCTCGCCCACTTCCATTAAAAAGGCATCCGATAGACCATGGACCTCTTCGCTAGCCCCCACAGGCCGGCTTGGGCGCAAATACCGGTGAAAGGTACTGATGGCTCCAAAGGCATCGACCTTCATTCCCGCCAATTCCAGAATTTCATCCCGGGCCGTATCCAATCCTGTTGCTTCCACATCAAAAATGATCAACTTTCCCTGCGACAAGGCCTCACGCAAGGCACCATAGGGATCATGATTTTCAATTGTTGATTCATCTGCAAAATCCGTCAATCGAAGACCGATCTTCGATTCCAAACGGAGTACCTGCTGCATCCGTGCTTCGCCGACCCCTGCAATGTCTTTCTTTGCCAATCGCTTAAAAGCAGAAAGATCCCAAGGATTGACGACAAGTTGCAGCCATGCCAAGGCATCTTTTACTTCGGCGCGCCTAAAAAATTTAAATTCTTCGATGGTGTAATGGGGGATTTCCGCTTGATTAAAGACCTGAGAGATCTCTTTGCACACCCAATTGGTTCGCGCCAAAACGCCAAAATTCCGATAGTGAATCCCGTATTTCTTATGTAAAGCCAATATACTCTGTGCAAGATATCGATACTCCGCTTCTTTGTTTTCAAAAGAACCTACAAACACCGGTGCTCCATCTTCGCCAAGCATCCCTTTCATTTCTTGCATCTCTCGGTTTTCCAACTTTGCAATCACACCTTGAGAGGCTTGAAGAATGGCCTCAGTCGATCGGTAATTTTGGACAAAGTGAATCTCCTCAATCGGCTGAAAATCATTTCGAAACCGATCCAACAAAACAGCTGGCTTAGACCCTCGAAAACTATAGATGGTTTGATCAAAATCGCCAAATAATGCAAGGCGATCCTCTGGTGCAGCCAAGGCTTTCAGAATCTCATACTCCTGCAAGGCTGTATCCTGCACCTCGTCCACTTGAATCCAGGTGAATCGTTTCTGCCAAGTTGAAACCGCCTCAGGAAATTGGCGGAAAATCCGATGGGTCATCACCATCAAATCGGTGAAATCCAAACTTCGCTGATCAAAAATCCTTTCATTATAAATTTGAATAAATTTTGCACCAAGCTCGGGATTAATCCCATCCGGCCAGGGCAAATCCGGTTCTAATGCCTTCTTTTTCATCTGTTCAATCAAAAAATAGATGGTCCTCTTAGACCATTTGCATGTCTTAAATTCCTCAGCGCGAAGAATCTCCATGGCGATCTCTTTTACATCCTCTTCATCTAAAATTCCAAATTCCGATGCATGGCCCAATCGGTGAATCTCTTGACGCAAAATCTGCACGCATAGCCCATGAAAGGTCTTGACAGTCACGCCACGAGTATCTCTACCACTCATTCGATTTTTCATCTCATTGGCCGCCTTATTGGTGAAGGTGACGCAAAGAATCTCAGTCGCAGGAATTCCTGCATTGATTGCCTGCTCCACCCGTGCGACCAAAACTGCCGTCTTTCCACTGCCCGCCGGAGCCAAAACCAGCAAGGGATCTGCGATCGTTTGAATTGCTCTTTTTTGATCTGTATTATATTCCATTTTCCCCTCACTTTCTCTCTTTATTCAATCTACCACACTCCCATTAAAAAAAGAAGCGCCTTCCTCACGCTTCTTTTTGTTCCTCCCCACAAACAGGGCAGTAATGGTGCTGATTTAAAATCTTCGTACCACATTTCAAACAGGCATGCCGCTTGCCCAAACGCCTTGTTACCAAGAGATAGATCAATAAATTGGACGGGATATTCAGCAAAGCAAAGCCACCCCATAACCACTTGTTTTCTCCCCGTTTTTCCGCATCATGAAAAACCCAATTTGCCTGAATCACCAAGGCAATCCCTATAACTGCAAACCAGCCATATGGCTGGTCTCCTAAAAATAAATCACGCATGTTCATGCCCTCCCATCTGTCGTTTCCAAATGATGATTGGCAATGCCAAAGGGCCAATCATATAGATTACCAGATAGAGATTTCTAAGGAGCAGTCCAAATCCGTTATGGGCAAGCGCAAGGCAAAAACCCATTATAGCAAGACTTGCAATCAGAAAAATCCTTCGCTCGAACTCATTTTTCTTTTTTTGAATTTCCATGGCTGCCTTTACGGCTTGGCCAACCACATATTCGTCCACTGCACATTCTTCAATCAAAGGATCCGGCAAGGCCGACAGACTTCTATAGAAACTTTGACACGCTTGACAGGTCGCAAGATGGGCCTGACATTCAATAGACATGGTATTTTCCCCAAATGCTGCATCCATGATTTCCATTTCAAATTCATGACAACTTTTCATCGGTTTCCCTCACTTTCCTTTGGATTTTCTTAATGATGTAATGCAATTTCGAACGAATCGTGCCCTCTTTCAACTGAAAGAGATTCGCCAACTCTTTGTATGTATATCCCTGCTCATGCTTTAACACAAAAATACTTCGATCCGGCTCTGGTATTTCCGCCAAGGCAGAATGGATCTGACGAATCTGTTCATGACGTATGGCTTCTTCTTCCGTTAGAGCCACGGCAACCTGTTCAATTTCCCGATGAACCGTTCGATTCTTCCATTTTCGCTGCTCATCCACATAAGCGTGATAGGCAATTTGAATCAACCAGCTGGAAAACTTTGACTCTCCCCGAAACTTTTCAATGGAAACCAAGGCTCGAGTCATAGCTTCCTGGGTCACATCCTTTGCAATTTCAGAATCCCTTGTCACCTTATGCAAATATCCGTAAACAAGGGCGTAATTGTCGCGCATCAATTGAGACATGGCTGCGTCGTCACCGCGCCTTGCCCGTTCAAGTAAAATTTCTTCGCGCAATTCACCCTCCTCTCTCATGTGCGATTCAGAAATCCGGTGATCGACTCTACCAAGATCGGATCCAAAGGATAGGACGGATCCTGATAAGACTGCTGATTCTCTCTTTCCGATTCCACTCGCTTCAGTACATGATTCATATTCGGAATCAATTTACTCTGCGCACCTGGGATTTTTTCTTCAAATATCTTCAAATTCGATCCCAAAACCTGGGTATCAGCATCTCCGCCAACAAAGTAGAGCGGGACGTCCACCAATATAGCCTCTTCCACCGGATCATACTGCATCCAATTCAACAAAAAGGGGATGGTTTGGTCCGAAAAATACGGCTCCAGCTCTTGAGAAACCACACCAATGTCTTCACCCTTTCGCATCTTTTTAAATGCCTGTTCCGCTTCTTTGTACAAGTCTTTCGGCAGACTCTCCAGCTGACGCAAGAAAACCTGATCAATCGGCACACCTGGACCACTTAAATGAACGAGGCTATCCACCAGACCGGTTTGAGCAACCCGAAGGGCAAGTAAAGCCCCCTGGGAATGCCCGATCAAATGAACCTTTTTATATCCGATTTCCCGCATTGTTTCTACTACCAGTATAGCATCCTCAACAAAATCATCAAAGTTGATCTCCTGGTCGAAAATTGCTTTCTCTTTGCCAAAGGAATCACGACTCTTACCCGCCGTTCGCTTGTCATATCGAAATACTGAATAGCCCTCTTTGTTTAGGGCACGACTCAGCTGCAAAAAGCTATCCATACGGCCAGAGAGTACGAGAGAGTTCCCATTACGATCTGTTGGACCTGAACCCGCAATCAGCACAATGACCTCACCAGGATGTCCCTCGGCCTTTGCCAGGGTACCATGAAGCGTTCCATCCGATGTTTTAATTTCCAAATTGCCCATTCCCTGCATGCCAATTGCTAGAACAAGAAAAATGAGAATCCATATTTTCTTTACCCACTTCATCATGACCCCTCCCCTTGTGTCATATTGGTTCGATTCAATTTCCAACCAGCCGCTTCCATAATCAATCCGCTCCATGCAGCTGTTATCAAAAAACAACCCAAGAGGGGTTTCGTCCAATAGCCAATCAACAAATTCGCTTCCGCCAACAAGTAGGTTGGAAGCATCCATTGAAAAGTAGTGAACCCGGACATCCATGCCAATACAAACAGAAACAAGCTGCCCAAAGCCATTGCCAACATTTTGTTGCGAATCCAAGTAGCAACCAACATACCGACTAGATACGCAAAAAATAAATATCCACTCACTTCAAGTCCGATCAAACCAATCGCTTGTGAAAATTCCCATGATCCTGGTATCAAAAGAGCTCCATATACCGCTGATGCAACCGTAGCCAAAGTCGTTACCAAAAAAATTACAAACCCGTAAACCAAAACCTTTGCTCGAATCAAGGACTGAATATTAATTCCAGCATGAATGGAAAAGACCAAACGTTGATTTCGTTCGTATGCCACCTGGCTAGCCCCCAAATACACAAGCAAAAGAGTCCCGATTTGGTAAATATTCTTAATAAAACTGCGCATAGATTCCCGCAGATTCACAGGGATCGCAGCCGCTAATTCTTGATTTCCCATTTGAGCTTCCAATAGAAGCGGCAAAGCCTTCATCATCACTGGTGACAAAAGTGCAAATCCAATTAGCAAAATACCAATTGCAATATATTGTTTTCGTCGCACACCTTCCAAATGTTCTTTCCAAATCAACTCAATCATGTCCATTCATCCTCCGTATATAGAGTTCTTCAAGGGTTCGCTCCTGGCGCTGAATCGCATGAAAGGGAAGATTCAACTTCGTTAAGATCTGCGCCAGAAGCAGGCTGACCGCCGGATCTTCACTTGGGGTTTTAACGAAACATAGCGCTTCTTGGCAAGAAAACTCAGAAACAAATGAAGCGGATCGTAAAAGCCGAAGTTCCTTTTCCTTGACTGCTCTGACAAATTCAATGCGATAAACGGTTGACCCCTGTATCTGTTTCAATGTCTCGATATCTGAATCCAAAATACATTTTCCTTCTTTGATCATGGTCACACTGTTGCATACCCTTTCCACATCAGAAAGAATATGCGTTGAAATCAAGATCGTCTTTCCCCTTGCTTTCAACTCTTGAATTAAATTTAGAAGCTCGCGGCGTCCCTCAGGATCCAAAGCAGAAGTCGGCTCATCCAATAAAATCAATTCAGGATCATGAACCAAAGCACAAGCAAGACCCAATCGCTGTTTCATCCCGCGGGAATATCCCCCCACTTTTCTCTTTGCTGCATCCTCCAATCCCACCAAGTCAAGCAATTCTTCAGCGCGATGAATGGATTCTCGCTTTGTCCATTTTTGAATTCTGCCTAAGTACGTTAGCAGCTCCTTCGCTTGCATATATTCATAAAACTGCGGCGCTTCCGGCAGGTAGCCGATTTTTCTTTGCACCTGATCTTTCGCACCCTTCACTTCAATCCCGTCGATTTGAACAGAGCCCTTCAGATAGGGACAAAATCCTGTCAAGATATTTAGTGTTGTTGTTTTGCCTGCACCATTATGTCCAAGAAAACCGTGGATGCACCCTTTCGAAACATGAAAACTCAGCTCGTTCAAAGCAAGAAACGATCCAAAATTTTTTTCCAATCGTTCGACACGTATCATCTCATGCCTCCTTTTGACCGACCAGCATGAAAAGTAGCGGCCCTACAAGATTGACAAGCAGAACCAAACCAATCCACAATGGTTTAGACAAATTACGAACCCCATTCTTCAAAATCTTTCGTATGCAGTACAAAGCCAAGCCCAATTGTAGAGCAAAAAGTGGTAATAACAGCAAGCTATTCTCGATTAAAAACTTCATCGTTTCCTCCTTTTACTTGTTTCTTCACCCCTAAGACGGCTGTGTGTAAAAAAGGTTCAAATAAATTTTATGAATTTTTTGTAATAAAAAAAGCGCTTACGCGCTTTTCTCAATTTCTTTGACTAAAGCCTTTGCTAAACTTCGATGATCACTAAAAATCTCATCGGCTCCCGCTTCAAGTAGCTCTTTATTGTCCAATATTCCCGTGTTCACAACAAAACATTTGCACCCTGCGGCCTTGGCAGATTCCACACCAAAGGGCGCGTTCTCCACCACAATCACTTCATCAGGATGACAAGCCGCCAACTTCATGCCCCGCAAGTAGGGTTCGGGATGGGGCTTTGAATTCTCGTAATCATACCCGGTGAGAATCAAAGTATCTTCGATCATTCCCGGATATCGCATGCTTAAGTTCCCACGCAAGTTTTTCTTCATGCTACCGGTGACCACTACAACCTTAGCCCCAGTTTCTTTTACTGCTTTTAAGGTGTCAAATGCACCTTGCAAATCGGGCCACTCTTTTTTTTCCTCAACTAAGATTCTTTTTCTTGCTTCGATTTCATCAATCTTTTGATCACCCAAATGATTGGTCATCGAGTAGGACTTGAAAAAATCCCGTGTCTCCAGGCTTGTGGCTCCCTCTCTTCTATAAAGCACCTCACCCGGCAATTCAACTCCTGCTTCTGAAAATACCTGCTGCCAAATTTCTGTGTATTGTGGCATCGAATCGATCAAAACCCCATCCACATCAAATAATACTGCTCGAATCTTCGCCATTTCTACTCCTTTATGCCTAAATAGCAGCTGTCTCTTCTTTAAGAAAAGCCTGTTCTTCCTTACTCAATACGGGAGATAATGTTTCAAAAACCAGCTGATGATATGCATTCAACCAAGCCTTCTCCTCGTCCAATAAGCGTGACACCTCAATTGGCCGCCTATCGATGGGGCAAAGGGTCATGGTCTCAAAACCATAGAAGGTACCATCTGCAGTTTGCTTATCTTCCCGTACGGATAACATGTTTTCTGTTCGAATTCCATGTTTTCCCTCTTTGTACACCCCAGGTTCGTTGGTGACAATCATCCCCAATTCCAATGGCGTTTCCGCACCCTTTCGACTGGAAAAATTTTGCGGTCCTTCATGCACACCAAGTAAATATCCAACCCCATGACCTGTTCCACACTTATAATCCAAGCCTTCTTTCCACAATGGACTTCTAGCAATCGGATCCAATTGTAGGCCCGATGTCCCTTTTAAAAATTTTGCCATGGTGAGCTGAATCATCCCCTTCAACACCAGGGTATAGTCTTTTTTCTCTTCTTCTGTCAATTCACCCAACCCGAGTGTTCTTGTAATGTCTGTCGTACCCGTAAAGTATTGACCACCCGAATCAATCAGCAAAAATCCCCTTGCTTCAATCTCTGTATCATTTTCCGGGGTTGCCCGATAATGCATCATCGCCGCATTGGATCGATAGGCGGCAATGGTGTCAAAGCTCGGCTCCAAGAAAAATTCACTCTTGCCTCTCTCTTCAATCAAAATTGCATCCACCGTCTGTTCGCTTATTTCTTGAGTCGATGCAACCATTTCTCGAATCCGCTTTAGAGATCGCACCATGGCAGCTCCATCTTCGATCTGACAGCTCCGTAGATTTTTCAATTCCACTTCATTTTTAACCGCTTTCAAGCGCATGGTTATTTCTTGAAGTGGCTTTATCATCACTTTATCGTTGAGTAACGAGCCCGCCAAAACAGAGGTCCGTTTGCTATCATATCCGACAGAACCTGTCAGCTCGCTAAGCTCTTGATAAAATAAGACATAGGGCTTTATTGTGATTTGATCAGCAACTAGGTTTGCACGGATTTGATTCGAAATTTTTTCTTCCTCCACATAGAGGCTGGCCTTATCCTGTGTCAGAATAAAAAAGGATGCAAAGACCGGCGTGTGCGCTACATCTCCTCCCCGAAGATTTGTCAACCAGGCGATATCGTCCAAGCTTGAGATCACGTATGCATCCACCGAATGCCTAGCCATCTGTTTTCGCACTTCATTGAATTTTTCTTCTCGTCCTTTACCGGCAAACTTTGTTTCCAATTCAAATATCGGCGCCTCCGACAAAGAAGGACGATCAGCCCATAAGGCATCGATCCAATCTCTTTCTATGGAAAAGTCCACCTCTTTATTTCCAATTGCATTTTCCCATTCTTCCATCGTTGCCAAGGAAACCACTCGGCCGTCAAATCCAATCCGATCACCCGATTCAACATGTTCTTGAATCCACTCTGTAATCGTTGGATATCCTGGGATCCCCATCTTCATCAATTGAAAACCTGTACCTTGAATCTGTTTTTGCGCCTGAATAAAATAACGCCCATCCGTCCATAAATACCCCTCGTCTTGCGTGACAAGGGCCGTGCCCGCCGAACCGGTAAAACCGGTTGCAAAAGTCCGCGACTTCCAATAGGGTGCCACATATTCGCTCTGGTGCGGATCGGCGCTCGGAATCACCAAGACCGAAAGATCCGCTTCCTTCATTTTTTTTTGAATTTCTTCTAATCGCTTCATAGCTTCTCCTCCAGTTTTCACTTTCTTTAGTATAGCATTTTTGATGAATTCTGACATGAAAAAAAGATCGCTTCCGCGATCTTTACGTTTGTAAGATAGGTTTCTGGTAAAAGTACAACCATCGCACTTTCCCCCGTGTTAATCTTTGTCCATATTCCATAACTGCAAGGCCCTTATCAACCAAGCTTACAGCCCAACTTTCTTTATAGCGGGGAATGCCAAAGGGAAACATGTGTTTTTTGATAATATCCTGTTCCATATCATTTAATTGAAAATGCTCTAAGGCATTTTTTAAAGACAATCTTGGATGTATAGCCGCATGCTTTAGCGCATCGTAAATCAATCGATACAAGGCTTTCCTTTTAAATTTATACAGATAAAAATCATGCAGAAGTGCACCTCGAACGGTTGACTCATAATCCCATTTCCGTTTTCTTGCAATCCGATAGGCAAAATAGGCAACATCCAGACAATGCTCGTATACACTTTCATGATGATGCGGAATGGCCCTCATCGTTTGATATAGATCATTCGTGACTACTGGCATCGCAATTGCGACAAATTCTTCTCCGTACTTTTGATTCAATCGTTTTAGTTCTTGCTGCACGTTTTCACTCCTTCACAAATCAAGACAACTTGCTCGTGTTTTGTTCTTATGCATGTAATCATACCATACTGAGAAAGATTATCAAGTAAAATAACAGAAAATTCACGGAAGATTCATGGTAAGGTTTTCCTTGACAGGCATAAGAAATCTCATTACGATGAGTTTAGGAGGTGCTTCTATGAAAAAAATTGTACTGGCTGGCGGCTGTTTTTGGGGTGTAGAAGCCTATCTAGAAAAGCTTGCAGGTGTTATATTCACTAAGGTTGGCTATGCAAATGGTCAAACAGAAAATCCAAGTTACGAGCAAATTTGCAGTGGAATAACCGGGCATACGGAAGCCGTATGGATCGAATATGATGAGAACGTGTTATCTTTAGAAAGGTTACTTCAATCCTTCTGGCATATTATTAACCCAACGCTCTTGAATCGTCAGGGACCTGATATCGGGAGTCAATATCGAACAGGGATCTATTATATCGATGCAAATGATCTACCCATTCTAGAAGCGTCACGGGCACATGAACAAGAAAAAATTGATCGCCCAATTGTCACCGAAATCGAAGCACTGAAGGTTTTCTACGATGCAGGAGAATACCACCAAAAGTATCTGCAAAAGAACCCAAATGGATACTGTCATATCGACTTATCAAAATAGCGGCAGATTCTCTGCCGCTATTTATTACGCTCAAATATTTGATAAAACTCACCTTGATGTTTTTCAACAATCTCAAGCAGGTCTGGATCGTATTTAGTTCCCTTCCCCTCCAACAAAATCTTGATGGCAGTTGGATGATCCAACCCTCTTCGTTGCGGTTTATCCATCCGCAAGGCATCATAGCAATCTGCAATCGCTAAAATCCTTGCTTCCAGCGGAATCTGATCCGCTTCAAGTCCATGAAGGTATCCATTTCCATCCCACCTCTCATGATGGTACAAGACCAAATTTTCGGCTACCTTGCCCAAATTCAAATGTCTAATCAAATTGTAACCAATTTGTACATGCTGCGTAATTTCATTGAATTCCCCAGCGTTTAACGTTCCTGCCTTGGATAAAATACTTGCTTTTATTCCAATCTTTCCAATATCATGAATAACCGAATAGGTCTCAATTTCCTGTACAAAATCATCCGTACATCGACTATGTTCCGCCATCATTTTTGCATATTTTCCAACTCGAACGCCATGGTTTTCTTGATCGCGCGAAGTCACAATAGATGCCTGTTCCAACATTTCGATCAAAGCATCCATCAAGTCCTGATACTCCATTGATATTTGATCAATTTTAAGTTGTGAATGTTTGGCTGCGTCTTCTTTTTCTTGCCGATATCTTCGAAACTCTGCAAATAAAAATGCTGCTAATAGTGCAATTAATCCATAACGTCGAAGATCTTCAAGACCCATTAGCAAGCCATTTTTCCAATCCTCCATCCCATTTAAGAAAAAAAAGTCATTCGGTGTCGCATGTGCAAGCAAGACCCATTTTTCATCTTTTAGAGACATCCGGATGCCCGCTTCTTCTCCCATTGAGTCTGGACTTAATCGTTCATAGGTATACCGTCCATTTACCGTTTCAAACTGACCTGAATCTTCTGACTGAGTTAAAATCGACAAAATTTCTCGCTGATTGGGATCAACTTGAAGGAGTTGACTACTTCCCTGATCCGAGCAAAGAACCTTTCCATCCTCTTGAATCAGCATCAGGTGTGTATCGAAGATCTGTGCATGATCATCCATCATAGAAGTCAAAATTTCTGTCATATAGTTCATTTGGAACAATCCTCGCTTGTAGCCGTGGAAATCATAAACCGGAACAGCAGCATTAAAATCATTCCCTTGAGAATCGGATTCAATCGCTTCGAGTGAAGAAAAATAGACGAAATTTTTCCGTACTTGACTAGCTTCCATATAAAAAGTGGAATTTTCTATATTTTTCAATTGCATATCCGCGACCCCGTAGGCCATTTTCTCCTGGGTATTCACACGAACTACTTCTTCTCCAACTAAATTCACAAATGAAATATACTGATAAGATCCGCTGATTTGCATAAAATCGATCCACTGACTAATGATTGCGCCTCGGTTTTTCCCTTCTCCGCTAATAAATGTCAAAAAAAGAGGATCTTCTGTTAAAAGCTCTAAGTCATGAGATACTTTCTGAATCTCTTCAACCAATTCCCGATGCAAGGTGGAAATTGCTTGTTCTTGTCTTTTTTCTACCAACTCGCGCTGGTATTGAATCGATTGATAAGAAGCAAAAGATGAAATTCCATAAATCAGCATGAAAAAAAAGAGAACTCCTGAGAAAAATCGTTTCATATATAGTTTTGTAAAATGACCTTTTTTCTCCATAGGCTCCTCCTTGTTTCAACTATACCACATTCTAGTTGTAATTTATTGCCAATTATTTGTCAAAAAAAAAGATGTAGTTACCTACACCTTTATCCGACCATAATTAAAATTCCCAGTGCAATCAAAACCATACCACCTACTCGCTCGGCAAGCTTGCCAAAGCGTTCACCCAAGCGCAAGCCAAATCGCGCTCCAAAAAAAGAAAGTATCGCCGTTACCACGGCAATTATCAAAGCTGGAAGTACAATACGATTCCCAATCAAAGCAAAACTCACCCCCACTGCCAGTGCATCTATACTTGTTGCAACGGACAATGTTAATAATTCTTTTAGGGGCAATTCCCGTGGCTTTCCGGTTTTCAAGCAAAACTCTCGGTCGCACATTTCTTCCATACAGACATCTCGATCGCACCGATTTGGGATTGGCTTAAAAGATTCCCAAATCATTTTTGCACCAATAAATCCCAAAAGCGTCATTGCAACAAATCCGCCAGTTTCACTAAGGTCCACCTGGAAATAACGAATAACCGCATAACCAAGAATCGGCATCAGCCCCTGAAAACCGCCAAAAAAGATTGCTAATTTCATCTGTTCTTTCGTCCATCTTGTTAAATTCGACACGCCACACGAAATAGAAACCGTAAAAGCATCCATCGCCAACGCCAACGCAATCACAAACATAGTACCTATTGCCATATCTTTCACCTCTCACTTTTCGACAGGTCTTATTATAACGGCTTACTTAAATAAACTCAACTTTCCTCCCAAAGAACGATAGCCATTTCCTGGAACTCCTCGTAGGACATCTGCAAGGATTTTGCATCCGTCATCAAATCAGCCAGTTGCTCCTGTAGGCTTGCCAGTTTCCTCTCCTTGACAAAATCAAGATTCATTTCTGCCACAAAACTGCCCTTACCAGGCTGCGTATAAATAAAGCCACCCCTTTCCAACTCTTCATAAGCCCGTTTCGTCGTGATCACACTAACTCCGACCAGTTTGGCCAAAGCACGAATGGAAGGAATGGACTTTCCTGCACCTAGCTCTCCTTCCAGAATCTGAGCTTTTAATTGATTTACAATTTGCTGATAAATGGGTTCACCTGAACGATTGGATAATACAATGCGCACAGTCATCTAAAAATCCCTACTTTTGTAATTCTTAATCGATGCTCGCATCGAAATAAATATAATCAGTGCCCCCACCCCAGCACTTGTCAGGGGCATCCACCAACTCCTGAATACAGGGACTGACATCATCAATACACCCATTACCGAGGATACAATACTCACCGTGATCAGGGCAATAAAATTCAGCCAACGTAATCGCTCGTATCCAAATTTGAAATACAAGGGCAGCAAGAATCCATAGTACAATGCCACTGCAAGGATGACGATCGTTAATTGCGGAAAACTAACAATGCCATTGGCATAGGGATAACCAAAGGTCCATAGTACCGCTCTCAAGCCATAGGCCAAGCAAAAGAATCCGCCTGATAAAAGTAATACACTGGCATAGCGACTTTCAACCACTTCCCTTCGTGAAACGGGAAAAGCGTTCAAAAATTGATCTCCATGATACATATAATCATAGGAGTTCAAATAGTTAACAAAGATATAGGTGACAAAAACCAGAAAGAAAGTCGAGCTTCCAAAAATTCCATCACTCTCCCCACGATCAACGAGAATAAAAATTGTATAGATCAATCCCATCCACAAGAGTCGACCAGAACGAAGCAAGGCAAAATCTTTCATAATTAAATTACGCATGATTCTCCCCCCTTGCAATATGAATCATAATTTCTTCCAGATTAGCAGGCTCAATCACAACGTCCCCTGGAATATACTTACGCACTGTCGCAACATCTGATGTCAATCCAGAAAAGGAGATTTCATTTTTGCGGACTCCATAGCAGGCCTTTTCTGCCAAGGGATTCCACTGCGAAATACCACCTTTCACCAAATGAAATCGGTCCCGGATCGTCTCTTGATCCTCTGAAAAAATGAGCTGTCCCCGATGGATCAAACTAATATAATCCGCCACCTGATCAAGATCAGAAGTAATATGACTAGAGAAAAAAATGCTTCTTTCACCTGAAGATATCAAGTCTTGAAAAATTTCAAGAAGTTCAGACCGAAAGACCGGATCCAATCCAGAGGTTGGTTCATCCAAAAGAATCAATTCGGCGCCATGGCTAAGGGCGGTAGCAAGACAGTACTTCATCTTCATACCGGAAGACATTTCCTTAATTTTCTTGTTTGCCGGCAAATCAAAGCGCTTGATGGTTTTCTTATACAGTCCTTGATCCCATCGGGGATAAAACCTTCGAATGATCTCTGTCATTTGATCCATTTTTAAAAATTCATAAAAATGCATATCATCAAAAACAAATCCAATTTTTTCTTTAACAGCTTTTTCATGTTGGACAGAGTCCAATCCATCCACCAAGATTTCTCCGCCATCAAGTTGAATCAAATTCATTATGCTTTTGATTGTCGTCGTTTTTCCAGCCCCATTTTCACCGATAAAACCCATAATATAGCCCCGTTCCAAAAACAAATCTAGGGGTTTTAATTCAAATCCTTCATAGTTCTTAGTAACTCCTCTTAATTCCAATAAGGGATCTCTTAAATTCATTGTTTTCTCCTCGTATATACTGTATATAACCTACATACACAGTATACACTCGCCTTTTCCGTCTGTCAATAGAATAAAAAATCATCGGCACATAAAAAATCCTTGGATTTCTCCAAGGATTTTTTCTCTTATTCTTCTTCGTCATGCTTAATATCTTTTGCTCTCTTCATTTCAACAACAACTTCTTCTTCGCTGTAAACCTTTACAACGTTCTTCTTCTCCGGCAGAACAACCCAAAGAATAATATAAATCAAAACAATGGGAAATTGACCTGGAAGAAACAACAACAAAAGAAAAGCAACACGCACCATGGTTGAATCAATTCCAAAGTATTCAGCTAATCCTTGGCATACTCCGCCAACCTTTCCACCTTTCTCATTTCGATATAATCGTTTCTTTTCCATATCGCTCTCCTCTCTAAAGGTCATCGTACTTTGGAAATGCAATCCAGCATGCTAGATACAACAATAAACCAAAGCTTGCTGCGAAAGCCAAAACAATCCATATGACGCGAACAATGGTGACATCCAGTTCAAAATAATCAGCAACGCCAGCACAAACACCGGCAATCATGCCCTGTTCTGGATCGCGATATAACTTTTTAGCCATTTTCTACTCCTCTGTTTCAACAATTCCTTTTAATGAAGCCGCTAAACCAGCCAGCCCTTGAATCTCTGATGGGACAATAATCTTGGTCGCTTGTCCATTCGCGACCTTGGCCAATGCCTCAAACGACTTCAATGTCAAAACCGCTTGATCAGTCTCTGCTGCTTTCAGCATCTTCAGACCTTCAGCTGTTGCATTTTGAACCTTCAAAATTGCTTCCGCTTCACCCTCTGCTTCTCGAATTGCAGCTTCACGTCTCGCTTCTGCACGAAGAATCATGGATCGCTTTTCAGCTTCAGCTTTCAAAATTTCAGATTCCTTATCACCTTCAGCAACTAGAATTGTTGACTTTTTCTCACCTTCAGCACGTAGGATGGATTCACGACGTTGTCGTTCAGCCTTCATTTGTTTTTCCATGGCATCCTGAATTTCAGCTGGTGGCAAAATATTTTTCAATTCTACACGATTCACTTTAATTCCCCACGGATCGGTTGCTTCATCCAAAATCGCACGCATTTTCGTATTGATGGTATCGCGCGATGTCAAGGTTTCATCCAATTCCAAATCACCAATAATATTCCGTAAAGTAGTAGCAGTCAAATTTTCAATGGCAGCAATCGGATGACTGACGCCATAGGTATACGCCTTAGGATCCGTAATCTGATAATACACCACGGTATCGATCTGCATGGTTACATTATCTTTTGTGATAACAGGTTGAGGCGGAAAATCCACCACTTGTTCTTTTAAAGATACCTTGTTGGCAATCCGATCAATCAAAGGAATTTTGATATGTAATCCGACTCCCCAGGTTCCTTGGTAGGCGCCTAAACGCTCCAGTACAAAACCAAATGCTTGTGGTACAATGCGAATATTTGTTGCGATCAATGCAATTAAAACAGCTACTATTACGACGAAACCAATAAATCCTCCCATGCTAGCTTTCCTCCTTGTCTACACTCTTGACTTTTAATTTCACACCCTGTATCTCTTCTACAATTACTTTCTGTCCTTCCACCAATGATTCATCGCTGAAAGCGGTCCAAATCTGCGCGCCTACCTTGACCTGTCCAGTTGCTGTCAATGGTTCGATCGATTTTAAAACAAATCCCTCTTGACCTACTAAGGCATCCGCATTGGTCCGATGACGTCCAATCTTCAATCCCTTCACAGCAAATGGTCGAATTCCAAGGACCAAAATCAGGGAAACCACTAAAAATACGGTAAGCTGAATGGCAAAAGAATCCACGACCAATGAAACCAACCAAGCAACCAAAGCGCCGGCCGCAAACCAGATGCTTGTCAGTCCCAAAGACAATGCCTCAATGACGATGGCAACTACCATAACGACTAACCATCCATATTGTTGTAAGACATCCATAACACCCCTCCTTTATTTCCATCATAAGGAAATTTTTCACAAACTTCAATACTTAAATGAGTCTTCATTCATCTATTTTGCCCTATCAGACTTCTTTTAATCGATTTTTACCATGAATTTACACATTCTTCATTTCTATTTTACCCATAAAATATAAAAAAAATGCTGATTCATTCCAATCAGCATTTAAATCTTTTCAAGCATACACGTGAGCACGGATCTTCTCGACAACCGCCTCTTCCCCGTATTCTTCCAAGGTATCAATTTTTTGAGAAAGTGCTTCAAGATCGACGCCACCCTCCACACCTGCTTCAATCCAATCCAAAATTTCATCCAACAAATCCATGTTCTCCTCATCATTTAGAAGATCATAAAACTCATGGTTCATACCGCTTGTCTCCTTTCTTCTTTTCCTTATATATTCCTGCTTTTCCCACTCATTAAAAAATGGTATTAGCACTATTATACGAAGAAAATTCCGTTTCGACAAGACGATTTCGCAAAAATAATATTTTATTTTTGTATTTTTTTTAACAGTTCTTCAGCCGCTGTAATTTCCCCAAGATTCTTCAAGTCTTCAATCAATCGGTTTGCATCCTCCCGATCCTCCGGGTCCTCGATGCCGAAGACCAACAGATCCATAATCTCTTCAACAAGATCCCTTGCCTCTTCGGTTTTCAGTTCCTCAATCCAAGTATCTTCAACCTCTTGCATCATATTGTTCCCTCCATAATTGTCCAACTTGTTGCAGATTCTCTTTTAGCTCTTCACGCTGAGAGACAGAAACATCATCCGTTCCATAAATCTGAATAAAGTTCCATAATTTTCCTTGTAAATATTGAAGGAAAAATTGAAAATTCAGTCGAACTCCTTCAAATTGATCTTCATAAGTCTTGGCGCCTGCTGTCGCGAGCAAAATCACATCTCGTTTCTTCTTAGAAAAAGAATCCGATTTTGCATAATATTGTTGCGCTCGATCAATAAAAGTCTTCATCATGCTGCTCACTCCATTAAAATAAACCGGGGTCGCAAATATAACGAGGTCAGCTTGTTTAACCTCATTCATAATCATTTCAAAATCATCTTTGATTAGGCAATCACCATTCCTGCATTGATCACATGCCAGGCAAGGCAAAATGCGACACCGATTCAGTGCAACCAAGATCTGTTGATCCGTTTCTCGTAGTTGAAGTCCCGCTACGATTTCCTGAACAGCCGCCGCACCGTTTCCACTGTCCCGATGTGATCCTAAAATTGCTACTACACGCATCTTTCTTCGCCTCCTTTTTACCTATTGTACCATAGCACGCTACAGCGAAACGAGTACTTTCATCGAATTTCCTTGCAAGATCTCTTTTCTCCATTCAGCCAGTTGCTTTTGATACCGCGCTCTTCCTATAAGCTGAGGATGGCTTCTTCTTGGATCAACTGATCTCTCAACATGCTGAACCACCATCAAACTTTTTAGTACTTCTAGCTCATGGATCAAAGACTCCGTATCTTTTGAGTCATATCGCAGCCATCGATACATTTCACTGATTTCATTCTGTTTTTTTACATAATCTTGATAACTCCATGTCGCACCGCAAACCGGTTGCTCACAGAGTCCATGATCGATAATCAAAGCAATTTGATAAGGCTCATGGATCCAAATTTCACTGAATGGAAGAGGCCGATTTTCATAATAATAAATCGTCTCCTGCAACTCAAAAGAATGCGCATTTACAATTTGATTGAAAATTCCCATATTTTTTCCCCTCGCTCTCAAACATGTTATAATAAATGCAAACCTTGGAAAGGAGTTCATCATGAAAAACACCCAAGATTTGAGTTCAGTATCAATCCCCCATTATAGCTTACGGTTCATCGTTGATTCTGATCTGAATTACTCTAATGTTCAAATACTCGATTCCACTTTACTCCTATTGGATGAAAATCTCATCCTGGGTCATCATTACACGACTCATATCCCCCAAAAATATAAAAAAATCTTAGAATATCATTATAACCAACTTCAGACCACTGGACAAACTCAAGTTTATCGATATGAAATCACGGATACCCGTGGAAAACTACGGCAATTAATTGGTTATATGTCTAAGCAAAACAATCAGGGCTTTTCTCTACAAGTTTATGATATTACAGCTGCTCCAGACTATCGGATCATAGATGACCTTGAGTTCTACCATCAATCCTTACAGCAAATTAAATCCGCTGTAGAGTCCAGCGATCATATTCGACATGCCATGACGGAAGTCCTGGGCGTGATTGCACGTTTCTGCAACGGTGATCGAGTCTTTTTTAATCTTTTAAGTGAAGATGGCAGCCGCATAGATAACATTGAAGAATATGATCCCAGAGAGGCTGATTCCGACAAGGAAATTTACATGGGAATTGAAACCAAAGGAATTCCCTGGTTAATGAATCAGTTGCAAGAAGGGCGAGCTGTAAAGATTTCAGATGTAAGCGCGTTACCTCCCGAGGCCAAAGGCAGCCAAGCACTCTTATTGGCGGGAGGCACAATTGCAGATCTGGTCGTGCCTATTTTTATCGGCAACAACTTAATCGGTATGATTGGTTGTGATTCAATTTCTCAAACAGTCCAATGGACTGATACCCATGTTCGTTTTTTACAAGATGTGGGGCAATACTTGTTAGGCCGTACCCATTTACGACAAATCAAGGATGAATTGTTTACCAAAAACTTTGAATTTTCAACATTAATGGAAAATCTGCCTCAACCGGTCTTTCAACTGGATCCAGAAGGAAAACTACTTTTCGCAAATAAATCATTTTACCAATTCTTCCAAGAGGTCTTTCCGGGCTCAGATATCAAAATTTTAAATAATATGAAATTTGGCAGGGTAGCAGAACTTCTTCAATGTTCAGATATCTATCAGCAAAAAGTCGTGAAAAAACAAGTTTTTAAAAAACCTATTTTTCTCAATCGCGTGTATGAAACAAAATCTAAATTCATTCATTTTCAGATTCAAATTGTTCCCATTGAATCCAAGTTAAGTACATCCAGTTGCCTGGTGATTTTTACCGATTTAACAGAATTACTGGATTCTCAACAAGAGCTTAACTTAATGCAGGAACGCTTGAAAACAGCGATTCAAGCCAATCACTCCTTTATTTATGAGTGGAATGTTAAAGCAGATCAAGTGATCAGTAGTGGACATCTCGATTCACCTGATACCAACAAAACCACCGATTTTAAAGAAATCGTCTCCAGGATTCACCCAGAAGACCAAAATACCTTTGAAAAAAAGATCCGCGATTTCATTATTGGCAATTACGAAACCCTTCAAATGGATTTTCGTACCCTGTCTCCCAGTGGAATCTACAAGTGGGTCAGCAATAGCAGCAAGGTGATCGTGCGAAGCAAAACTGGCAAGGTTGAACGCTTCTTAGGGACAGTCACAGATATCTCCGAAAGAAAAAAATACGAAACAGACATTCAATTTCTAGCAAGCCATGACCTACTCACCAATTTAAAGAATCGAAACGCTTTTGAAACCTATACGGGTAGCCATGATCTTAGCAATCACCTCCTGCTGGTATCCGATATGGATGGCTTAAAGCCGATCAACGATACCCATGGACATCAATTTGGCGATCGTGCCTTAAAACGGATTGCTTCGATCTTGAATAATGAATTCCAAGATGCGGACTTTATTGGTCGAATCGGTGGAGATGAGTTTGCAATCATTCTTCCCCCCCTCCGCAGATCAGAAGTTACGAGTCGAATCCACAAGATCAAAAATGCAATTCAAAATCAATCTGATCTGCCCATGGAAACCAATTTATCCATTGGCTATTCCTACTCAAGAGAAGGAGAAAGCTTTGAAAATCTGTTTCAACGTGCTGAAGATCGCATGTATAAGGATAAGTTGACAAATCGAACCAGTTCTAAAGCATCTGTCGTTCTCTCCTTGATGAAGAGTCTACAGGAGAAAAATCTAGAAACAGAAGAACACTGTCACCGTGTTGAAACCTATAGCGTTGCCATTGCCGAAAAAATGAGATTAGATTATCATATTATCAATGAACTCAGACTCCTTGCAAAACTTCACGATATCGGTAAAATCGCTATTCCCGCTCAAATACTCAATAAGCCAAGCAAATTGAGTGAGGAGGAATGGCTCATGATGAAAAAACATTCAGAAATCGGAGCAAGAATTGTATCGGCCTCCCCAAATATGGACAGTATCGCAGAGGGCATTCTCTATCATCATGAGCGCTGGGATGGCCATGGATATCCAGAGGGACGCTCAGGTACCAACATTCCTCTCACATCGCGTATCCTCGGCATTGTTGACGCCTATGATGCCATGACATCCAACCGATGCTATAACAAATGTAAGACTCGAATAGAAGCCTTACAGGAACTCACCCTTTGTTCAGGTTCACAATTTGATCCCTTCGTTACAGAACTTTTTATCTCTATTCTTCAATCCGAATAAAAAATTCCCGAGAGCTTTAAAGCCCTCGGGAATTTTTCTATTCATCAATCGGTTTTTCTAAATCATAATTCTCAGCTTCTTCTCCATTTGTAAGGAACTTAAAGTCATGATTATAAGTTGCCTCAATCAAATCTCCATACGCCCAATGTGTTTCCATTAGATCCGTGTAATAGGGATCAATCCCTTGCAAAGGTCCACGCATCAACAATCGATTCAAGATAGTTACCGCTTCGGCTCGAGTTATTGGATCGTCAGGTCTTAAATTTCCATCGGGATCACCTTGCAGCAATCCATAATCCAATAAACGTTCCATGGTATTCTCGGCCCAAAAAGCTTTTGCGTCCCCGGTGCGGTCCAAATCAATCACACGGGCAACCAAGGTTGAAAATTCAGCTCGAGTCATGGCTTGATCCGGCTTGAACCATCCAGTTAAATAGCCTTCGATCAATCCATGTTCCAAAGCAACTGCGATGTTATTTCGTGCCCAATGGCCTTCCAACTCTTTGTCAAAGACAGTCGTTTTTGATGATCCACCTTCGAGCTTCATAATCCGGACTACCATAGCAACAGACTCCGCACGAGAAACCGCACGTTCCGGTTGGACCGTCAAATCAGGATACCCATAAAGATAACGATCATGATGTCCCGTTTGCCCGGAAGCTATGATCAAAAAGCCTGCTTGTGCATTGAGTTGATCGGATTCCATAATTCCATAGAGTGGCGAAATCCGATACTCCATTCTAACCACAGTTCCATTTTCAGCTTCCCCATTAGTTCTGTAGGAAACAGGTACCGTGATCGTTTCTCCGGCATTCACATTATACAAGGTGATAACCAACTCATCTCCCACGATGCGAATCCGCATTCCTTCTGTAAATACTGGAATGACTGGTGAGATCTCCGCTGGAAGTAGAGAACGAACAACGACTTCACTCAAATTTTCATTGGAATGATTTGTCACATACAAGTCAACTTGCGCCTCTTGGCCCGCTTCCACTCTTGGGGTTTGAGTCTTTGCTCGCAACTCCAATTCCAAGGTGCCCGGTTTATGAATAATCGAGAAACCTGACTTACTCATCTTAATATCATAAATAACAATCTCATTTTCAACAGATATAATTCCATCTTTTCTGCTGTCAAAATTCGCGTATTCATCCGCTTCTACCAGTAGATAGTAATCGGTAAATGGATAAACCATATAGCCATACTTACCTTCACTTGTTGAAAATTGAGGGTTCTCGTTATTCGACAAAGCCAAAGGATGGTCTGGCAAAACAACTGGCTGATTAATGGGACGCCCCGCATTACGGTTTCTCTCTGTATCCGCATAATACAAAGTGACTTCAGCGCCTTCAATAATTTCTCCATTGGCCTTATTGCTTACTGTGCCAAATGGATCTACCAGAAGCTCTGCAATCTGAATTTCTCCATTTTCTGAAACCATTACCTCAATGCCTGGCAGATACAAGGTCTGTCCATCAAAGATAATTCTCGGTTTGATTCGATAGGTCTCATTCGGTTCAACACCGGAAATCGTGAAGGTTCCATCAGCATGCAATACCGCATGTACATCACTTCGAATCAGGCCGTTTTCATCCATGACTTCCAATGCATATCTCGATAGATCCAAAGGAATGCCTTCCTCACCATCAGGGCCGCGTTCCAATAAAATTCCGCTGACCGTTTTTTCAGCATAGAAGTGATCGCCGGAACCCGTAATTTCTCCCGCATCCACAATCTGTCTAAAGGTGAAATCTCGACTCTGCCCATTGACTTGCATAGGTTTTGTAATAGATAAGGTATATCTGCTGTTCCCTAATGGAATCGGGATCGAATAACGACCATCTACACCCGTCCTTTGCTCAGCTCGATAGTCAATGATCCCATCACCATCCAAATCTTCCTCAATCATCACACGCGCACCTTCTACAGGTTGACCTGTTTTCTGGTCGATCACAATGCCTTCAATTACCGATGGAGAAAAGATTAAGAGGATCTGATCCCGCGCCTTGAGCGTTTGACCGGTTCTGGCTTCTACAATCAAAGGAATCACATGTGAATCTAAGGATGCAAGATCAGCCGCCTTAAAGGAGGTCAAGACTTGCCCCTTTTCATCCGTTACAAAGACACTTCCATCCAGGTATTCACCATATGTGAACGCGCCGTCTTCAACCGGTTGGAAATTTACGGTCCATCCGGCAACCGGTTCTCCTTGCAAATCGGTCAATGTTGCCAAAAGGTCTGAAATGGATTTTCCATCCATGACTAGGGTCCGTGGGCTCGCTGCTAAATTAAATCCATATGGACTTAGGTAGATCCACTCATCTCCACTTGCGTCAAAATAGAATTCATGATTCTTAACCGCATAGTCTTCCTTTTCAATGACTAGACGATAAATGCCTTCCGCCTGTTGGCCAAAAGTAAATTGGCCATCATTTGTTGATGTTGTTTCTCCAATCTTGCTACCGGCTTCGTCATATAGAGTGATCAAGGCACCGCCTATCAATTGCTCTTCACTTGGCGTGTTCCCAAAAGACTCAAGATCTGCGACAATACCATTCATCGCATATTCGTTCTTTTCTTTAGAGAAATAGATTCTAGCAACCGCTTGGCCACCGCGTTGATCGGAAATTTTCACACTTACAATCTTTGGTAATTTCGACAAATCAGCATCGGCTGCAACAGTCAATTCCCATTGTCCTTCATTTCCCAATAATTTGAAGACACCAAGGTCATCAATCGTTATTTGTGTATCCGCATCATCCAAGAGGCTATACACTAATTCGTCACCATTGGGATCCACACCAATCACTTGGCCAAATACAATGGTGCCCAGATTTTCAGGCTTAAGCAAAATTGTTTGATTACCTGTAACTGGCGGCGTGTTGTCTGACGGATAAATACCCCCATCTTGACCAATCACCTGAATATGGATTTGCGATGTCGTATGACCGCCATGCAAATCTTGAACATGAACGGTGAACGCATCTTCGCCGACATAGTTTAGATTCGGTTCATATCGCCATTTCCCTGTATTTTCATCAATACCAACTTGCCCATGTAAGGCCGGTGTATCGATAGAAAAGACCAGTTCATCTGCAGTACCGCCAAAGACGATATTCTGAAGATCCGCATCCTTGGCTACAACCTGGCCAGGGATCGCTAGGTTTTGCTGGGTAGTATGCCAGTAATCAACCGTTGTTGGCTCATCATTAATCGATCGCACTATAACCGTAATGGTCGCAAGAGCTGTCCCTTCCTGTCCATCATCGGTGCCGATATCGAAGGTTTCCACACCATGCCAGTTGGCATGAGGTTCATAGGTCCATGCACCACTAGTCGCAACGGTTGCTAGACCATGAATTGGTGCACGAGTGAGGGTTGAAACCAATAAATCCGTCGGGTCCGCATCGGTAACGTCTAAGGCCCCTTGAATTTCTTCGCCATCCTCATCCATGGTCTCTTCTTGATTTGGCGTAACCGGCAGGTCATTGACAGCCGTCACTTGAACGGTGATTGTTGCTCGAGCTTCTTGGCCATCGGGATCACGTACGATCATAATGAAACTTTCGGTTCCATAATCATCACCCTTTGGCGTATAGAAAAATCCCGGACTGGAAGAACCACCCGTTTTTGTCACCGTTCCCCGAAGACTCGCCAAACTCTGCTCATCCAATTCATAGGTCAAGGCATCGCCGTCTACATCACTGGCCGTTACACTGCCAGCTGTCGATGTATCTTCTGCAATGCTAATAAAAAGATTGGAAGCAATTGGTGGATCATTGACCGGCGTTACACGAATTGTAATGGTTGCTGTATCCGTCAATGCCGGATCTTCTTGATCACTCACCCTCACTTGGAAGACTGCATCCCCAACGAAATCCTGTGCGGGATGAAAAACTACGCTTCCATCTGTAGCCAGAACAAGGGTTCCTTCTTCCTCACTGATCGTCTGAATCATCGTGAATTTCAAATTCTCAGAATCCACATCCGATGCTGGAATCGTCCTTGTCAATTCCATATCTTCTTTGGTGGTGTAAAGCTGATCATCCACCACGGGTTGATCATTTACTGGAGTAACGGTCACATCTACATAGGCCAAATCAGAATTTCCGTTTCCATCAGAAACCCGAACCTGGAATCGATCTAGTCCATGATAATTCAAGGCCGGTACATAGCGATAGGTCGCCTGACCATTATTATCCTTCGAAATCGTGACTGTTCCATAAGTCGGATCAGATTCAATCGAATAGGTCAAAATATCATCGGGGTCCGAATCCCTTGCGGTTACAGTTCCTTCTACAGGCGTATCTTCCTTGGTCTCTGTCGTATCACCACTTAAGTCTGGTGAATCCTGTACATTTCTGACCACAATGGTAATGATCGCCTCATCAAACAAGAGGGTTTCATCTTCTTGATCTCCATTGTCGGTCACTTTCACTTGGAAGCTAACATCCCCATAAAAATCAGTTGGTGATGTATAGTCAAAGGTGCCATTGGATCTCAAGGTCAAAGAGCCGGTCTCTGGCTCATCGCCAACCAAAGCAAAGGTCCAAGCCGTGCTGTCCACATCGGTAAAAGCAATCGCTTGATTGACGATTGCGATTTCCTCATCAGTTTCAAAGCTTTGATTATTGATAATAGGTGCATCATTAATTGCTACAATATCAATGGTTATGGCCGCTCTTGCAAGCCCTCCAAGATTGTCGCTAACTTGCACCTCAATCAGATTGTCATCCCCCGTGTAATTTAGAGCAGGAACAAATGTCCATGCATTCCCCTCCGTAAAGAAGAAGGATCCTACACTTGCTGGCACTTCTGTTAAAACAGAATAGGTTAATTGATCACCATTTAAGTCTCCACGGTCCAAACTGCCTGTCAAGTTTGTGTCTTCCCTTGCAATAAATTCCCCATCTGTAGCCGTTGGTGCTTGATTCACATAGATGGATGTGCTTCTTTGCTGATCATATAGCTTATCAAAGACATTATAGAATTTGACCATGGTTGCCTTCATCTGACGATCCGTGCCAACCTGTACGGTTCCTGGCTGTGAGGTCAAAGAGATTGAATAGGCCTTGGTCTCATCGACATCTAATACATCAATGCTTCCGGTTAAACGATGATTAACAGCATCGTATATTAATCCGTCTGGTGTCGAAGCCAAGACATATTCCTCCGGCAAATCGATCCAAACCTCTGTGTCATAGGCGGTGTCCTTGCCTGTATTTTTGAAACGTGCCGTAAAGATCGCTGTATCCTCAATCTCTGGATCAAAAGTTGCATAAAACTTATTGTTTACTTTCTTCGTTGTGCGATCAACTTGAATCGCCAACGGGTGCACATCTGGAAATGCCACTTGAATGGATGCACCATCACTCTTGGACTTGTTAAGGGTACCGTCCGATGCCGTTTTCCACGTCACATAAGCCGTATTTGTTTTATTTTGCAATTGCGTGTAAGTCTCGTTGGTTCTCAAGCTTCCTACCACTCGATATGTGAAGGTTACAGCCTCCGTTGCAGAGCCTTGATTACCCATATCGATCTGATAGATCTGATGATTACTCTCATCGGGCTGCTGTGCATTAATAATTTCAGTCCAATTCGTTCCATCCAATCGATAGAAATGCTCCGCGTCCATACCCAAAGGCAAGGTATCTTTTAAGTTTAAATCATAAACTGAAATCCCCGGTTCCATTTGAATCGAAATCTCATAGGTGATCTGATCTCCTGGTCGCGCTCGATTGAGATTCGGTTGATCATTTTCCAACCGATAAGTCGAATCCACCACAGTTTTTTCAACAGTGAATGGTGACACCGTCATCGTTACACGATCTGTAACCGGTTGATCCG
This sequence comes from Gottschalkiaceae bacterium SANA, assembly GCA_036323355.1. Taxonomy (GTDB): domain Bacteria; phylum Bacillota; class Clostridia; order Tissierellales; family GPF-1; genus GPF-1. The sequence continues at coordinate 917,601 of AP028876.1, read as the reverse complement.
TGTAAGCCGGAGCTTGCCCCGCCTGCTTCTGATAACTAACAAGACTCGCTATATTCGAGAAAGACAGTTCAGCAGGTGCCGGATTGACAACACCAGCCTCATAGGCAATGATCACCTTGCCATTACCGGCATCACTGGCACCCGGCACTTCCGTCAGTGTTACTGTGAGAATCTTGCTCTCCATATCATAACCGACTGCCCCATCTACAGGATCTCCATTTTCAGCAAGTAGCTCAATTGTATCCGGAAGCATAATTAATTGGTCAGGCAAGAGATCCTGAACCACAACTTCAAACGCACTCGATCGACTTTCATTTTCAACGGTAATGGTAAATGGCAGAACTTGACCACCCTTTAAATTTGAGAGATCTGTCACGCTCGATTCTTTATCAATGGTAAATTTAGGCGCCGAATAATAGAACTGTGATTCATCTCGGTCGCTTTGCACGTTACCCTGAGTCTCTAATACCAGTTTAGAAAGATGAAAATCTTCCTTTCCTTCAACAATTACTGGCAGGTCATTCACAATAAGATCATAGCTATATACAATTTTTGTCCCTTCATCGACCTGAACGGGAAGACGTTTAGACGGGTCTTGCGGATAATCCGGGTCAGAGATCGTCTCCATAACAAACACGTCGGACTCCCCATCATAGATCATAACTGGTGCTGGTCCACCAGAAATCACATTGGTTAGCGCTGTCTCTGGAATATACTGGGTTCCCTCAGGCAAAATAAAGAACATCTCTTTCAAATTTTGCTTGGCATTGACCGCTAATCCATCATAAACCACGTTCATAGTAATCACATCACCTACTTGGATCACGGCCTTATCATCGACCATCTCGTAGCTTTCTTGATCATTAACGTCAACAACGCTCTCACTGATTGTTGCTAAAGGAATCTTTAAAGCGGCATTAACTCGACTATCATCCTCTTTTACAACACCCTCACGGCTCGTCATATCCAAGGTTGCAGCACTGCTTAATCGATCTCCAGCCAAAATAGGTCCCATTTGCGACCAATCTAGCGGCATCACCCAATTCTCCATGACCATAGTCGAGAAATTAATATTGAATACCGAGCTTTTATCTAGTCCATATCCTGTACGCTCGGTATCCAAACTCACATGATTCAGCAAGCTTTCCAACGCTTGTTGATTAGAAAAGTCAACCGAAACATCTGTCAAAACAGGTTCACTCCATGGAATAATCCAGTCTCCACGTCCAGCTTCTACTGACGCTGACAAATCTGCTTGTGCCAAAAGACTTACATAGTTCGGTGCTTGCGCTAAATCCAAAGCTTGTATGGACTCTAACTCCGCCTTCCATGCAATTGCATGTTGATCTGACAAATAGGTTGATACAATTGCTCGTGCGGCCTCAATTTCCAATAAATTCGAATTCAAAGCTTGCTTTGCACTTTCAGCATCTTCCCCAGCAGTCACAGCTTCTTGAGTCGCACTTTCAAATAACTGAATCGGTTGTCCAGGATCATCAAGTCCTGTTTGATACGCTGCCACAGCACCACTGACTTTTTCACTTGCCATCACCTGCGCAGCCATATTCACTTCTGCTTGATTTAAAAAATTGGCAGCTTGCCCAGCTCCATCTACTTTCACCTGCCAAGCAGCTATTGATGCAAGTAAAGCATCAATTGGAGCAAGCGCTTCCGGAGATGCACTTGCTTTTGCTGTCATAAGGTCCGCTTGAAACTGATTGATCCATGCTCGCTCTGACAATATGTCTATAGGAATATCATCAGGATCATCTCCAAGAAACCCTTGGATTATTCTTAAAGAAGAGTCATTACCTTCATATATAGGCGTACGATTGTTGATTTCCTCCCGTGCACTTTCTAGATCCTCAAGCCCGTCGATCAAGTACTGGGCGGTATCTGCTTCCTGCAAACGCCATACAATGCCTGTTGGATTCTCTTCCACATCCCGTTCTTCTTGTCCCTTAAGCCAGGTTTGATCAACACCCAAAAAACCGGAACCAGAGAAAACTATACTCTCTTGATTCAAACTCTGACCAATTTGCATTTCATTTAAAAGATCTTCCAACCGACTATAAATAATTAAATCTCGAGCACCATAATACTGATTAGATTTCAAACTAATCGAATAGTTCATCTGAGATCCATAACCAATCGGATTGTCATTTGATTGTACCGATTTGGACAAAATCAATTCTTTAGCAACTAACTGCTTGCGAATAGCGAACGTTGGAAAAGCTGGATTTTCAGGATCCAGATCCGGTTCAATCAATTGCCAGCTTAAATCTAAAGGCAATACTTGATTATGCGCAATCAACTCTCCTTGGTTGACTTCTCCTTCAAACATCAATCGATTGAAAATCGATGCATCAAAATCAATGACACGCGTTTCTCCCGGTGCCAAGACTTGAGAACCAAAATCAAGAATCCCACTACCATCCGCCTGCAAAAGATTCATTGTCTTTGCTCCTGCCTCTGGTTCTACATAGCCTATAGGCTCTATGCTAAAGTTGGAAACTTCGATCCCATCTGGAATAGCGACCTGAAGCGCAACCCGCGATTCAATCGCTTCATTATTCTTCATGGTAATTGCTATTTTTTTCGAAAAAGCATTATCGGAAATATCGTAGTTTTCTCCTGCCCCCAACAAGAGATTGCCTCCACCTGAAAAGGTTACTTCAACCGGTGTCAATTCTACTTTAACGGCTCGTTCTTCCGACACTAAACTAGGGCTTGCATCTTCCGGCAGTTCCTGCGGATTACGACTAGCCAACCACTCTACGGTAACCGGGATCCGGTCACCAAAAGCGATCAATTTTTCACTTTCCACCCACCGTTCGTCTATATTTTCCATAGGATGCAACATGCTCTCAAGGGGTATACTCACCGAATAAGACTCGCCTGCTGCCAGATCCTTGATATCCATGAATGCTAATTCAGTCTCAAATTCTGTTGCAGTTCCTGCAGAGGAAGTAACTTCCGCAGCCACTCCTTCGAATGAAAGATCCGATTTTGCCAGTAATCCATTCCCGACTACCACACGCAAAGATAAATTGTAAAGATGACTCGATCCAGTATTGTCTACTGTAAATTGAAGTGCGCCTTCACTTCCAAGAATCATGCTTGATACCGTCCCCTCTCCCGGGGATAGAGCTAAGCCTGATTCTGATCCAGCAAAACTGATCCACGATTCTCCAACAACTGAAAAAAGCGGATTGAATAGCAATAATAAAGCCAATAAGAATGATAGTATCCGTTTCATATGCCCTCCTGATAAAATCAAATTGTAATGATTTTATTTTATCATTTATTTCCTTAAATTGTTGTTAAAAATATAAAGTTTGTAAGAAACCACAAAAAAACGTCCAAACGGACGTTAATTCAAATCTCCTAAATATTGGTTATGTCGATTTCCACTTAACCAATTTACCAAGGCTTTTGGGTAAATTCTTACAGTTTGCAATTCTTCAATCGAAATCCATGCAAAGCCAATCTGCCGAAGATCTCCGTCCACATATCCTTCCCTTTTCGGTTCATCGATCAAGCGACAATAAAACATAATCTCCACTTGATGAAAGTCCTCATCCCAGGCAGCAAATTCATGATTGGCTCCAATATATTCACGGATAAGAGCAAAATCACCGACCTGAATGCGAACACCCAACTCCTCCATACACTCTCGTTTCAACGTATCTGCAAGGGTTTCTTTCTTTTCCTGTCCACCTCCCGGTAACAAATAATAAGGACCCTGAAGATGGTCTCTATTTTCTGTAACCAGAAGCTTTCCATCCCGTTCAATGATTGCTTTGGCGGAAATTCGTACCCCCTGAGAAACCAAAGGATTCTCTTTTAAAATCCATTCTTCACGCTCAATGCCGTATTGCAGTTCACGATTTTCACCAAGTGATTCGAAATGCAATCCGATTTTTTCCATGATACGGATTGACCCTCGATTATCCGCAAAAGCTCTTGCAAAGATCTGGGCCACCTCCCACTCCAGAAAACCCTTTTTTACCATGGCAAGAGAAGCTTCTGTCGCAATTCCCTTCCCCCAATACCTAGGCAAGAGCCGATAACCGATTTCATAACGAAGACCCTCTTTTGATTCCGGACGTAGGCAAATCCAGCCAACGAACTGATCCGTTATATCCTCCCAGATGGTAAAATACCCACCAAGCCCAGTCAAGCTTTCAACCTCCAAGGCACAATGCACATACGCTTTCACCTCATCAGCATCTCGTGTATTTCCTTGATGAATATAGCGCATGACCAGAGGATTTTCATCCAACTGCAAAAACAATTTCCAGTCTTCTCGTTTTAAAGCCTCAATACGTAGCCGCTTTGTCTTAGCAATCATCAACCTTCTCCAACAATGCCTGCCGCTTGTAATAAGCGAGCGTGGTAGCCGCAACATCGTAGCGCGCATCATGGAAGCCCTGTCCTTGATTGCCAAATAAACTGACTGCAGTCTTCTCAATCTCTGCTTCTGAAATATCAAGACATGTCATCAGCTCGGTAAGTTTTGGAAATTTATATGCGTACTTATAATGGGGCAATTGACAATAGGGAGCAAACTCTTTCATCGTATCGATCTTACAAGCATACGAAAACTCAAATCCCGCATTGTCCATTTCTGATTTCATAAAGGAGATATCAAAATCTACGTTGTGACCAACGATTGCCGCATGGCAAAAATCATTGTAAATCTCTTGTGCAAAGGAAAAAAAACGCCGTCCATCAGACAATTTTTCCAACTGTTTTACGCTAAATCCATGAACCGCCTCTGCACTTGGAGAAACAAAATCTACAGAAAAAAAGAAATTCTTTCCTATACTACGGCCCTCATTTATAATCACATAGGTCAATTGGCAAATACGTCCAGGCTTTAAGTCTGTTGTTTCCGTATCAAAAATAATCGTCTTCATGTCATCCTCCTATCATTTAATTATACCAAAAATTGTCTGAAAATATAGAAAAAAAGTTCTCTGAAAATGTTTTCCAATGACATACAAGTATCCGCTATGGGTTGACAACTCGTTTCGAATTATATAAAATATGTAACAACTCACTTGTTGGCCGAAACCCGTTCTTGTTTTCGGCCACTTTTCTTATTAAATTTCTTAAATTATTTCATTGAAGTCGAGTTAAAGAACATGTAAATCTTCGCATGTCAGTAACTCGTATCGTTTCTATGATCCAGGAACCAAGATAACCATATCTATTAATCATGCATGCAATTTTCGCCTACATAATCGAATTGTCGTCATGCAGGATTCTATCTGAAAGGAGTTGATTCGAATGGGAACCTTAGCTTATCCCACCAAACAAGGGCTTTATGATCCGCTATTTGAAAAAGATGCTTGTGGTGTTGGTTTCGTGTGTCACACACAAGGACATCCATCAAGACAAATCATTGAAGACGGTCTTACCTTACTAAAGAACATGAAACATAGAGGCGCCGTTGGAGCCGATAAAGACACCGGGGACGGCGCAGGAATGATGGTCAAGATTCCCCACAGCTTCTTTAAATCTCAGTTAAGCAAACAAGGCGCCACTCTTCCTGAAGCTGGTGATTATGCCGTCGGCATGATCTTCTTGCCGCGAGAACCACACCTTCGATTATATTGTGAAGGTGTATTTGAACGTATCCTCAGAGAAGAGGACTTAGGATTCGCCGTCTGGCGAGAAGTGCCCGTCAACGAAGCCCAATGCGGTAAATGGGCACGAGCAACACGTCCCGTCATCTCACAGGTATTTGTACAAAAGGGACAATATTCTACCCAAAAATTCCGCGAAAAACTGTATTTGGTACGAAAGCGCGTACAAGCAATTTTAAATGAAAAACCAGATACCGGATATTTTTATGTCTGTAGCCTCTCGGATCAAACCTTACTCTACAAGGGGCAGATTTTAGGAATCCGATTGGATCAATTCTACCTTGACTTGCAACATCCACTTTTTAAAAGCTCATTTACAATCGTTCATGAACGCTATTCAACCAATACCTTCCCATCGTGGAAGTTAGCGCATCCATTCCGCTATATTGCACATAATGGTGAGATTAATACCATTCGAGGCAATGTCAATCGTATGAATGCTCGTGAGGGTGTTTTGACTTCAGAAAGATACGGTGATGACTTTAAAAAGCTTTTACCCATCATTGAAAAAGGAAGCAGTGATTCAGCCAGCCTAGATAATCTCTTTGAATTATTTTATATTCATCAGCTCCCTATTGAGCAGATTCTAATGATTATGATGCCAGAGAACTGGCAAGCAAATGATCAACTCAGTCCAGAAGTACGTGCTTTCTATGAATACTATGCGCGTATTTTTGAACCCTGGGATGGCCCTGCTGCTATCATTCTGACCGATGGTGAAAAGATCGCCGCTCATCTAGATCGAAACGGCCTTCGACCTCTCCGCTATACCTTGACCAAAGATCAACGGCTAGTTGTCGCATCTGAAACGGGTGTGTTGTCAGTCGATCCCGCCAATGTAGAACGCAGAGGCAAGCTTAAACCTGGCGAGATAATGGTTTGTGATTTGATCAAAGGTCAAATCACAACCGATAAAAACATCAAAGAAAAAGAAGCCGAGAAATATGCCTATTCAGATTGGATTACAAGAAACAAACAAACCATTCCTGATCTTCCAAAAGGCTTAGACCGCCCTTTTATGAATCAGCGAATTTTATTGCAAAGAGAAATTCTATTTGGCTATACCGAAGAAGAGCTTAAGTTTATTTTAACGCCTATGGCGCGAGATGGAAAAGAGCCTGTTGGTGCAATGGGTTCCGACATTCCCCTTGCGGTTATGTCCGATCGTCCACAAATGCTGTTTAGCTATTTTAAACAATCCTTTGCCCAGGTAACCAATCCACCGATCGACTCCATCCAAGAGCGATCCGCCATGAGTCTTCGACAGTACATTGGAAAACATGGCGCTTCACTCGATGTCATCGAAATCAACAAGAGCGTCAAATATATCGAAATCAGATCTCCAATTCTTAGAAATCAAGAATTTGCAAAACTCGAAAATCTTTACTCAGAGGACTTTAAAGCGGTACGCCTCCCTATCACCTTCCCGGTAGACGGCGGGGAAGATCGATTGAAAGAGGCCCTGGACAACCTCTTTATGCGGGCCAAAGAAAATATCTTGTCAGGTGCAAACTTGCTGATTCTCAGTGACCGAAACGTTGATCGTTACGATGCACCAATTCCAAGCCTTCTAGCAGTCAGTGCCCTTCACCATTTTCTGATTCGTGAAAAATTGCGAACCCGAGTTGATATTATTGTTGAGGCAGGGGATTGCCGTGATGTTTTTCAAATTGCTTTACTGTTGGGATATGGGGCCAAGGCAGTCAATCCATATATGGCCTTCGAAGTCATCCATGATCTAGTCGATTCTCAAGCAGTTAAAGGTCTGACTGATCACAAGTTGGCAACTAAGAATTACCTCAAAGCTATGGATGCAGGCTTACTGAAAATTTTAGCAAAAATGGGAATCTCGACTCTTCAAAGCTACAATAGTGCTCAGATCTTCGAGGTTGTCGGCATTCGTCAAAATGTTGTAGATGAATATTTCACTGGCACGCCAACTCGATTAGAAGGCATGGGACTAGGCACCATTGCCAAGGAAGTACAACTTCGTCATAAAAAGGCCTTTGACCCCGAATCAAATACCTTTATCGACAAGGGCGGGGATCTCTTTCCTTCTAAAGGCGGCGAATTTCACAGCCTGAATTCTCAGGCCGTGAAGAAACTGCAAAAAGCGATCCGTACCAGGGACTATGCCCTCTATCGAGAGTATGCGAAAGACAAGGCAGCCTACCATCCCACGGTGAAAATTCGTGATCTCTTCCATTTTCAAGAACGGACCCCAGTGCCACTTGAGGAAGTAGAATCTGCTGAATCCATTATGAAACGCTTTACAACCGGCGCCATGAGCTTTGGCTCGATCTCCAGAGAAGCACACGAAACCATGGCCATTGCCATGAACCGCATAGGTGCTATGAGCTCTTCTGGTGAAGGTGGAGAAGATCCTGCCCGATTCAAGCCAGATGAAAATGGAGATTGGAGAATTAGTCAATCCAAACAGATCGCTTCTGGGCGATTTGGTGTTACAACTGATTATTTGGTTCACGCTAAAGAGCTACAAATTAAGATGGCACAAGGTGCAAAACCAGGTGAAGGCGGTCACTTACCTGGCAAGAAGGTCACCCAAGAAATTGGGAAAGTTCGCCACGCTTTGCCGGGCATCGATTTAATTTCACCGCCACCCCATCATGACATTTACTCCATTGAAGACTTGTCACAATTGATCTTCGATCTTCGTAATGTTAATCCAAAAGCGCGGATCAATGTTAAACTGGTCTCCAATGCCGGAATCGGCACGGTTGCAGCCGGGGTTGCCAAGGCGCAAGCCGATGTGATTCTAATCAGCGGTCACGACGGCGGTACTGGTGCAGCTTCCATCAGCTCCATGCAATATGCTGGAATGCCGTGGGAATTAGGCCTTGCAGAAGTCCAGCAAACCCTACTTTTGAACAATTTGAGAAACCGCGTCATTATTCAGGTTGACGGCAGAATCACAACCGGACGTGACGTACTCATTGCTGCCCTATTGGGTGCTGAGGAGTATGGAATCACGACAGGTGCCATGATCGCTTCCGGTTGTATCCTCTGCCGGAACTGCCATAAGAATGTTTGCCCGGTCGGAATCGCAACCCAAGATGAAAAGCGTCGTGCCCGATACAGCGGAACGCCGGAAGATATCATTGCCTATTATTCATACGTTGCAGAAGATCTTCGAGAAATGATGGCAGCCCTTGGCTTTAGGAAAATGACGGATATGATTGCGCGTGGAGACATCTTGGATTATCATTTGGAAGGCAACCATAAAATTCGAAGCATGGATCTAACACCTGTTCTTCACAGACCAGAACTACCACTCCGCATTCAAGATCAATATGTGCCACATCATCACAATCGACTTAAGGCCGTATTAGATGATCGTTTGATTACGCGTTTGGATCAATTGGATGTTTCAGAAAAAACAACTGTAAAACATTTACAAATAAAAAATACAGATCGAGCGGTTGGTGCAAAACTGAGCGGTGAAATCCATCGACGATTTGATTCACCTTTGGCTGATGACACCATGGGCTGTTTTTTTACAGGTTCAGCTGGTCAAAGTTTTGGCGCTTTCTTAACCAAGGGCGTTACCCTTCGCTTAGATGGAGATGCTAATGATTATGTCGGCAAGGGACTTAGCGGTGGAAAATTAATCGTTCGTCCTCATGCTTCTTCTCAATTTGTTGCATCGGAAAACATCATTGCTGGAAATACTCTCCTTTACGGAGGAACTAGCGGCTATGCCTATTTCGCTGGAAGAGTAGGCGAACGGTTTGCTGTTCGAAACTCAGGTGTCATTGCTGTAGTTGAAGGAATCGGCGATCATGGTTGCGAGTACATGACCGGCGGCCGTGTCTTAATCCTCGGGTCTATCGGTAGAAACTTTGCTGCCGGCATGTCTGGAGGCATTGCTTATCTCTATGATCCTAATCAAGAAATCAAGAAAAAAATAAATCCTCAGTTGGCTGAAATTCTAGCAATGGATCAAGTAGATTACGACTGGGTCTTGAAAAATTTAGAAGATCATCAAGCGTATACGCAATCAGAAAAAGCCAAGCAAATATTGGAACAATGGGATCAAACCCAACTGAGCTTTGTTAAAGTCAGTACCTCCACCTATCTGGAAAAAATCAAAGAAAGCAAAGAATAGCCTCGGCTATTCTTTGCTTTTCTCTTTGTATTCCAACTTTTATAATATATATTCACCAAATAGGAAAGTTGCTAGAGAAACTGGTTTAATCAAAAACGAGCTATCCGTTTTACGGCATAACTCGTCCAGCTAAACGATAACTTTATTTTTCCACAGTACTTTGCTTTTACACAAAAATCTTAAACGCTATAAGAAATCACATTTTTCCGAACTTAGTTTCATCCAAAAATATATCTTAGAATCTTTTATCGCGTATATACATCCCTCGCCATTTAAAATTGTATATTCGTGTGGTTGTGCAATTATTTCTATCCTAATTTCATCCTTGAACTTTTTACTTTCATGAGTAACCATTTCTTTTAATACTTCTACGTCTAACACATCTTTATCCTTAGCGAATTTATCACTATCATTTAGCGAAAAATATCCATTACTTAAATTACCATCTAAATCATATGCAACATAAATATTGCTTGCATCATCTGGTAGATCACTTGGTATCCAACCATGTTCTATGATTTTACTCGCTTCTATTTTTGTATTGAAATTATACTCCATATTTTCTCTTATATGATATCTAAGCACCCTGCCACCTAAGCCCAAAAATGCAAAAATTACCATTAATACAATAAATATCATCGATTTATTTCTCATTTTACCCCCCTTCTTACCTTTAAAAAAATTACTGAATCCAAGTTCCTTTTATAAGGATTTTTCTCATTATTTCCATTTGATTAAGTATACTTGACCTTTAGTTTTCTGTCGACTTCATCTTCCATTCCTTGCACCATCTGCATGCTAGTTTAAACATCTACACCCCTGTCACGGATTCAATGGAAGAAAAGAATAACTAAATTTGTACGTCGATATAAATCACCTTCCAATATACTTTATAAACATTTGGAAGTTATTTTGACACTTATTTATTATTTAATATCAAATAGACTAAAATAACACAAACTGTTATTATTAAGATAGATGAATGAGAGGTGGTCAAATGAAAAATATGAGTATGAAATTGAGAGTATGGATTTTATTATTTGTTGTTTCTGTAGCAGTCAATATTTTTTTGGGAGTAAAAGAATACCAAGAGTTTCAAAGTGGAGGATATTCGATGGACCTCTTGAATGAACTTGAGTATGCTGAGCGAACTGAGCGAATCGAGCCTTTAAAGGAAGTAGCAGTGGAACGCTCAGACGAGTATTGGGAAAATAAACTCACTGAAATGAGAGAGCGAAAGAGTAATTCGGCGAAGATTAAAAATTTAGTTCTCGTTAAATATGACAATGGAGAAACGATGGTGATGGAAATATCTAAAACACCGTCAAGGGATTATAAAATTCTCGATATGTATTTTCTAGAGCATGGAATAGCGGAAAAACTTGAAATGCCAGATTTGCTTGCATGGACAAAGGAATACTTGGACGCGGGCGATGCTGCCTTTGCGGGCGGCACGGTTGAGGAATACCAAGCAGCAATTTCTGAGTTTGTTGGCGAAGAATTATTAGCCAAGAACATGGAGATGGCAAATGAATCCGTTGCTGATGTCGAAATCAATGGCAAGGTCTATACGCGCGAAGACAAACTGGGACTAATTTTTGGAGAAAAAGTAAAACGCGTTAAAATCACCACAGATTTCTCGCCCGTATACAGTGATATGAATTCAGAGCGGGATTTTTTCAAATATGTTTTTGTACGAAGTACCTGGAATCTGTACGATGAGAATGATGATTTGATTCGCGAAATGAGCAGTACAAAGATTAATATGCATTGGTTTCAAAAACAGGATGATCAATGGGTTTTATATAGCGCGAAAGAAGTCGCTTGGTTTCCCTATGATGGAAAGGAACATACCCGGGATTTTAACGGAGAACCTATCGCATTCACTCACTACAAGGATAATGAAATTAGTTTGACGCAATAGAAAAAATGCTTGGAGGTGGCAAGAGGATGAAACGATTTTGGATTGCGCTTTTGATTGTTATTTGCATTGTTGGTGTCTATGCGGTTACAACTTATGATGTGATCTACCATAACGATGTTTTTCGTGGTGAATCAGAATCCTGGAAGGGAGAGTATAGAATCAACGGCTGGTGGCTCTTCACGGAGAAAGGGAATCGTATAGAGTTTGACGGCCGGGTAGACGGAGTACTGACATTGACCTATTTGAAAGAGGTGGAGAAGCCCCCCGAATTAGATCATTTTGAAATTCACTATGATCTTGGGTCAGGAGGAGGATCAAAGATTGAGGATGATGTTGTGATGAAGCAGGTCTATCGTTTCAAGCGATTTAGTACGGGCGTACCCAATAAGGATGCTGTTCTGACCGCTGTTATCAATATGGATGGGGATATTCAGACGGTTGAATTGGTAAGGATTAAGTAAGCGTTTATTGCCAATCAATCACTTTTACGTTGGCAAACCGTTGTCAAAATCGAAAAAAAACGACTGAAAACGACTGAAAAATCGCTGAAAGCATTGATATGGCTTGACTCCTTGAAACCTTACCCGATATACTACCCATAACGAGGTGAGATGATGAAATATACAACTATTCTTTTTGATTTAGACGGTACCTTAACCGATCCCAAAATTGGCATTACCAGCGCAGTACAATACGCACTTAAGCATTACGGCATCCATGTTAATGATCTTGATCTCTTGGAGCCCTTTATCGGTCCTCCATTAACAGATTCATTTCAGGAGTTCTATGGTTTCACCGAAAAAGATTCACTTGAAGCCATTGAAGTCTACCGCGAATACTTCCGTGACAAAGGTCTTTATGAAAACGAGGTCTATCTAGGTATTCCAGAAATGCTCAACCGCCTGCATGCAGCAGGACATACCCTACTTGTAGCGACGTCAAAACCCACAGAATATGCCAAACGTATCTTAGTCCATTTTGATTTGGACCAATACTTTTCATTTGTCGGTGGCAGCACCTTTGATGGGTCCAGGTCTCTAAAAGCAGATGTCATCGCCCACGTTCATGATGATTACGGATTTGATCCCGCATCTACCGTTATGATCGGCGATCGAAAACACGACCTAATCGGCGCAAAAGAATTCGGATTGCCTGCCATTGGCGTTAGCTACGGTTATGGTTCAGTCGAGGAATTACAGAAAGAAAGACCGCTGGCTATCGTCAGTACTGTAGCTGAACTGCTTCAAATCTTATCTCAATAGAAAGAGGCTGATTATGAAGAAAAATCGTTCTATTCAAGATTTGGAATTATACATTGAACAATTTTCTCTGCAACAAGTTCTCTTGCCTGACTTGAGAAAAAGAATCGAGATTCATCAATTCGAGTCCAATGAATTGATTTGCCTACAGGATACGCCCGTCCATTTTTTATATTTTCTTGTAGATGGAGAGCTCGATATTTCCTCTGGCAATGAAGACGGGGCAACCATTACGATTACGCAGATTTCCCCCTTGGCTTCCATTGGAGCGATGGAATACTTTTCTCAAGTGACGTATTGCCAGACCGTCATTTCCCATACAGAATCATATCTAATCGCGATTCCTATAGAGATCGTCCAGGAATACCTATCGAAAAATCTAGCCTTTCATCAATTGCTTTGCAAGCACCTTAGCGAACGAAAAATTGATTCCTCAAAAAAGTATGCTCAAACCCTCTTGTACCCAGCAAAGGCACGCTTGTTAATTGTTTTATCAAAACTTGCTGATGAAAATGGTCTTGTTTCTGCTTATAAAAGCCAAGATCTCGCAGACTCCTTAAGCATTTCAACTAGGCACCTGAGACGTCTCTTGTCTCAGTGTGAGTCAGAAAATCTCTTAAAACGCCATGGACGTGGGCTTGTTCTTAATAGAAAATCAATCAAGCGGACACAGGTCCTCCTATAGATCGTAAAATGAGCGTATAATAAAATCAAAAAGGAGATTGACTTATGGCAACCGTTCATATTGGTGCAGAAAAAGGGGATATCGCAAAAACTGTTTTGATGCCTGGCGATCCACTTCGTGCTAAATTTGTCGCAGATCACTATTTAACAGAGGTTACTTTATTTAATGACGTACGAAATATGCTAGGATATACGGGCTATTACAAAGGCCATCGCGTTTCGGTAATGGGTTCCGGCATGGGCATGTGCTCAATGGGGATCTATTGTTACGAGCTCTATAAATTCTATGATGTAGAAAACATCATTCGAATCGGAAGCACAGGTGCATATGATCCTCACTTAAAGGTGTATGACCTGGTCATTGCAGAAAGCGCCTATTCAGAATCCACCTATGCCCTGGCACAATGCGGCAAGGATCGAGACTTTACCTATCCGTCAAAGAATCTGAATGACCAAATGATTGAAATCGCCCATCAAGGTGGTCACAATCCGGTTGTCGCACCGATCCATACCCACGACACCTTCTATGTGGAGAATACAGCGGAACATTTCAGTGAAAAGTTCAAAAAATATGGTTGTGTTTGCGTGGAAGACGAAAGTTTTGCTTTGTTCCACAATGCAGAAATACTGGGTAAGCAAGCTGCAACCATCCTAACCGTATCCAACAACTTGGTTGACAACACTTCAATCGACTCTGACAAGCGTCAAAACGCCTTAACGGCAATGATGGAAATTGCCCTTGAAACCGCGATTAACCTATAGCGCGAAAATGGTACTTCAAAAAGAGGAAATCGAAGAATGATTGATTTCCTTTTTGTTTGTCTAAAATTAAGAAAAAGTTCATGCCTTGTGACCCCCTCTTATGGTTCAATAAAAGAGAGGTGCCATCATGAAGAAAAAGCTGATAAAAATTGTTATTTTTCTGCTCGTTCTATCCGCTTTCGCTTGGACACAGAATGAGTGGATTCAAGTTACCAACCTAAACTATGAATCCAATAATCTTCCAGATCATTTCGACAAATATAAAATTCTGCAAATTAGCGACTTGCATAATCATCGATTTGGCTCCAAACAAAATCGATTGCTGAAATCAATTGAAACCATCTCCCCCGATTTGATCGTGGTGACTGGTGACCTGATAGATCGAAGACGGTACGATCTTGAACCGATTCGGGAACTTCTTGCCAATTTTCCAAAGTTGCCAACCTATTATGTCTCCGGCAACCACGAAATTTGGAGCGCTAACTACGCAGAAGTTAAATCTCTGATCGAAGTTAACGGTTGGAATGTCCTAGAAAATGAGACCGCAATTATCAGCCGTGGAGAAGATTCGATCCAACTGATCGGATTGATGGACCCTGCCTCTAGAGATCAAGGCGACATTCAATCACATGTTACTCAAAAGCTAAATGCCATTCCTCTTAATCATGAAGACTTCACCATTCTTTTGTCCCATCGTCCCAATCCCTTTGAAGTCTATGCCAACTACCCTATCGATCTGGTCTTTTCCGGTCATGCCCATGGTGGTCAGTTCAGGCTACCTTTCCTCGGTGGATTCATTGCTCCAGATCAAGGACTATTCCCAACCTACACGGAGGGTGCACATACTTTGAAACAAACCACGATGATCGTTAGCCGCGGACTCGGAAATAGCATTATTCCTCTGCGGGTTTTCAACCGACCCGAGTTGCTTGTTGTTACCCTAGAAAAAAAATAAGAGCCCAATTGGGCTCTCTTAACACGTTCTCACTTGTTCCAATACAGATTGCACTTTCTTCTCGGCAATTTCTGCCGAATCCTTCTTCCGAGTAATCACCGTCATCTTTTTTGTTTTTGGAAAAACAGTCTGAAACTATGGTAAAAATTCCTCAGGATCACTACTCCTATGGTTGATTAATAGATATAGGTTATCCGTTCGAATCTTATAGGTATATGCAAACGCTCGTACTGCTGGTGGAACATTGCCAACCCAAACTGGAGAAACCACAACAATCTTCGTATATGGATCCAATAATGTTAATCCACTCAAATGAATACTTCTCTTATTCTCCTT
This sequence comes from Gottschalkiaceae bacterium SANA, assembly GCA_036323355.1. Lineage (GTDB taxonomy): Bacteria > Bacillota > Clostridia > Tissierellales > GPF-1 > GPF-1. The sequence continues at coordinate 901,901 of AP028876.1, read as the reverse complement.
TTGACTGTCGTACCCCGCTTTTAAAAAACCCAAAGGACCTGAGAATCGTCGTTGTACCTCAACAATTTCACGTAAATTTGCATCCAATTCCTTTGCAATCCTCGCTGCATAAGCCCTTGAATGCCCACTTCTTGAATAGTAACAAACTAGCGTATCCATAGTACCTCCTCTTTCTCCCGCTTCGTTTATTTCCCTATTCCTTCAATACTTATTCCTTCTCTACCGACTCCCATTCGATTTCTAACACGGCAGCCAATTTTCCATCCTCTTTCTTTACTCTATGGATGGATTCTTTTTCCTCTTGTTTTGTTTCAATTCGTATATTCTCTCCCAAACGAGTTTCACATTTGAAAATAACATTCACATGCCTCACTCGATGTTTCCGAATCCACTCTAAGGACATCCCTTCAATCGCCCAAATTAAATATCTGGCGTTGTTCGTATGACGATTGATGTCAATATCCGCATATCCCACTTTTATTTCATGAGCATGCATGGGTTCAAACCGTGTCGGAATCTTTGAAAAAGACAATTTGTCCTTTTCATCACCGGTCAACCCATAGGCTTCCCGTAGCCAATCTGGTTTTTTCGCGATTTTTCTTTTTTCAAAATCAAAAAGCACCCATTTTGATTTTGCTTCACCAATAATTTGACCTTCACTGTTTCTAAACCAAAACTTCCGATAGGCATACAAGGTGTCAAATGCTGTTGATACAGTTGAAAGATCTATGGTGTCATAAGCAAAGAAATCTTTAGTCAAGGTATAATCCATTTGATACAGCATCCACCCCAATCGATTGTCCCGCAAGCGTGCAATGCCAACGCCACATTCCTCACTTTGAAGGGTTGCTAGATCCTGCATATATAGAAGAACTGCCTGTGGTAATACACGGTTCCACGCATCCACCTCATAGGAGTGCACCAGATAGCCCCTATTCGCTTTCCTTGCCGTCATTGAACTCTCCCCTATTTAACTCTTTGTAGGCCTTCAGCACCCATTCTTTGTAGTCAGGATCCACTTCCAGATGACCCCAACCATATTCCAACTGAAAAATTCCATTCAATCCCGCCTGATGATAAGACTGAATATGATAGGGAATCCCTTCTTCAATCAAAATCTCGGCCATCCATTCCGCCTCGATTTCATTATTAAGAACCAATACTTTTTTCATTTTTTACTCCAATCGATAATTTGCTTTAAACTCTTCTAAAAAAGATTCAAAATTAACATAGTGAATCGCTTCCATCCCAACAGCTCTGGCCCCTTCTACATTGATCATGGAATCATCGATAAATAGGCAATCCGCCACAGACAAACCCAGTTCCTCAGCTGTCCTCAAATAGATTTCCTGTTCTGGTTTCACCATGTGAACGTCACAAGACCACAAGCTATAATCAAACCAGCTGATCCAATCGAACTGTCTTATAATCGACGGAACAAAATCTCTCGGCATATTAGACAAGATTCCCAATTTTTCCATCCTGTCTCGATTCCTTCCTATAAAATCAATCATTTGGCAGTTTTCCGAAACCCAGCTTTCTTCATCAACAACAATCAGGGTTTCAAAGATTTCTTCAGAGATCACAATTCCCACTCTCGCCAAAACTTCAGTCCAATATTCTCTCCGAGAAATGGTTCCTCGGTCATATTCAATTCTCATATCGAAATAACTCTGAAAAAAAGAGGCTTCATCGATTCCAACGGCAACCATCATACCATTTCGCGCTTCATCCTTTTGAGGAAGTCCCAAAACGCCACCAAAATCAAAAATCATTCCTCGAATCCGTTTTTTCATTATTTAGCCCCCTTCTTACTGTAATATTATACCAAACCTAAGCACTTCTTGCTTGCATGAATTGTAATTTTCGTTTATTATAAATAAATCATTAAGGAGGACTTTATATGACAACAATAGCAACACAAGGCGTTTGCTCCCGAGCCATTGAGTTTGATGTGCAAGATGACATCGTAAAATCTGTTAACTTTATTGGCGGCTGTCCTGGTAGCCTAATTGGAATCTCTGAATTGGTCAAGGACAAACCTGTCGATTTCGTTATTGAAAAATTAGAAGGGATTCGATGTGGCGGTAAACTCACATCATGCCCCGATCAATTTGCCAAAGCATTAAAGGCACAACGATAAAAAATCCGGAGTGAAATGAGTTGTCCGAGTCAACTCATTTCTGCTCCGGATTTAATCTTTCCAACAAACTTTTTTCCAATCTAAACTAGATAATTACCATCTGCGCCGTTACCCGCGACAAGCCATTTAATTGATCCACCAATTCTTGAATTTTCGCCTCTTCTGCTACAACTTCCAAAACTAATAGTCCAGAAGGCGAGCAAATATCCGCTGGCACATCATGAAGTCCCAAGCGTACTTTAATGTAACATCCAAAATCTGTAAGCATCTGTTGCATTCTTGTTGCCGATTCTTCTCGATTTTCATTTTTAATAATAACTAACTTGTAATTCATTGTAAACCCTCCTTTTTTTCTATCTATAACTTACCCGGAAATCGATTTTTTCACACAATTCTGTTTTTTTTCTTCCTAATACCTGAAATAACTTGCTCTTCCCAGCCGAAACAGGTATAATTGAACACTGTGCAACAGAATTGGAGGAAATTCATGAAAAGTAACGATAAAATTCGCAATATCGCCATCATCGCTCACGTCGATCATGGCAAAACGACATTAGTCGATGAATTACTGAAACAGAGTGGCGCCTATAGAACCAATGAAGCCATTGTTGAACGAGCAATGGATTCAAACGCCTTAGAAAAAGAACGTGGAATCACTATCCTATCAAAAAACACAGCAGTCTTATACAATGACGTAAAAATAAATATTGTCGACACACCCGGCCATGCCGACTTCGGTGGTGAAGTTGAACGTGTATTGAAAATGGTAGACAGCGTGATCCTTTTAGTTGATGCTTTTGAAGGACCCATGCCGCAAACGCGTTTTGTATTGAAAAACGCTTTGGCTTTGGAATTACCTGTCATCGTCTGTGTCAACAAAATTGATCGACCAGACGCGCGTCCCGAGGCTGTTATTGATGAAGTCTATGACCTATTTATCACACTAGACGCCAATGATGAACAGATTGAATTCCCTATCGTTTATACATCGGCTAAAAATGGTACCGGCAGCTTAACGCCCGATGGCGAACAAAAAGACTTAAAAGTTCTCTTTGATCAAATCATCGAACATATGCCTGCTCCCGAAGCCGATACAGAAGCGCCCGTACAAGTCTTAATCTCCACCATTGATTACAACCCATACGTAGGACGAATCGGTATTGGTAAAATCGAACGTGGTATTCTTAATGTTGGTGATGAGACAATTATCGTCAACAAAGAAAATGATCAATCAAAAAAAGTACGGATTACCAAGCTCTTTACTTTTGACGGTTTGAAGCGTATTCCGGTTCAAACAACAACTGCCGGTGACATCATCGCCTTGGCAGGCATTGAAGATCTTCAAATCGGTGATACCGTTTGTGATCCGAGAGACCCAAGTCCATTGGATTTCGTCAAAATTTCAGAGCCAACTCTATCCATGGTATTCTCGGTCAACAACAGTCCCTTTGCCGGACGTGACGGTAAGTACGTTACTTCTCGACAAGTGCGTGACCGTTTGATGAAACAGTTGAACACGGATGTATCCCTACGAGTTGAGGAAACAGAAGCGACAGATGCTTTTAAAGTATTCGGTCGTGGTGAGCTTCATCTTTCTATTTTGATCGAAACCATGCGTCGTGAAGGTTACGAATTTATGATTTCAAAACCTCAGGTCGTAATCAAAGAAATCAATGGCAAAAAGCATGAACCGATTGAGCATGTTACGGTTGATTTACCGAATGAATATGCTGGATCTGTTATCGAACGATTGGGCCGCCGTAAGGGGGAACTAGTCAACCTGCTTCCCGTTGGCGACGATTACACCCGTTTGGAGTTCCAAATCCCAGCCCGCGGATTGATCGGTTACCGATCACAATTCATGACTGATACCAAAGGAACCGGCGTAATGAATTCCATCTTTGACGGCTATGAGCCATTCAAAGGAGAGATTCCACATCGTGATACCGGTTCATTAGTAGCTACAGAGCCAGGTGTTTCTGTGACCTATGCTTTGTACAACCTACAGGATCGCGGTGTTCTCTTTATTGGCGCTGGAGAAGATGTATACGAAGGAATGGTTGTTGGCCAGTCAAATCGCCCAGAAAACATTGAAGTCAATGTTTGCAAGCGTAAAAAATTGACAAGCGTTCGCTCGGTACAAGCCGATGAAAAACAAATTATGGTGCCCCCAGTGAAATTATCATTGGAAGGGGTTATGGAATATTTGGGTGATGACGAATTAATCGAAATCACACCAAAGGTATATCGCCTTCGTAAGAAATTCTTAAACCGCGATGAGCGAAAGAGAGCCAACAGATAAATAAACAGTATAAAAGAAGTCTAGGTGTTATTTCCTAGACTTCTTTCTTTTTATCTCTGCAATTGTTATCATTAAGAATCCGCCACCTGCAAGTATAGAAATACCTCCACGAATCCATGCGCCACTCTCCAGATAGGTAAAAGCCAAAAAGAATAATACCAAACTAATAATGATATGAAACTCCTGTTTTCCCCGCGCCTTCATGCCTACCCCTCCTTGGCTTATAGATACCCAAGACAAGGTTTTATTCTACCTCTAATTGAAATGCTTTTGGTGCCAGCCCAGTCATCCGTTTAAAAATTCGGCTGAAATAGTGCTGGCTTTTATAGCCGCAGGCTTCCGCCACTTCATAGATCTTAATCTCGCGGCTTGCTTTCATCATTTCTTTGGCCGCATCAATACGAATACAATTCAAAGCTTCCACAAATCCACCGCCAGTTTCTTTCCGCAAAAGGTTGCTGAGATAATTGGGACTTAGTTCAAACTCAAGGGCCACTTGCGTTAAGTCCAGCTCATCATCTTGATAGTGCACCTGCAAATATCTCATCACACGCGTAATGAAGGGCGAATACAGGCTCGTATCCGACCTTTTCGCTGCTTGACAGGTCACAATCACCCGACGTAACTCTTCCTCCTCAACTGGCTTTAAGAGATAATCTGACACCCCAAGACGCATAGCCTTTTGCGCATACTCGAATTCCTCGTAGCCAGAAACAATCACCAACTCAGTCCGCAGCTGCAGGGTTTTAATATCTTGAATCAATTCAATTCCATTACGCTTGGGCATATTTATATCGATAAAGGCAAGGTCTGCACGCAAGCGTTTCAACTCTTGTAGAGCAATTTCTCCATTTTCCCCGGTTCCGACAATCTGTACATCCAAACCAAGGTTTTCTATTTGCCGCGTCAATCCACGCAAAATTTTTGGTTCATCATCCGCCAAGAAGATTCGAATCATCTTGCTTTCCCTCCTTTTGAATCCAAAGAGATATCTGACTGCCCTTCCCCTTTTCGCTTTCAAGTTTTGCATCAAAGGAATCACCATAGATCAAGCGAAGCCGTTCAATCACATTGTAAAAACCAACCCCTTGTCCACCTTGAACCCCTGTATCGATCATTCCTTGAAGAAGATCGGCTTCTTCCTTTGACATTCCAATCCCGCTATCGTAAATTTCGAAGCGAATTTGATGTTCTTCATCCCGAACAAAAATACGGATCCATCCAGGTCCATCCTTCTCCTTAATCCCATGATAAATGGAGTTTTCCACCAGGGGCTGTAAAATTAATTTGGGCACTCGATAGTCTAAAATAGCAGAATCTGCAGCAATTTCATACTGAATTTTCTCTTCATATCGCAAAACCTGAATTTGCAAGTAACTCTCCACATGATCAAGTTCCCGTTTAACCGTAGTCCATTCACTACCCCGATTTAATCCATTACGAAATAGGGTGGTTAGAGCACGAATCCCTTGGCTCAAATCCCTGGCACCCGCTTCAATGCTCATATAATACAAGGTATCCAATGTGTTATAAAGAAAGTGCGGTGTAATCTGCATTTGAAGCGCTTTTACTTCCGCCATTCTTTTTCTCTTTTCCTTGTCTTCCACTTCTTCGATCAGAAACTGAATTCGACCAAGCATATGCTGAAAACTCTGACTCAAGTTACGAATCTCCCGAATCTTGGTTGGCGGATACTCGCCCTTAAAGTTTCCACTTTGAACCTCCCTTGTCAATCGCTCAAAAGCCACAATCGGCCGACTCAACGAGGAGGACAACAGCGAAATCAGGAGCATGCCCAAAAGAAGAATTGCGATACCCAGCACAAATAACTCACTTTGAAGATCCATCACACCAGCAAGAATTCGTGTCTTATCATAAGAAGAAACTATGGTCCATTCTGATAAGCCTTGTATCGGTAAAAAATCGACCACATAATCATCTAGCGAAATTGTTGCCAAGGATTGATCAGATTTAATCCAACTCGCAATTTCTGATTCAAAACCCTGATCCGACCGCAATTCCTCTGCCGAAAAAAATATCGTATGTTCCTCTAGATTATGTGCAAATACAATCCCTTCTTGATTAAGTAGTGCCCAGCTTCCTTCTGGATTCTGCGTCTTCGATACCAAGGTAGTCAAAGCTGAAATATCCACAGCGGCTGATAAATACCGTTCAGTTGTCCCCAAACCTTCCACACGGACAAGTATAACAACAATGGGGTGCTGTCGATCCAGGGACCAAATCGGATTCGAAATCACAGCATTTTGATCCGGATGATTTTGCAGCTGTTGAAAATAGGGTCTCGAAGAGATATCGATCATTCCGCCATTGCTAATCTGATTAATTCCCTCTAGATCAACGATGCCCAAAGACTCATAGCGATCCGACAAAGCATCTGCATATCGGCTTGCCTCTTTTCGCATGGCTGTCTCATCACCAAGCAAAAAGATTTCATTGATGGCCAGTACCTGCAATTCTGCTATCCGTTCATGGATCCAAGCATCAACAGTCTCAGACCGAGCCTGTAATACCTGACGATGCATTTCATAGGTTTGAGGAACTAAATTTTTTTGTAATTTTGATTGGGTAAAGAATAAAAAGATCAGCACAATGGGTAACAAAAGTCCCAAAAATGCCATCATCATTCGCGTACGTATAGAAGTCATCGCTTCTCCTTTCAAACCTTCCCTATTGTATTAAAAAGTCCTGGAAAAGTAAAGAAGCAGGCATCTGCCTGCTTCTTCTAATCGTACTTATTTTACAACATTTCGACCGGCTATTCGACCGAAGACAATGACGTCTGTCACCGCATTACCACCTAGACGGTTGCTTCCATGAATCCCGCCAGTTACTTCACCAGCTGCAAATAATCCCTCTACAATTTCACCGTCTTGATTGATCACTTGTGCTTCTTCATTAATCATCAAGCCGCCCATGGTGTGATGTACCGATGGCACCACGCGTTGCAAATAGAATGGTCCCTCTGCGATCGGACGAAGAGCACCCTTCTTGGCAATCTCAAGCTCAACTTGGCCTGCAACAAATTGATTGTAGTCGGCTACAGTTGCTGTCAGTGCTTCTACATTAACACCCATGGCATCCGCCGCTTCTTCTAGAGTCGCCGCTTCCACCAACAAACCCTGATCCTTCAATGTCGCAAACTCTTGCGCATGAACCTCAGTCATATGGCCTTTCGTCTCAATTTCTTGTCCCCAAAGAAGATAGGCACTCGCTGAAGTTTGGGCCAAAATTCCGCGTGAAACCACATCTCTACGATCCATTTCGTTGACAAAGCGTTCCCCTTCTACATTGACTAGGATTCCGCCGTCAAAACGTGTGTTGGCAACATAAGAGATAATACCCGTTACCGGATTGCACATAGGGTAGGTTTGAATATACTCCATGCCAATCAATTCTGCGTTGACCGCTTGGGCCATTACAATCCCATCACCCGTCGTTCCCGGTTGATCCGTTGTCATATAACGATCATCCAATTCTGGATTGTATTGCATTCTCATTTCCATATTTGATCCAAAACCGCCGGTCGCCATAATAACACCTTTGGCAGCGTGGAAAGTAATTGCCTCACCATTGGCCGCTTCAGCTACAATACCCACAACGCGTCCGTCTTCAATCAACAATTCATTCGCCTTGACTTCCGTTTTGATCGTCACGCCATTTTCTTGAGCGCGTGCTGCTAGTTTTTCAATCAAGTCAGTACCATGATTACCTGTGGCAATAATGGCACGAGCCACAGAGTGTCCGCCAAATTGTTGCAGACGATCTTCCATAAATCCAACACCCAAATCATCTTTCAACCATACTGCTGCATTTAATGCGTTGTCAGCTAAAATATGAACCAGACTTGGATTAGCCAGATTGTCTCCACCCTTCATGGTGTCCTCGAAGTATAATTCAATGCTGTCGTCTACGCCAACAGCCGTCTGTGCCCAGCTGCCCGGCACATTCAAACCACCACCAGAAACCATAGTATTTCCACCGATAAATGGCATTTTTTCTATTACAACAACATTGGCTCCGGCTTCAGAAGCTTCCACAGCCGCTGCAAGTCCAGCTCCACCGGCACCAACGATCACAACATCATAAGTTTGATCCGCTTCTTCTGTTGCCTTTTCCAAAGCAATTACCATGTCTGTTGTAAAATCAGCTTCCGTTGCGCCCGCTTTAGAAAGAGCATCTCGAATGGCTTCCAACAAACCATAACTTGTCAGGCTCGCGCCGCTGACCGCTTCCACATTCGTGGAGTTGTTTGCTACAACCGCCGCAATAACTTGTGTAATCGCAGCATCCGAGATTCCTTCTGTATCGCCGCTAGACAATACCTTCGCCTCAGTGATCACACCACCTGCAATGGTTACCTCCACCTCAATATCTCCATTTTTTCCTTCCCCGTTTCCGGTAAAGGTTCCCTCTTGAATGGCTGATTCGACTGTTTTCGCTTCTTCAACTGTCGATCCTTGCGAACATCCCGCAAGGGTCATAATCATCATTAGGATCAATAGTACAGATAAGATTCGCTTCATGATTTGTTCCCCCAAATTGTTTTTAATTTCACAATCGATTATATCGAGAATCGCCTTCCTTGTATTTACATAAATCACGGTTTTTTTGCACAAATCAACACACGCCTTCAAATTTGTTTCATAAGAAAGACACCTTGCATTATTCAAGGTGTCTTCTCATCACTCTCTAACTGTTCGTATTCCTCTCATAGAGAACGTTTCATCTATTAGTCAACCCATATTGGGCTGGACCAAGCCATGTGCTCGTCTTCTTGTGTAACGCGCAGATAATAATAATGCTCTTGTTCATCCTTTACTTTTTTCATTCTAAAATCACAGGCATGCGCTTGGCTTGTTCTCGTCTCAATCACCTGATTGTCTTCCAGTAATTCAACAATCAAATTCTTGGTACCAAGCACGCTTGCTGTTATTTCATATTCTTCGCCCTTGCTGCAAGTTATTTCCGATCCCATTTCCTGTCCTTGGATTCGGAAGGATACCAAAATTCTTGTTCCTGATGTCGCATAGACACAACGGTCATACAGCGCATCAAATACATTCTCCCGCGTATTTTCTGCGACATAGGCCGCCACGATACCGCCTTCAATTCCATGTTCCATTTGATGCGAGTCACTTCCAGCTCCGATACCAAATCGATATCCCCTTGCCAGTGCATCTTGAACGCTATGTTTCTTCAATTGTGGGTTGTTTTTCGTATACTTGGATGTATTCCCATAGTATTCAAAGGGTGCATGTCGAGAATAAATCTCCACCATTCGTTGAACCTCTTCATCATGAAAATTCCAATCGGTCGCTGCACTGACAATGGTCCAAGTTGCAGCCGGATGATGAGGAAATGCCATGCCCTTATACTTCTTTACACTGGCAAAGAGGTCGGTTGGCGTCATGCCTTCAGAATCTCCCGAACGAAAGAGTTCGCCTTCATCACCGCGATAATAAACATTTTTATGTCCAAAATCATATTTATATTCATTCGGGGTCCACTCATAGGCCAAAAGTGCTGACAAGGCTCCTTCTTCATTTACCAGGCGACAGGTCGTTCGAAGCCATTCCCATTCCGATTCTGACATCCAATCCGGGTAACAATCATGATCAGTTAGAGCCGTAAATTCTAACCCAGCACCGACTTTAGCGAAATGGTAATATTGATCAAGCTGTCCAACCCCATCCGACATACCGCTTTGTCCATGAATATCACCAAAGACAATACGTTGATCCTGATAACCATTCTTTTTCAACCATGCCTCAGCCTCACTAGACTCGACTTTCTCCATGATTTTTTGAGTTTCTATGGGTTTTGTAAATGCGTCCAGCCCCATATCCAGGGAGGCGTCCGCATATAGGTCAAAGTCCTTTAAAGCCAAATCCGTATAGATGATTGCGGCATTTCGATCCATGTGTCCATTCACATTGGCAAATTGCCAAACTACTTGTATCTTGTTTGCATCGTCAATCACAACCTGTGGATGAACCGCTCCCGTCCCATCTTGAAAGGACATAGCCACCGGATCCGACCAGCTTTGGCCCGGTTTGCGATAGCGGACACGAATCGAAGTTTTCCCCCACGTATAGGCACATACGGCAATGCCTTCTTGGTTTGCATCCAGAGAAATATCTTGATACCAGTCTACGCCATTGGCGATTTTTTGAAAGTCTTTCACAACCATCTCCTGATTCTCAACCTGTAAAATACAAGCATTATAGGAGAATTTCGCTTCTCGCCCAAAATCATACCAAAAAACAAGTATTCCATCCTGCGATGCTTTGACCTTTGGATAGGTTGCCCATTCCTCACTGCGACTAATAACCTGTTCCGCTGACCACTCATCCTTGATGCGGACCTTGGTAACCAGATCATAAAATTTTCCATTGAACCGGTCATAAACAACAAATAGATTCCCATTCTGATCAACTGCAGCTGCTGGACGATAGGTTTTTTCCGAGTCGCTGACGACTACCGTTTCAGAAATCTCAGACTCATTAACCCACGTCATGCAGGTTTGACTTTTTCCCGATTTTTGGCATGACCAAGCAACCATCAACTTGTCTCCATCATCATTTAAAGACAGATAAAAATTGGCTTCGCTTCTGTGGAGAAGAATAACTTCACCATAGATTCCATTTTTCAAACTCCGAACAAATACACACCAATTTTCATCTACTTTTTCCACCCAGCCAAACCAAATGACATCCTTGATCGCATGAACTTTTGGCATTAAGGCCTGCCCGCTGCCAGAAAGTTGAGTCCTATAGAGGACTTTTCCCTCCACAAGTTGGCCTGCAACAATATAATCATGCTTGTCTTTCATCTCTTGCCATACCACATATCTTCCACCCTGACCTGAAATTGTCAGATCAGGATATTGACAGCTGACTTTATCCAAATCAGTCAACCAAAGCGATCGTTCTTTTCTATTTAATTCCATGTTATTTCCTCCTTTAATGATCATCTTCATGTGCTCCGATTCCAGCTGGTGCCTGAATATGCTTTACACCAAATGCCAAAACCAAGAGCGTGACTACATAAGGTATTGTCTGCATCAGTTGAGAGGGAACCCCTTGCCCTTGCAGATAAATTTGAATGGCGTCGGAAAAACCAAAAATCAAGGCTGCACCTACCACCAAAAACGGATGATACCGACCAAGAATCATAATAACAACTGCAATATATCCTCGTCCCGCCGTCATATTTTGCTGAAACAAATCGATATGATCAATCGATAGATATGCGCCGCCTAATCCGGCAAGCATCCCACAAATCAATACGCCCTGATACTTGATCGCCTTCACTTTCAAACCCATGGTCGAGGCCGCTTTTGGATTCTCCCCTACGATCCGCAAACGCAAGCCATATACCGTTTTAAACAAAACAAACCAAGCAACAAATACAAAAAATATGGTGAAAGCCAATAAAATCGATTGTCCTTCCAAGATCTTTCCCACAATTGGAACTTTCGACAGAAAAGAAAGATTGAGTTGAACACTAGCAACCTGAGGAGAACTGCCTCGATTCCCCCAAAATAATTCTGTTAATAGGGTGGTCGCTGATAAAGCAAGCAGGTTCAAACCCACCCCGGCGATCACTTGATTTACCTTGTACCGAATACACAAGATTCCATACAGATAACTGATTAATGCACCGCCACCCATACCGGCAAGCAATCCCACATAGGGATTCCCGCTAAAATAGGTACCTGCAACCGCCGTAAATGCACCCATCATCATCATACTTTCCAAGCCCAGCGCCATAATGCCGCTACGTGCCGAAAAGATTCCGCCCAAGGAAGCCAATACCAAGGGGATCGACATACTAATCGTTGCCACTAAAATATAGGTCAAATTGTTAACTAAAAAATTCATGATTCTGTCCCCCTCTTTTTTGAAGGAATGATTGCTTGCATTGCCTGTTTCGATTTCTGCATCATTTCAATAATCAAAAGCGGGGTTGCGACAAACAAGATCACAAGCGCTTGTACAACATCCGCATAGGTCAGCGGAATATTGGTCTTTAGATCAAGCAACATGGCACCTGATCGAATCGCACCAAAAACCAAGCCTGACAAAATGACCCCGATTGGACTTCCAGCAGCTAGTGCCGCAACTGCAATCCCGCTAAATCCGTAGCCGGGTGAAAAGTCTACAATAAAGCGTCCATCAACGCCCAAGACGTGAAGACTGCCTGCCAGCCCACCGATTGTGCCACTTAATAGCATCGAGAGTATCACAACTTTTCCCGTTTTTATGCCTGCAATCTGAGCAGCAGTCTGATTTTGTCCCACAACTTTGATTTCATAGCCCGAAATGGTGTGATCAAAAAACCATTTCATCAGCACACAAGCCAAAACCGCAATTGCAATGGCGATGGTTAATTGCGTATGAGGAATAATGCGTGCTAGCCTGACCTTTTCCAGTATTTTTTCCGTCTGCCCCGTGACACTTCCCACGGCCTTCCATGGATTGCTCGCCAAATAATTTGACACGAGCACAGCAATCGAATTTAACATGATGGTCGCAATCACCTCATTGGAGCCAAACCGAACCTTCATCACACCTACGATTCCTGCCAATAGACCGCCAACCACCATGCCCGATAAAATTGCCACCAATAGATGTAGAGCATGCGGCAAGCCAAAATCAACCGAACCGACCATTGCGGCTGCCAATGCACCTAGATACATCTGACCTTCCACACCCAAGTTGATTAATTGCGCCTTTTTGGCCACAGTAAAGGCCAATCCACTCAAAATCAATGGTGTTGATTGAACCAAAGTTCTAGCAATAGCCGCCTTTCCATCAAATGCACCTTTAAAAATCGCTGAGATCGCCTCAATAGGGCTGTATCCACTCACTTTTATTATGATTCCACTCGTCAACATAGCCAAAACCAGGGCAATTATGGAGATCATCGCACTTCGATTCAACAGCCTCTTTTTTTCTTTTGCTTTCTTTGGTTGAAATTCCATATTTTCACTCCCTTGCTTTTTGTGACTTGCTGCCCGTCATATAAAGTCCAATTTCTGACTCACTCATCTGCTCACGCTTCGATTCAGCCACAATTTCGCCCTCGTAAATAACAAGCAATCGATCACTCAAATTTCGCACCTCATCCAAATCGGCTGATATGAGTAATATCGCTTTTCCTTCATCCCGCAGATCCAGCATCTTGGAATGAATGTATTCCATGGCACCAATATCGACCCCACGAGTGGGTTGAGCAATAATAATAATATCCGGATCCTCACTAAAGATACGGGCGATGACAACCTTCTGCTGATTGCCACCTGACAGCATCTGACAGAGCGTATTGGCATTGGGCGCTTTTATTCGGTATTCCGCTGTCATCTGATCGGCAAAATTCTGGATGTCCCGTTCCTTCAAGATGCCTCGCTTTGAAAAGCGAGCTCGCTTATGATAGCCCAAAATCAGGTTCTCCCGAATAGACATACTTGCAACCAATCCTTGAGTCATTCGATCCTCAGGGACATGACCTATGCCGCTATCGATAAAGACTCGCGCATCACCTGTAAGCTCTTCCCCATCCTTGATTAATTCCATGGATGTCGGCTTTAAAACTCCGGTTAGTATTTCAAGCAACTCCGTTTGACCATTGCCCTCGATACCCGCGATTCCCAATATTTCTCCATGATGAACTTTCAGATTGATCTGTTTCAAAATTTGCTTACCACGAGATTGAAAACTCAAGTTTTTCACTTCAAAAGCAACCGATCCAGCCTTCTTGCCAGGCCGCTGCATGCCCAACTCCACATCTCGACCGACCATATAGCGAGACAAGTCTTCGATGGTCGTTTGACTCACTTGAATATCGGTTTTAATCATTTTCCCGTCCCGCAATACAGAGGCTCGATCCGCAATACTGATGGTCTCTTTCAGTTTGTGTGTGATGATAACAATGGTTTTTCCATCCGCCTTCAGTTTTCTCATAATGACAAACAGTTCTTTTACTTCCTGCGGGGTAAGTACCGCCGTCGGTTCGTCCAAGATAATAATGCTTGCACCGCCATACATCGCCTTTAAAATTTCAACCCGCTGCTGCTCTCCGGTAGACAAATCTTCCACCCTTGTTGTCGGTGAGATGTTAAATCCATAAGTATCGATCATGGCTTGAATCTCACGTTCCGCTACCACATGGTCAAATAAAATCCCTTTATGCGGTTCTCGGCCAATCACAATATTTTCCGTTACTGTCATTACCGGCGTCAGCATAAAATGCTGGTGAACCATGCTAATTCCCAAATCGATGGCATGTCGAGGTTTAGTTAAGTTTTTTTCTTCCCCATCAATCACAACACGACCCGAATACGGGGCATTCATTCCGTATAATATTTTCATCAAGGTCGATTTACCAGCTCCATTTTCGCCGAGCAAAGAATGGATTTCACCTTTCTTCAAGGTGAAATTCACATGATCTAGCGCCCTTACGTTTGAAGATGGATAGACTTTTGAAATATCGATCATTTGTACCACTTCATTCATTGATCCTACTCCCTTATCTTCCAAAATCGTGCAAAAATAATTGGGGCCTTAAGTTTGCACTTAAACCCCCATCAAATCATTGTTTCGATCACCTATTGGACATACTGATTATTTTTCACCCATTCATCCAATTCATCGATATTTCGACATGGTTGCAACTCATCATTCAGAATCATCATTTTTGCTTGCTCAACAATTTCAATGGTGCGTTCCGAAAGTACAATATTGGAACCTTCTACCGAATAACCAACAGATCCTTCTTTTAATCCGCTTCCCGAAGGTCCTGCAACCCACTCGCCCTTAAGCATCAAATCAACTTCGTTGTACACCATCTCATTCACATTTCGAATGGATGTCGCAACAATATGATCGGGTGCATTGTGATTTTGATTTCCGCCAACACCGAATGCATAACGATCAGCTTCTTTCGCTGCATTGAATACGCCCAATCCCGAAGCTCCAGCAATATGCTGAATGAAGTCTGCACCGCGGTTGTACATAGACAAGGCGATTTCCTTTCCTTTTGCTGGATCGTTAAATGCGCCTACCGTTGCTTGCAACACTTCCGCCTCTGGATTCACAAATTTCACGCCAGCCATAAATCCCGTAACACCTTCCATAAGAATCGGATATTCCTTGCCTAACACAACACCAACAACATTCTCTGCATTTGTTTGATCCAAATTACTTGCTTGGGTTTCCAAACCGGCAATCACACCACATAGAAAGGTCTGATGCGTCCAATCAGTATAAATTGTTTTCACTCCTGGAAGATCCGCTGCGGAATCAACTAATGAAAATTTCTGTTCTGGGAATTCAACCGCAACTTCTGCGATTGCATCCGCCTGATCAGCGCCCACACCAAGAATCAAGTCATACTCCCCGGTTTCCGCAAACATACGAAAGTGTGAAACATAATCACTGACTACTTTGGGCTCGACATAGTCAAATGCAATGCCCAATTCTTCTTTGGCTTGACTCAATCCATCATAAGCCATGTCATTGAAGTTTTTATCACCTAGTCCACCCGGTGCCAATACAATTCCCACCGATGCTGAAACCGCTTGGCTGCTTTCACTTGCACTACCATCTGCCTTTTCAACTGTTGTCCCCTCACTTGCAGGCGTGCAACCCGACAAGGCAACCACCAACAATCCTACTAGCAATACTTTTAATTTTTTCACCAATTTCCTCCACCTACTCTTATTGTGTATTCCGTATCTTTAGTTTATGAAAATGCAGAAACGTTTTCCATGTCCTTATATGATATAAAAGAACACAAATATGACAAAACATCTGAAAATCATTGACTCCCATGATTTCCAGATGCATGTCCATTTACTTCTTATTCTCGAATTCCCTCGTCTTCAAAGGGGTGATTCCTCTGTATTTCTTATAGATTCTTGAAAAATAACTGGCTTGTTCATAGCCAACCTGTTCCGCAATCTCAGCAACCGATAAATTTGTTTTTCTCAACAAGTATTCGGCTTTCTTTAATCGATGGGTGATCAGGTAGGTAGTAAAAGAACTGCCCACTTCCTCTTTGAATAAGCGACTAAAATATTCTGGTGTAATATGCAAATACTCCGCAACCTCTACCAATGATAAATCGCGATTGAAGTTCTGATGCACATAGTTCATCGCGGCTTCCATCCGTTCCGAATACTTGCTTTGTTTGTTCTTAAGAAGTTTTTCCAAGGCATCTATGCAAATCGATTGACATGCTTTAACAGAAGCAAGCTGATCTAACTTTCCGATTTTTGCTTCCCACTTTTCATTCTCGCGAAATTTTTTTTCCTCAAAAGCCATTGCCAAGTTTCTACAAATATCGATCCCCCACATCATATCATCCGATGGAACTAAATCAAAAAATGCATACCATTTCTCCACTTCGTCTATCAAACTTTCATATTTGCCTTCTGAAAGAAAAAAAATCAGTTCCAAATACCGATTTCGTATTTCTTTTCGGTTTAATTTGAATCCATCCTTCAGATTCTCTAGATACATGATTCTTTGCTCTGGCTGATAAAAACCATTCAAGATCGCCACTCTCGATTGTCGAACAGCCATCAAAAAAACATCCAACGTGCTGTAGGCCTTGCTGACACCAACGAAATCTGCACTCAATTTTGAATACTCCTGTATGACATAGGCAAGTTTTTTCTGAAGCACACCCTTTTGCTCACTTTGTCCAATCACATACAAGTAGCCTTGTGACTGAAAATAATGATAGGACAGATTCGTCTCAAGGCTGGCGCGCCTAATATTTTTAATCTGTTCGACCAGATCATTCTCCACCATGGTAAAAACCTGAAAATAACCCGAAGTCGACACGCCTGCACGCCGTAAGATTACTTTGATTTCATTTTCCCGACCATCAGTCATTACTTCCTTACTTAAGGTGATTTTCTTGGCAAACCATTCATCTGCTTGTTCTCGAATGGCGGCCTGTTTGAGTTCTTCCTCTATTTTTAATAAAAGGGCCACCACGTCACTTGCTTGTAGGGACGATTTCAACAAGTACTCCAAGGTACCCAAACGAATTGCCTCTTTTGCATAAGTAAAATCGGCATAATTCGTCAAAAGAACAAATTTCATATGTGGATTGGTCTCTTTCACAAAGGAGATCAATTCTAGTCCGTTCATGCCTGGCATTTCAATGTCAGTGATCAACACATTCGGCGATTTTTTTTCAATCAAATCAAGAGCATCCTTTGCCGATCGACAAGATCCTACAATCTGAAACTCTTGTTTTTGTGCAATCACATATTCCAACCACTCTCGAATTGGAGATTCATCATCGACGATCACAATTTTCAACATTCTAGCCCCCTACAAGGTTTCAATCGTTCGCTTATCGGGTTTTCCCATAATGGGTACGCGATATACAACCGTGGTTCCTTCGCCCTCTTGGCTGTCAATCTTCAAGCCAAACTCCTGTCCGTAAATCAATTTCATTCGTTCATCTACATTCTTAATCCCAACCTTGTTGATATTTGTTTTTTGCTTTAAAGCGGACTCGATCCGATCTTGAGACATGCCAATGCCATTGTCTTGAATCGTGATATTCAAAAACTGCTGATCCGCTGTCACTTCAACCTGAATTACCGTTTTTTCTTTTTCATTCATATTGTAATAAATTGCATTTTCAACGATTGGCTGCAGGATAAAAGCTGGAATCCATATCTCCTCACTCCCATCTTGAAGCTTGTAAACAACTTCAAATCCATCTTTGTATCGCAATTTCTGCAATTCCACATAACTCATCAGCGTATTTAGTTCCTCTTTTAAAGCAATCATCTCTTCTGAACGGCTTAAGGTCTTTCTGAGAACCGTTGAAAAATGCATTAGCATTCTTTCCGCTTCACTTGTTTTATTCATTTCCACATAGAACCTGATCGAACTTAAGGTATTATAAATAAAATGGGGATTAATTTGTGCCCGCAAAAAATCCAATTCCACCAAGCGTTTCATGTTTTCTTGCTTCTTTATGGTCCAAAGCTGTTCATTGATCTTGATAATCATTGCATTGAAATTCTCCCCAATACTGGAAAACTCATTTGCTTCTTCAAATTCAGCACGAACATTCAAATTTCCACCCGCAACTTCTTCCAATACACCATTAATATATTGAATCGGTTTGGCGATCATGGAAGAAAAAAACAAACTAAGGATTGCGATTAACAAGACTGCTATTAGCAGCACGATAAATATTGGCCATTTAAGTTGGCTGACTTCTCTTTGAATCAATGAGTCATTGATCTCGCTCATCACATACCAATTGGTATGCGGCACCTGTTGATGGAATACCATGAACTTGTCATTATTCTCTTGGAATTTCAAGTACTCCGTATCTAAATCGCCTTGCTTCAAATGGAAAAACAGCTTTCCAATCAAGTCCTTCCGATAATTCGAAATCATCATTCCTTCTTCATTTACAATATAAAAATCATTCTGTTGTGTTCGCAAATCACTATAATAATCCATAAGAACCAGTTCATTCACTTGCAGTTGAATTTTCCCATAAGCTCTCCCAGTGATGAAGTCCTTCACTTCTTGCGAAAGGATAAAATTATATTTGTAGATGGAAGCTTGCGCCGCATCCACTCGTGAATCTTGTAAATAAGCCTGCTCAAATGGAGTTGCTACTGCTGAGTTAATGCCTGGAGCAGGGTCATATGTAATGTGATATAAATTCACTCTTTTCGGAATCATGGAAGCCAATTTTTCGTTCAAGCGTTTCTCGATGGTAAAAACCATGTCTTCTTCCCTAACCCGATTGATTTGATGGTCTTTCAGGATTTCAATTAACTCGCTGTCCGTCGCCAAGGAGTCAAGCAACTGAACTTGACTTGTCAACAAGGATGAAACATTTTTCGCAGCCTGATTGACATTGAGTTGATTGTAGGTAATCTGCTCCTCTGTCGTTTTTGAACGAAGATAAGAGAATCCAATCACGCTGATGCATAAAACAATCAATATCAACAAGACAGTCAACATCATAAACATTTGCGTGACATATCTTTTTCTCATCTCGTACCCCCCTACAAGTACTACTATTGTAATCTGATTACTTTAAAAATTGCAACACCCCTAACCTAATATCATTCCGCATACGATCACTAAAGAAGTCATTCCTCCATCATGCATTCGTCTCAATAATCCATTCACTTGCTCTCTCGCTTTACCGACATGATAAAAGCGCCTCCAAAGAGACGCTTTCCAAACACGATTTATGCAAATCGCACTTCTCATACTCGCTTATTTCTCATGAACAATGAGTTCAAAAACATCAGGTCTGCTATAGTGACCACACGGATCAAAGTCGATTCTACTAAGAACAACCTGGTCCAAATCCAAATCAGCAATGAAAAGTTCTTCTTTGTTCCAAACCGGTTCTATCACATATTTTCCAAATGGATCGACAATACAGCTGCCACCTGGGCACATATTCTCCGGTTGATTTTCGAGTTCGTCGTAGCAGTTTAAATCCGTCGGATACATATCCTTGGTAACAAACTGATTACATCCGATCACAAAACATCTTCCCTCTAAGGCTATATGCTTCATGGTCGACTGCCATTCTTCACGAGAATCGGCTGTTGGGGCAATATAAATGGTGATCCCTTTCGCATACATGGCAGCCCGGGCAAGCGGCATATAGTTTTCCCAACAAATTAATGAACCCATTACACCAAAAGGCGTATCCAAGGTCGTTAGGGTGCTGCTGTCTCCCTCTCCCCAAATGCATCGTTCCGTTCCTGTCGGTTTTAACTTCCTATGTTTCCCTAAATATTTTCCATCTGGTCCGAAAAAGATATTGGTGCAGTACAAGGAGCAGGTGATTGCATCTCGTTCTGTAACGCCCATCGAAAGATACACGCCGGCTTCCTTGGCCGCAGCGCCTAAAAGCTCCGTTTCCATACTGGGAACAATAATGGAATTATCATAATACCGTTTCCAATCCAATCGTCCTTCCATGGTTCTGCTTCCCACAACAAATCCATAGGAAAAGCCTCTAGGATATGCAGGAATATAAGACTCTGGGAAGACAACCAGTTCAGCGCCCTTTTCACCAGCTTCTTTTATAATTTCTAGTGCTTTTTGAATCGTTTTCTCCATATCTAAAATAACTGGAGAGACCTGTGCGACTGCAACTCGAAGTGTCTGTGCGGTTTGCTTCATGAAATAGACTCCTTAAAGAATGATATTTGTAAAGCTATGCATAATCACGATTACTTGTTAATCTATTCCATTTTAGCACAAAATTACAAAGATTCTGTATGATTATAAAAAAAATTCAAGGGTCCATTCTTCTCTTAATATCAATATCTGCTATACTATAAACATTAGCTATAGAGGAGCGGTATAAAATGATTGATTGGACCGAATTTGAAAGAATATGTCGAAATTGTAAAAAATGCGAGTTGCATAAGACCAGAACAAATATTGTTTTTGGCAAGGGCGATCTCCATGCAGATTTGATGTTTATTAGCGAAGCCCCAGGTCAACAAGAAGATTTATCAGGCGTGCCTTTTGTCGGTCCATCCGGCCAACTTCTGGATAAGATCCTGACTTCGGTTGATCTGACCCGGGATGAGATCTATTTGGCCAATATTTTAAAATGCAGACCACCCCGAAATCGGAATCCCTTAGATTGTGAAAAAGAAGCCTGTCTGCCTTATCTTCGCTATCAAGTTCAACTCATTCATCCAAAAGTCATCGTATGCCTAGGTCGAGTTGCGTCCCAAAGTATCATCAAGCCCGATCTAAAAATCACAAAAGAACACGGCACCTTCTTTTATCGAAACGGATATTGTCTGATTCCAACCTATCATCCTTCTGCCCTTTTGCGGGACCCATCCAAAAAGCGAGATGTCTGGGAGGATTTCAAAAAAATTAAAGCCAAGTACGATGAATTAAGAACAGAATCAAAATAAAAAATCAAACCTCAATCTAGATCAATGTATCGTCGCACATGCTTCTAATGATTCTGCTTTAAAGACGTGTTTATTGGCTTCCATTTTCGCCTCATACATCTCTCCATCGGCATACGCAAATAGATCATCCAAATTGGTCCCATCTTCTGGATAGACACCAAATCCAATAGAGATAGAAACAGGCATCATCTCTCGATTTTTCTCATTCCTGCTCTCGTTGACCACCTTAATTGAATTCTGAATACGTTCTTTTACTCGAATTCTACTTTGATCACAATAATTGCTAATCAGAATGATGTATTCATCACCCCCGTAACGACAAAATGTATCTTCAGTCCGTATCCCTTTCCCTACTTCTACTGCTATACTTTTTAGAATTTCATCTCCGTAAAGATGACCGTATCGATCGTTGATCAACTTGAAATGATCCACGTCCATAAGAATAATTGCAAACCGTAACCCATACCGACTTGCCCGCGCAAGTTCTTCTTCCGCTTTCAATCGATAATACCTTTTGTTATAAATTCCAGTCATGTCATCCAAAATTGAAGACTCGTAGAGTCGTTTATTGGCAATCTCATTTTTATTTACATATGCATATAAATAGTACACTGAGATTAAGGTTGAAAGTTGGAAGGCCATGACCGCATTGGTATGATAATCAATAAACCTCGTCATGATAGCGACAGCAACCATACCAGTCATATATAGAATGGTTACTAGAATGACGCCAATCTTCTTAAATTCAATAACCGCATAATAGGTTAAAAAAATCAAAGCAATCATACAGATCAGTTTAATATTAAAATCAATTGATTGAATTGGGTATATGGCCGTAATCAGACTCATAATAATTACAAGCTTAATTAATTTATAAGCTTTCCTATTTAGTACTTGCTTTTTCATAGCAGCCCGCTTTCTTTTTAAATGATTCCTATTCATAAGCATTTACTATAATTTTACCATTTTAATAAATATATGTAAAATTTTTAAACTGTTTTTGTGTTCTTTTGAAAATATAGACCTCATTTCATCTATAAAAAAGCTTCACCATATTCATCTATAAATAGGGCAAAGCTTTTCATATTCTCTAGGGAAACTAGGACTCGATTTTTTTCCAAAACATTCGGTTTTCTCTTTCAGGCAAAGATAAAGATCCTTTCCCCCTTGCGGTAACTTCTGATTCTTCTATATCCATTTCCCGCGCAATAATTGTTTTCACTCGCGGTGTGCAAAAGTTACCCTGACAAGCACCCATTGTGCACCTTGTTCTTCTTTTGACCCCATCAATATGATCAATCGTTATCCCTCTGTGAAGGGAATCCACAATCTCCGCTTCGGTTACCAACTCACACCTGCAGATGATATTCTTCTTCGGATCTGGATCATCGATTTGCCCTTGAAAGGAATTATCTTTTAAAACAATAATCGCTTTTCGCTTGGGATCAAAAGCTTCATTCTCATCAAGCAAATATCCACTCTTTTCAAGGATTTCCGTCACATGCACGGCAATCGCCGGGCTGGATGTGATTCCAGGCGATTCAATCCCTGCTACGTTTATAAAACCCTTAATTGCACTCTCTTCGATAATAAAATCATGTCTTGAACTAGATGCTCGAAGCCCGGCAAAAGATGTCAGTGTATATTTTACATCGAAATCTTTCACCGATTGCCTTGCGGTGTTAACGATATAAACCAAGGCATCCAGACTGGTTCCAACGGCTTCTACATCATCAACTTCCTGTGCATTTGGCCCCAACATTAAGTTCCCATGATAGGTTCTGGTGACCAAAATTCCCTTGCCCTTATCTGAAGGGGTTTGAAAGAGCACTCCATTGGCCAAATGCCCCTGATTTTTATTCAATAGAAGATATTCACCCCTGCGGGGATGAATACTGAAATCATCTAAACCTAACATTTGCTGAATTTTATCACTGGTTAAACCAGCAGCATTGATCACATACTTTCCAGAATAGTTTCCATCATTGGTGATAAGCTTAAATTCATCATTATTCTTTTCAATCCCCAACACTTCATGATTCAGTTTCAAGGTTACCCCATTTTGAATTGCATTTTCTGCCAGTGCAATGGTGTATTCATAGGGAGACGTAACCCCGGCCGTCGGGCAAAACAGGGCATATTTTACGTCGGGGTTCACATAGGGTTCCCGTTCTAAAATCTCATCGTGTTCGATTATGCGTAAATCATCAAGACCATTTTTGATTCCGTTTTCCTTTAACCCTCTTAACACGTCAAAATCTTCTTCGTTATAGCCTAACACCATGGATCCGCATTCCAAATAGCCAAAATTCAACTCTTGATTTAGCTGTTCAAACATGCGATTCCCTTTTCTAGAAAAATACCCCTTCATCGAACCATGCTTGGCATCATATCCACCATGGACAATCCCGCTATTTGCCTTTGATGCCCCATTGGACACATCATTTTCTTTTTCAAGAAGAAGAATCCTGCCTTTATATCTAGACAACTCTCTCGCTATGGAGCAACCGATCACCCCTGCACCAATAATAATCACATCATATCGATTCTTACTATTCATTCGCCCTCCCCAATTCTTATCATTTCTATTTTCTAGACAACTGCATCATTGTTCATACCGTCTTCTTTTTTATTTACCCTGCTACCTTCTAATACCAACACCCTCATTCCCTTCTTTATACCTTTATGATCACCACGTCCACATCTCTAACCTATTCTGTCTACGACCCCCTAGTTAAACAATTTTCTATAAACAAAAAAATCCCATACAGGGTACAGATCGATCATTCAATCTGTACCCTGTATGGGACTACATTTATCTTTTGTATCCATTGTCTACATACTTTTAATCAATACTTCCAATTCTTCCGATAAAACTTTTGCCTGCTCAAAATCGGTTGCTTTCAAAGCCAATGCAATTTCTGTTTCAAGAGCTTTTTTCTTTTGTTCCAAGGCCAAATCATCTTTATCAAAATGATTTTTATAAATCATCTTTCTGAATTTCCGCATGGTCATTTTTCGAATGGTTTTGCCCTCAATGAGCAAGACATAATCCATACAATTCATAATGGAATAGTAATCATGGGAAATCATCAAGATCGCACCCTTATAGTTCTCCATGGCTTTTTCCAAGGCCAGTTGTGAATAGGTATCCAGATGGCTGGTTGGTTCGTCGAGAAGCAGGAGATTGGCTTCACTCGCAGAAACCTTGGCCAATTGAAGGATATTTTTTTCTCCTCCGGATAAAGAAGCAATTTTCTGATCAACCCCTTCTCCCTCGAAACCATAATCTGAAACAAAAGATCGAATTTCATCATAGCTATTAAATCCTACTTCGAAGAACTCTTCCATGATTGTATTGGACTCATTTAAGACCTCTCCTTGAAGTTGAGACAAATAAGCGACTTGAACATCCTCAGCTATCTTGATCGCATGGGATTTATTTTGATAGATCTCTCTCAATAGTGTTGTCTTTCCAGTTCCATTTGGGCCAATCAGAGCAACCTTATCCGTCGCCTTCATCTCAAAATTAACATTCTCCAAAAGCAAGTCGTCAAAGGCAAGGCTGTAATCATCTACCTTTACTGCAAGCATATCGGAAGGATTAACTTGATCAGGCAAGCTAATCTTCGGCTGCTTCATCTCTACAAATGGCGCTTTAATTCTTCGCGCTTCCAATCGTTCTTGAACCTTCACCCTCGCATTTAAGGCTTTTCCATTAGATACATCGTCAAAAATAGTGGCTCGGAATCGCAACTTGTCGATTAAACGATCATTGCGCTCAATTTCTTCATCATCGGCAAGTGAAAGTTCCTGCAACTCAATTTTGGCTTGAAGCAAGGAAAAATTATAATCCACAAATCCTCCATCAAACTCTTGGAGCTCCTTATTTTCAAGGTGTATGATTTTGTTAAAGCAATGATTCAACAGAAACCTATTATGGGTAACAATCAGCAGAATTTCTTTATGAGAATTAATCAAATCTTTAAGGGCAATCAGATTCCCAAAGTCCAAAAACACATCCGGCTCATCCATAATCATCAGGTCCGGACTCATCATCATTTCACGTATCACTTGAACCAGTTTAAATTCGCCTCCGCTGATTTCTGATATCAACAGATCTTTATGCTTGCCTAAGTTTGCAAGATTCAACTTTTTATTGATCTTGCTTTCAAAGTCGTCCCCGCCAATCGCATCAAATGCATCTAAGGCCTCTTGATATTTTTCCAAGAGGGGATCAAGATCCGAAGCCGTTTCCATCTCTGTACAAATCGCTGTGATTTCATTTTGGATTTCAATGTAGTTTTTCCCGATATATTCAAATACCGTCATGTCTTCGGTCTTGTCTTGCTGGGAAAACTGACTGACATATCCAATTCTACAAGTGGGTTCAATCTCTAGCTTGCCATCGAATAAATATTTTTCCGAATCCATAATCATATCGATCAACGTACTTTTTCCGCTGCCGCTTGTACCAATAAACGCGCAATGTTGACCCTTTTCCAACGCAAAAGAAATCTGATTGTACAGATCTTTTTGCGGAAATGAGTAGGACAAGTTATCAACTTTTATCATAATCTTCCCTCTCTTTATCAAACAAAAAGAGCCTATAAAAATAAGCTCTTTCATCATTAATCGTCACCATTGTAGAGCTACAATTGACGAATTTATTTGTATGTTTACGTAGAGCATACTTTGTTAGCATACCACCTTTTGTCATTCAGTACAAACCTTTATATGGAAGCTGAATATGTCCTCCCTCTACACATCCTCATAAAGACATGTTTGTTGATTGAGAATCGCCTTTCAAAACATCATTGAACCCCTATTTGCTGGGAAATCGAACCATTCAACTCTGACAATCTGAGCAAGGCAGCATCAACATTTAGCGCACCCCATCCGCTGGTCGTGTCATATCCTGCTTCATTTAAATCCATTGCTGATTCACAAAGAATCTTTCGAATTTCTTCTGGTGTAAGTTCTACATCTTCAGAAAGCAGCAAAGCCACTGCACCCGACACATAAGCTGTCGCATAGGAAGTGCCCGATCCAAATGTCGTTTTTCCCTCTGTGGCGGATGCAAGCTTAAGTCGATCCCCAGGGGCACAAATGAAAACAGAATCATTCCGCTGGGAAAAGCGGGCAACTTCTCCATTTCTTTTTAAAGCAGAAACACCCACTACCGTTTCATAGGCCGCAGGATAATACATATTTGCCGGGTAATATTGATTATCATTCCCCACCGACGAGATTAAGATCACACCATTTTCCTCCGCATATTCCACCGCCGATTGAAGTTGTTCACCCGTCGACATCGTGCCTGCGCTAATGTTGATAATCTGACAGTCGTAAATGTCGATAGCATCACAAATCGCCTGCGCCAAAACCTCACTATCGCCAATAAGCTTGTCGCCATCTGTCGTTTTTGTTGCGATCACAAGAGGAACAAGCTTTGCTTTAGGGGCAATGCCTTTAATATAAACCCTTTCCGCGCCCAGAATAATACCCGCCACCGCCGTTCCATGGCCAATTAGATCATTGGTGCCTGCCAAAGGACTCAAATAATTTGCGCCAGCCATCAGATTTGCTGGCTTTATTGCCTCAACACAAATCCCAGTATCAATCACGGCGATTCGTAACTCCGATCCATCTGCATAGACCGGCTGGCAAAACAACAGATAAAGCAAAATACAAACCATCCATCGCTTCTTCACCTGATCCTCCTTTCCAAAACCCCACCCGATCTTCAGGCAGGGTTTTGATTCGACATTAATGACACAAGTCTTTTATATTTGCTAAGTTATCAACAATTATATTGGCCTTTGTCGGTGCCGTTCCGCCGTATCCGCTTACGGTTCCTTCAAAATACAAAACATTGGTGCCAAGTCCACCGGCTAGTGTAAATGCCGCCGGTGACAAAGCGGTTCGGATGCTAACATTGCTTGCACTCGCTACAATCTCATCAAATACCAAGGCAATGACAATTTTATCCCCGTCATTGTAGGTCGTATTGGCCATGGGTGCAACCGCAAGAAGACTCGGCTCTTTCATGTCCTTGGGTAGAGCTGCGAGTGTTCCACTTTTAAAGATCCACTCATGATTCCAGATTCCACTACAATACGCAGTAAGTGATATCCCGCAGGTTTCATCAAAACCGTAGAGTACATAATCACTTCGGTCCTGTCCGCTTGCCCATTTGATATCAAATATTTTAACACTTCTGCTTGTACCGCTCGCCGACACATAGCCCGCACTGGCAGGGAAATTAACGCTAAAAGTAGTTTCGTCGTCCACTTCGGATGCGAAGCCAAATACCAAAGCTGCTTTTGTACCGCTCGGGACATTGGGTACTGTTTTTTCTTTATTCCGATTAAAACTTGGATTCCCTGTGCTGTTATTAAACAAGACAAATCGGTACATGTGGTCACCATTATCTCGACTTCTAAAATTAATCAACCTGATCTTCATGGCAGAAGCCGTATTTCTGATATAGGTTTGTTGATTCGCAAGATATGCCTTGTTGTTCAGAACTGGACTACCAAGTCTAACATATCTCGTCGTATTCCAATCACCGCCCTCATCTTCATCAACTTCCCAGTTACCAAGGCTAACACTTGCTATCTCTTTGTAATCGTTTAACATCCTGCTGTCAACTGCATAGTTGGCATCCTTGGTCATGCTTCTCACAGCACGAGTCTGAGTCCCCAAGACGCCGCCTCCTTCAATTTTGTAAAGATCAAGAGAATACACCCGGTCAACATTGGAATAAGATGTTGCCACCTTCCCCGCATAAGCCGTATTTACGGCATTTTCTGAAATGGTAAGTGTTTTAACTGATTCTCCCTGTCCAAAGACAAGCGAGTTATCTACATGGGTAAAGTGGGTACCACCGATGGCAGAGCCATTTTGCGTGCGGTAGTAGACCCTTTGATTCTCATCAAAACCGCCCGTGCGAGTAATGGTAAATGTATTGCCACTTCCAGCAGATACCGTAAATACGCCATAATGTTTCCACTGTGCATAGAGAGCAAGATTGCCCGAAGTACCAGCTTGAATGTTTGTTACCTTAACTCCTGTAAATGTAGGGTTGTCATACCAGCCGCTAAAGACATAGCCACCCTCACGGCTTGGATCTTTCAAGGCAATCCCCTGACTTTCAACCGTATAACTGGTCGGATTTCCACCATTTGTACCGCCGTTCAGTTCATAGGAAATGCTATAGGCAATGGGACTCCATAGGGCATACAGATTGACGACCCCCTCGTCTACTAGGCTTGCATTGATAAGCGATGCCTCATTGTCATAGATCTTGCCGCCATTAGCAGAAGTGGCCCAGCCAACAAAATCATATCCCTGACGGGAAAATAGATTGGCTCCTAGTGCT
Source organism: Gottschalkiaceae bacterium SANA (assembly GCA_036323355.1). Classification (GTDB taxonomy): domain Bacteria; phylum Bacillota; class Clostridia; order Tissierellales; family GPF-1; genus GPF-1. The sequence goes on along the minus strand of AP028876.1, from coordinate 873,094 downwards.
TGTTCCACATCAACTGTAAAGCTCTGGGCAGCCATTGTCCCTACACCTTCGTTCGAATTGAAAACAAGTGCATATGAATTCGCCGTCCAACCTGCATAGAGCGTATGGTCCCCTGTGCTACCGCTCGGTATTTCAGGACTTCCCATCGGTGTTTTAAGACCAGCGTCCGCAAACCATCCAGCAAATGTATATCCGACTTTCTCTGGCTCACCCAGGTGGATATCCGCGGATTCAATTGTATAGCTAGTTGGATTTCCACCATTGTTGCTTCCGCCGTTGAGTTCGTAGGAAATATCATAGTTGGCAGCCAACCAAGTCGCTGAATAAGATTGATCCCCTATTGTTGTTGATGAAATTTCACTCACGACCCCACTGCCATCAAACCAGCCAGCAAAGTTATAAGCCATCTTGCTGATTTCATCCGATGTAGGCAAGACCGCAACAATCCCGTAGGTGTACCAAGAAAATTCACTTCCTGCGGACAAGGTGCCTCCATCTGTATTCAAGGTGACCGAGAACATTTTCGCCACCCAACCCGCATAGAGGTCAACAGGTCCCATTTGTGTTACTGAAATGGATGAGATCGGAATGCTACCCGCTTCGTCTTGGAACCAGCCCGTAAAATCATAACCTCTTCTTGTCGGTGTTCCAAGGACCAAGCCAATTTCATACACGTAGGTATTTTCATTATTCGAGTGATTGCTTGCTTCCTCCATATTGTAATAGGTGATTGGATAAGAATTGGCAGACCACTTGGCAAGGTAAGTCTTACTTCCCGTATCCGTTTGCAAAATCAGATCGATTTTATCTTCGCCCTCATACCAGCCGGCAAAAGTGTGTCCCTCTTTCACAAGGTCCACGGGAAGCATGGCACCAAGCCCATAGGTATAGACATCGATGCTTCCATTCTGAATATGGCCCCCGTTTGGATTCAAAGTAACTGGATAAGTTAAAGCCGTCCAGCTTGCCGTATAAGTCAGATTCTCGACTGGCATGCTAGCTTCTGGTTCTGTGTCCCAGCCTGCAAAAACATGGCCTGTTTTACTTGGCATAGGCGCAATGATCGGGCTTCCATAATCAATGTCTCCCTGGCTATAATCTCCCTGGGCTGTGCCACCGGCTAAGTTCCAGGTCAAGTTAAAGACCAAAACATCCCAATGTGCATACAAGATATGATCACGCGGAATAGAAACAAGACTGTTTGATACGATTTTTTGGCCCTCATCCGTTTTGGATGTATACCAACCATCGAACCGATAGCCAATTTTGCTTGCCACTGGCAAATCACCATAGACCATGCCATAGGTCACGCCTAAGCTGCCTGCACCAGGCTCATTGAAAGCAACCACGTAGGATTTTGCTGACCAGATTGCCGTATAAATCAAATTCTCGGCCGGCATGGTCTCTGCCACCCCAAGATCCCAACCTGCAAAAGTATAACCTGTCTTTGTTGGAACCGGTGCAATGAGAGGCGTATCAAAGTCAACATCCCCCGATGTGAAATCACCTTCTGCACGACCACCTGAAAGCTCCCAGGCAAGGGTGTAACTTTTCGCTTTCCAATGAGCATAAAGGATATGATCCTCTGGAATTGTCACAACACTTTCTGCTTCGATTTGTTGGCCGTCATCCCCAAGAGATGTAAACCAACCATCAAAGCGATATCCCGTCTGTTCAGGAAGAGGCAAAATCCCATAGGCTTGACCATAAGTTACGATTATGCCATCCAACCCACCTTGGCTAAACTCTACGTCATAGGCGTTTGCCGACCACTCCGCTGTATAGGCCAGGTCTTCGGCCGGCATAGCTTCTATGATCGTTTGGTCCCAGGTATAACTCTCACCTGTTTTCACAAGAAGGGGCGCTACAATCGGCGTGCCAAAACTGATTATTCCACTTGGAGTGTAATCATTACTTGCAGTCCCCTCATTGAGATTCCACATCAATTCATACCCATTGCGCCTATAGTGAAAATCCACTGTAGACAATTGACTGTTTAAAACCACGTTTTGCAGATCTGGTGTCGTAAAACCGACAAATTCATTTTCAGGAACAACTTCAATCATTGAATCAAAGGTCCCTGTTTCAACTGTACTCTCGTCAGCCATTAAGGCCCAGCGGTCCATCTCATTCGTATAGGTCAATCGCTCTTGATAATAGCGAACCGTATATGATTTTTCTCCCGCAGACCAGGTGGCTGTAAGCACGATATTTTTTGTTGGCATATTACCCGTAAAACTTTCGCCATCCAGCTGCCATGCATCGAAGAAATAGCCTTCCTTCTCTGGTGGTCTTGGATAAGAAACGGTTTGACCATGTTTGTAGCTCTCTTGTACGCCGTAGGACTCTCCGTCCACCGCATAGTCAACGGTAAAACTTTCTCGATTGTAATACAGCTTAAGAGCAAGGCTGCCGTCGGCATCAATGGTTCCCGATTCCTGTGATCGACCTGCATCATAAATGAAATCATCGTAGAATTCTTCAGTGGCAATCACGGCTTCATCCGTATAACCCGTCAAATTTTCTGTATCAATCAAGGTATAGCCGTCATCATCAGCATTTTGAAGAAGATGCTCGATTCGATAGGAAACCCCACTGTTGGCCATGATCGTTCCAAATAATATCAGGTCCTCCGCTGGCATAGTTTCCGGAATCTCAATCCCGTTTGCAAGACTTGCTTCTGCATACCATCCAGAGAAGGTATAACCGTCTTTTTCTACTCGCGGTTGGGTAATCGGCTGACCAAATTTAACCATTCCCTCTGTATAATATCCCCGCATCGTTCCTTCAATCAGATTCCAATTCAAGAGATACTTGTTTCTCTGATAGCGAATTTCGATCACCGTTTTTCCATCACCCCTTATCAAACTCTGGGTGACTGATCCTGGGGTAAAGCCATTATAATCATTCGCAAAAGCTTCCGTCTCGGTATCGGTTGTTCCATATTGACTCTGTGTTTCTTCGATCGTGTAGCGACCACTCAAATCCTCTCGGATGTGTTTCACCCTGTAGTCTGTATCCGTTTCAGCTAGCCAGGCGGCCGTGTATTGTTTACTTCCCGTTTCGCTTTCAGAAATAAAAGCAACCTGGGTCGTTCCTTCAAGCCATCCATCAAAGATATACCCCGGCCGGCTGATATCCGTCGGCAATGGAGCGCCAATCCCATAGGTATATTCAGCAAGATCTCCGCTATGAATGGTGCCACCGGTAGGATCTAAGTCCACCGCATAGATATTGCGGTCGTAATCGATTCGAATAAGCGTACTTCCATCGCCTGAAATAGGGACCTGATTCCATGCTTTCTCCGCAAAACCTCTATAGGAATCTGCCTCAGCTTGGGTTAATGTATCGGTAATTCCAGCAAACTGATCGGCTTTCACCAAGGTGTATCCATCCGACACATTCTCTTGATAATGTTCAACCCGATAAGGTGTGTCGCTATTTGGCACATATTTGCCATATGCCATCAGATTCTCACTCGGCATCCTTTCGACCTGGAAGGGCTCCGTAAGGGACTCGTTACCTTTCCAACCAGTGAACACATAACCAGCCTTAACAGGTGCAAGCGGCAATGCAATGCCTTCTTCAAAACGATACGTTTTTTCTATGTCATCTCCATTGCTGATTTGATGTGTGATCACATACTCATTTCGCACATAGTACAGTTGAATGACTAGCGAACCGTCACCAGCAATTGTGGCGTTTTCCACCACTTTACCTTCAACCAATGCCTTTTCAAAACGCTTGCCCTCTTGGTCTCTTGCAAGGCTTGTCACGTCAAGGCTTTCATCTGTGACGCCCGATTCCTGGTCGGTCCCCACCAAATCATAATCAAACCCTGTGGTCTGTTGAACATAATGTTCGACAGAAAAGCGCGTCCCATGATTCGGGATCAGGCGACCATAAACAATCAAGTCCTCAGCAGGCATCCTTTCGCCAAATACAAATGCTTCTGTTCCTTCCACATTGGCTTTCCACCCCGAGAAGGTGTACCCGTCTTTTACAGGAGCAATCGGCTCTGCAATAAGTTTACCGTAACGATTGCTACTTTCACGATCCTCACCGTTCTCGACAAGATAGGTAATCTGATACTCATTTCTGAGGTAGTATACTTTAACGACTAGGCTACCATCCCCCTTAACTGAAGCCCTATCTGTAACTTTTCCATCAAGCGTAGTTTTTTCAAAAGTCAGTCCTTCAGTCACCCTTGCAAAATCGGCAATCCGCAAGGTTTGATTCGTGGTTCCTGTTTTTTCTTCAATCTCACTTAAAGTAGTTCCTTTTCCTTTTGTGTTTTGGATATAATGCTCAACCCGATAGGCCGAATTCTTTCCAGGATTCCATTTAGCAACAAAAACCAAATCCTCAGCTGGCATGGTATCCGGAATTGCTTGGTTCCAAGATGCAAATTCATAGCCCTTGGCATTAAACTGCGGCGCCACAAGAGTCTTTCCAAATTTGTACTTGTAGACAGTCACTTGACCCCCAGGTTCCCCTGGATCAAAGCTTGCTGTAAAACTGTCACGAGAATAATAATACTTAACAACAGCACTGCCATCCGGCAAAATACTTAGGTTTTGCGATTCTGGAGAATGGAATCCAGCATAAGTCATTGTTGCAGGCTCAACCAGACTGTCTGTTGTCCCATAGAGACTTTGAGTGTCGGCCTCTACCAATGTATAAAGATAATTATTCAAATTTTGTTGATAATGTTCAACCCTATAAACCGTATCCTCTCGCGGAATCCACTTGGCGTATACAACTACATCCTCATCAGGCATGGTTGTAGGAATTTCATAAGCCGTTTTAAAAGCATTGTCTCTATACCAGCCATCAAAGTCATACCCCTTCTTTACGGGCTGGATCAATTCTGGTATGGGTGCGTTGAAACGCTCTAGAACCATTGGTACCGCGCTGCCACCATTTGTATCAAAAATAATCGTATATCCATTGTTCAAATTATCCCAATAAATATCCACGGACCGCCTAATCGGTGCTGATGTAAAGGCCAATGGCGCCCCCGCCCAAGTGATGATCAGCTGCCCTTCTTCAATTGGATCGCCTTCATCCGGCGTTACAATTAACTTATTGGTTTTCGGATCATAGACAAAAGCATCATTTGTTGTTTCGATCGTAAAATGGGTCGCATCATCAAACACTTGATCATCCACATCTCCTGTTTTCAGATCCATGTAAGACATCCTGAACAAATCATCCGGAACCGTGAGAGATCGGATTAGCTTTTTCAAAAGCAGCTGATCAGTCTCTTCGTAGTCAAAGTCCTGAACATTATTCTGCTCACCAGCCGACCACAAGGGCCACTCATTTTCATAGAGCGTTGGATTATAGGAGAAGGTTCCAGCAAATGCCTGGGCTTCAAATTGAATCTCCAAATAGATCCCCAATTCAAAATACAGCGCTCCAGCATAACCACTGGACCGGCCCTTCGAAGCTGTATATTCCAATTGATAGTAGAAATATCCCCAGACGCGGGTATAAACCCCTGCTTCCGCCGAGAATCCGACACTGGCAACCTTGGTGGAAAAGAGTCCGACTTTGATTTCCGCAATAATACCGGCTTTCAGCCCCATGGTACCCATGACATAAAAGGTAAACTCATAGTGCTCTTCCACCATGTCAACCACATCACTGGTCACATTCTTTCCAAAGACCTCAACGGTATAGGAATATCGCTTTGCATTTTCATAGTAGAAGTCGCATCCCAAAGAGATATTCATATCTACCGAAACGGCGAATTTTACGCCAAGTTCAACCACAATAATATAGATGGGTGGAATCTGAATTTCTTTACTGAAAATATCTTTTTCAAAGAGATTGACCCAGTCGCTTTCCGTGTCAATCATCGCCTTGTACTTATCTGCCAAGCCGTCAGCTACGGTGCCTTGTCCACCACCGATCAGTGGATCTTTTTTATCCAGAAGTTTCCTTAGCTCGTTGCTAATGTTTTGCAGTTCCTTGTTATCAGTCCATACATTGTCTTTCTTTTCCTTAGTTACAATGCTGGCGTTGATCCCAATCCCCGTGAAGTTAAACAGGTCTGTATTAGCCGTCACTTCATATTCCGCGATGTATGGAAAAATCCCCCACCATTTCCAAACGGCTCCCCCATCTACATTGATGGCGATCCGCACTTCTTCTTCGAAGGTACCAGTCACCGTAATGACAATTTCTGTATCGTCATTGACCGAGATCTTAATTTTGACTCCCACATCAAGGGTAAGCCGTACGCCAGAGGCATCAAAATGCTGCAGGTGAGTAGATATATTCGCCTGCAATTTATCCAATTTCACCTCAACTTTGTTTCCGCTACCCAGCAGTTGCAATTCCTCGGGCTTGATCAGTTTCCCGTCTTCCGACATGAGTTCATAACTAGTCAGTTGGAAATCTTCGCTTAACTCCGTAAATGAATCCGTTTTCAAAGCAAGTTCAGACAAATATAAGGCCGCTTCATCCGCAAAGCCACTATCAATGGCCTGCTGCTCGATATCCGCTTCCAATGCCGCCACATCAACTTGATCCAACAGTTCATCTCCACTCATGGAATCCGTATTGTACATATCCATGGCCGCAAGAATTTCATCCATCGTCGCATCCGTATACTCGATAACTATATAGCCATTTTCACGGCTTATCGAGCTGATCAATCCGTATCCAGTCACATTGGTATTCGGACCAAATTCACCCTCATAAAAAGCGATATAGTCCCCCCGGTCAACCCTTGTTTGAGAATCAAGTTGCATCGGTCCATAGCGATCGTCTGAAAACTCCATTGCCGTTTCATTGACCGTTAGTGAATGATCCATGGGATTTCCGTCCGTATCCTCTACTCGATTCAAAGGAAGCACATCCGGTGTAAACAAGACATCCTCCGCTTGTGCACTGACAAAAGTATATGTATTCCCGTTTGTAGCTGTAATGGTCACATAGGCAATCTCTCCATCTGCACCGGCCCGTCTATCATCCAATACGCGCTGATCGGGACGAATTCCTTCATAGATCGTAACCGTGTCGCCAATTTCAAGAATTTCATCATAAATAAAGGTGCCTTCTGTAAGATCGGAAAGCCCTGAACTGTTTGTGCCACCCACAGAAGCTAGGGGAGTCGACAGGGTTTGAACCCGCTTTCCCTCTTGGCTGAGACTGCCAACCTGGTCAAATGGGATATAAATCATATCCGGACTTAGGGCCAGGTTCATTACATCATCTTTTACAATCGTAAAATTGTAATTTCGGACAGAGGGTCCAAATCCTTGAAAATATAAGATTTCATTTTCAAGGGTAATTCGGTAGGTTGCCCCCGCTTCAAATCCACCAATACCGGAAAGATCAAATGCGTTTCCCTCTACACTCACCTGAAGAAAATCCGTTTGATTGGGGCTATTCAGATTTTTAATTGTAACGAATTTTTTTACCTCCTCAGTAGTCATCGGCGCCAAGGATTCCACGGTAATCGAAAAATTGGTCTCCTGATCCAAAGCACTGGCAAAGGATGGAGATTCGGCCTCAGTCAAAGGTCCCACTTCCCCGTATTTTGCATAGAGAGTAATGTCCTCCGTTAAGATCGCATTGCTATATACACGTTTTTCAAAGTTTTTATCATAATACCAGCCTGAAAATATTTCATTCTCCTTATAAGGAATCGGTAGCATCTCAAGAGATGAACCCTTTTTAAGAATTTGGGGCTCTATTTCACTGCCACCATTGGAAACATATTCAATGCGAAAGTGTTCCGCATAGGATCTCATAACTCCGGTTTCTTGCGTTTCTTGCATTCGTACCCTTTCACTTTCGAAAATCTGATTCATCCGTACCGAAAAGGTTGCCCCTTCAGCGCGGCTTGCACTGCCTTTTGGATTGAAAAAGCCTTCTCCATCTCCAACAAAGAGTCCGCAGTTCCAGAGCTTCAAGACAGCAGCCTTTGCATAGTCTTCGATTTTGTCAAAATCTTTGGGAGCCGCTTTATCTATGCTTTGTGGGTATGAAATTTCATATGCATCGAAAAAACGAACGGTAAAAGTTGCCATCTGCTCTCGAGTGATCAATCCATCAGGACCGAATACATGATTGCCAACCCCTTGACTGATCTCTTGATCTGCCGCCCACATCACAAAGGGTGCATAGTCAGCATTAATCTCAACATCCGAAAAGAATCCTTCTTGCACTGGATAGCTGTCATCGACTCCTGCTATATGCCCAATCGCCGTTACATACATGGCACGCGTCATTGGATCCTCCGGCGCAAACGTATCTGGTCCTATGCCCGAGAAGAACTCATTTTCAACAGCATACAGAATAGAATCATAAAACCAATCATTCTGATTGACATCATTAAACAATTCCTCCCTCTGATTGTCCAACGCAAAAGCTGAAAAAGGTATCATATTCAATAGCATTGATAGACAAAGCAAAATACAGACGATTCTTTTTTTCATTTTAGACTTCCTCTCTTTTTTATGAGCATATCCAGTATTCTACAAGTAATTATTTCCACAATTTATTGGGCGACTATAAAAAAACCATATTATCAATTCCTGTAAAAAAACAAACAATTGTCCCAACTATCTACGTTTCAATTTATCATAAAAGGGAAATCATAACTGTTTTTGGGGCAATTGACTCACTTATTGGGGTAATTGACTCTTTCATAAAAAAAGGAAGCAAGCTGCCGGTTTAAACCGATCGCTTACTTCCTCTTTATTTGATTGATGTCCTACCTTGCATTCATCACAATTTGTGTAATAAAGCTTCCATTCCGGACCGAAAAGCCCGCTGCGCCATCATACTCTTCCGCCGTGTATAGAATACTTTTCGTACCGGTTCCCCCTCCTTGCTTTTGAGTGACAGGTAGTTCTTCTTTAAACTTAATATCCGTTCGACACGTATTTTCCACCTGAATACGTAGACGCCGATCAATAAATTTTGTCGTAACGATAATCTCTTTATCCACTTTAACTGCAAGCCTTAAACAACCTTCCAATGCATTTTCCAAGGCATTTCCAAGGACACATGTTAGATCAACATTTTCGATACCGATATCCTCGGGGATACTTACATAAAATTCAGATCGGATGTTTTCTTTCTCCGCTCGGTCTGCATAGAGGTTGAATATACTATTGGCAATTGGATTTTTACAATAATCATGTGAATACTTGACATCCAATGCAGCGTCACAACTTTTCATATATCTTTTCAGTTCCTCTATTTGTTGGCTTTGCAGCATCCCGCTGATCACCGCGTTGTGATGATGCATATTATGCCGTTGCTCAAAGGCTAACTCCGTAGCAAGCTTTTGTCTCTCCAATTCGGATTCCCAAAGTTTTTCCTGCTGTGACATCAGCAGTTGCTTCTTTTCTAAGAGATATTTTTCTACAATAGCATTGGCCTGTATATACAACAGATAATAAACTACCACAAAAAGCACATAAACAACAACTGTAATTGTTTTATACCAACTATTACTATCCCAATTCCAGTAGGGTGTTGGATAATAGAGAAGCAAAATTTGAAGTAGTAAAAAAACGAAGGGAACGAGTGTCGCCGCTCGCCATTCTTGGTCAAGAATCTCAACTAGCCGATGAACGCGGGGTCGAACCCATTTGAAAAGCAAGAATATGAGGCCCGCATAGATCAATGTGCGTATGGTGATATAAAGCAAGACTTTCTGCACGCCCTCTAGCTGCATGGCTAAATCATCACCAATATAACTGATCGAAATATAGATGTTCACGAAAGTTAAGAAATGAAACAGAGAAACAAATAAAGGATCCCCCGAACAGATCACATACCAAATCGAAAATGCGATCAGAATAATCACAATAGCAAATCCCGACACAGCCTGTGACCCATAAGCAACAAGCGCATAAAAAAATACACTCATACTCAAGATCATAAAAGAAAGGGCTACAATAATTCGTTTTTTTACCGGTTCACGAAATTTCATGATCGAGGCCGACATAAAAGAAAAACCGATAATCGATTCTAAAAACGAAAAAAATATGAGTATCGCATAGAACATAGTCCACCTTCTTCCACCTATTTGGTCCGCACTGCATGGATCAGCCGTTCATTCATCCACTAGGCCTACATTTGAAAATGTAAAAACTCCTCTTTGAGCTTTTTATAAGACCTGTAGGGATATGCAATCTGGTCTCCTGTATCAAAAAAAATCAACTTTTTGGAAATCTGACGAATATATTTTAAATTCAAATTCAAGGAAGCTCCGCATCTGATAAAAAACTTATTGACAGAAAGCAATGCAAAAAGCTCTGCGGATGTCATGCGAACCTCCATTTTTTGACCTTGAATGGCATGAATCAACTGATAGTTGTTCCGACTGGTCTCCGTATACACAACATCCCTAGGCGCAATGCGAGAAATCCCTTCCGAAGTCTTTAAAACGATCACCGCTCTTCGATCGACTTCAATCCGTCGCATCACCTGATCCAAGGCAGAAAAAAAAGATTCTTTTCCATATGGCTTTACCAAATATTGTGCAGCATTCACTTCAAAAGCTTCTAGGGAATGGTTGCGGGACGTCGTAAGAAAGATGATCTCGCCCTCATCACCAAGGGTACGAAGCTCCCTAGCTAGATCGATCCCCTTTATGCCAGCCATATAGATATCTAGGAGTAACACATCAAAACCACCATTTTCCTCCACAAAGGACAAGAGCTCCAATGGCGCAGAAAAAGAGTGAATTTTTATGTCGTATTGGGGATGTTTATTGATATACTGCATAATCATGGCTTGAGTGTGTTCAATCTCTTTGACTTCATCATCACATATTGCAAGTTCAATCATAGGCTCACATCCTTCTACTTGTTAATATATTACATTTCAATCACAACATTCAATGATAACTTAAATGAGTTCACCATATTAGCCAATCTCAACGATACAAAGTCCGGTCTTTAAAGTACCAAATACACCTATATCCTCTTCACAGCTCCCGCTGAAAAAAGTACAGCATCCTAAGAATGCTGTACTCTTTCGATCCCTTTATTAACCTGTAAATATACCTGAAAATATATCATTCTACCACTAAATCAACTGATAAAAGAGTCCTTCCTTTGTGCTATACCACACAAATTTCCCATGGCCTTGTTTAGTCATTCGAAGATGCATGTCCCACTCCGGATAGAGTTTCACGAGTTGCATGCCTCCCCCTACTAGATAGGCTACAAATGAAATATAGTGATCCTTGGCCATAGGATGATTGCTGGTGATATACCATTTTCCCTCTTCCAAGACTACATTCAGTTTTTTATCGTCACTTGCCTTTTGAGGGGTTTGCACCTCCATTTTTCTGCCACAACAGCTAACACTCGCATCTCCTGTGGATACTGTTATATTCCCACATGTCGGGCATACATAAAACGTTGAATTTTTCATACTTCCTCCTACCATGTCACTTTCCAGTAAATCCCCTTTTAACATATGGGCCAGGTCTACGCCAAGGATTTCTGATAGCTCTGCAATCAACGTAATATCAGGGCAACCCAAACCACGCTCCCATTTTGAAATGGTTTTATCACTGATATTTAATTGATTAGCTAGGTCATTTTGCGTCATTTCTTTTTCTTTACGCAGGCTTCGAATCAATTCGCCGATCTTTAAACAATCCATCTTTTTCTCCTAAATTGCATTCATTAACTTTCATCCTCTTTTCTCTCTATACTAAATATAGCAGAGTAACTTTCATTTTGCTATCTACGCTCCGTAGAGTCTTAAGCCGCAATCCTTTTATTGTTCACTTCCATATACAAAGAAACCGGTAGCCTTAGCTGCCAGTTTCTTTTTCTCATACGACAGACGCATTACATATGAGTCAGATCTGTGTGTCTAGACACTTCCGAACTATCGGTCACCAAATCATCGAAATTCAAGTCATGAATACAATCTTTCCCATTTGACCGTGCAAAAACTTGCAATTCTTTTGCTGTAGCGCTATAGAAATTTTGAAATTGAAGCAGCGCTTTTTCTTCATCAAACAAGGCTCTCAGATTTTCATCTTGTGTTGCGATTCCGGCAGGGCAGGTTCCTGTATGGCAAACCTTAGACTGCATACAGCCTATGGCGATTAAGGATGCTGTCGCAAGGGCAATCGCATCCGCCCCAAGTGCCAAACCCTTGGCGATATCGGCTGCATCTCGAAAGCCTCCGGTAATGCAAAGACTTACCTTGCTCTCGACAAGATCCAAGTACTTTCTTGCTCTTGTAATGGCATAAATGGCAGGGACGCCTACATTGTCTTTCAAAAATTTTGGAGAAGACCCCGTTGCGCCTCCTCGACAGTCAATGGTGATGAAGTCAGGGTTAGCTTGAAGTGCTTGTTTCAAATCCGCTTCGATATGACCCGCTGAAAACTTAATACCCACAGGCACGCCCCCTGTTACTTGGCGAATATGGGCAACCATTTCAATCAAGTCTTCTATTGTATCTACACCTGAAAACCTACCGGGAGATACCGATGCTTCACCTGCTTTTAAGCCACGGATTTTTGCAATCTCAGGGGTAATTTTCTCGATGGGCAAGTGACCGCCAAGTCCCGGTTTTACCGCTTGACCAATTTTGATTTCCACAGCATCTGCTTGTCGAATGATTTGGTCATCATGCGAAAATGCAGCCGTACCCAACTCATAAATATAGGTCTTGGCAGCGGCTCTCGATTCAGGCAGCATACCACCTTCACCGGAAGACATGGCCGTATCAACTAAGCTTGTTCCTTTTGCCAATGCAATTTTCGCTTCACGTGAGATAGCACCAAAAGACATATGGGAAACATAAAATGGAATAGACATCACTAAGGGTTTCTTTGCCTGCTTCCCAATGATCGTTGTTAGATCAACTTTCACCTCACCATTTAAAGGCATGGGATCTAACTGAGCTCCTTTAAACATAATGGATTTAAAATCCAGAAAGGTTTCTTGTGTTCTCATGGCAGAATTTTCACTTTTCCCCGTTCTTGCTAAATTTTGAATTGCGCCAACCTTATTGTCGAAAGCTTCTTGGTCTGAGCAAGTGCATTCCTTCGATTCAGCAACAAGTCCCTTGTCTTCGAATCTTTTGTACCAGTGTTGTCCATTGCAGAAGGGTTTATTCGTGGAATGACCACATCGACAAAGAGCATAATGATTCATGGTTTGTGGATGATCTTCGTCGATCAGTTCAATGTCCCCCCCCACATAATAGGGTCCATCTTCACTGATCTCAAGAGTTGGTTCTTTGGAAAAATCATCGACTTTAACTCCATCGATCGTGTAACTAAGTGCTCCAGAAGGACATTTTTCTATAGTCTCAATAATCTTTTCCATGCTTTCTCCATCTGGATCAATCCAGGGTTCTATTCCCATACGAAAAACTTTGGGTAATCCATCGGTACAATACCCCGCATGGGAGCATATACCACGATCATCGTGAATGATAATTTCTTTTCCTATATACGTTTCAAGCAATCGGGGAACTCGATCATCCTTCTTTCTGGAATCAAATTGAATTTTACCATGTGTTCCATCGCAAAAAGGCTTGTTTTTTGACTGCCCGCAGCGACATAAAGCGATGGCTTGATCCTTGATTTCAACCGCCGAACCTCTTGACTCTGTCAGTTTTTTTGCATATTGCACGACATAGGGGCCATTTTTACTAGTTCGAATGACAGGCTTGCTCATAGCTTGCTCCTTCCTTACTCAACTTGAATTCTTACATAATTTGATTCTAGTCTCCCTTTACAATCAAATGAAATGCCTCTCTCTATAATGAGTTATAATATGAATACCCGATTCATGGGAATCAATGGCTCACAATCTATTTTCTTCATATTTCACTCCAGCTAGCAAGGCAACCTATAGATTCATATAAAATCGATTTGTTTTTCCCTTACTATTTTCAACTTAACCGTTCAAATTGAACCAGAATCAGGTTATAGTTATAGTAACGAATGCAAAATAGAGGTGAAAATATGTTTGTAAAATCTAATAAAATCGAAATTCGGATTTTCGATTCATTCTCACTAAAGGATAAAAGAAGTGTCGTCAAAAGCATCGTTGCCAAAACCCATCGAAAATTTAATGTAAGCATCTCAGAAGTGGAAGACTACGATCTATTGAATAAGACGACTTTAGGCATAGCGATTGTAAGCAACAACAATCAATTAAACCAACAGATCTTTAATCGCATTATTCGATTTATAGAAGATAATTACCAAGCAGAAATCATATCCATAGAAAACTATGAATAACGGTAACAATTAATGTAAAAATCAAGAGGAGCCTCAATTTCGAGGCTCCTCTTGACTTCCATAATTTATATCTCGTTATTTTTTATCCCTTATTCTTACCGATAAGGCGCATCAAATCGTTTTTCAAAAGCGTTATTCTTCTTTAATTGTTGATTCCAATAGAAATTCGTAAGCCCTAGTTTCTTCATCACTTTAAACCATGCCACTTTTGTTTTATTTTGTACCAAAGGTCCTTCTAATGCGGCTTGATCCTCTTTATGAAATGGTTTATCCATTTGATACAACCGACCAATATTGGCTACTTTCCGTGCTTTTTTAGCTGTCATTCTAGGTGGCATAATTCTAAACCCCTCACTGCCCGGTATAATAAAAACGCCATAGTTTTTCATTTCCATAATCTCTACAAATCGCATTAAATATTTTTCCAAATTTTTAGAATGGATGGCTTCTGAAAATCCCGAATGAATAATGAATGATACCTTCTTGTCCTTAAAAATCTCTTTATTCTCACCCATCTTTTCAAAAAACACCTTGACTTGAGCAGGCATTCCATCGACATAAAGAGGAAACACAAATAAAAGCTGATCAAATGATCTTGCCTTCTCAATAAAGCTTTCATGCTGCTTCACTTTCTTCAGATACATCGTTGATGGTGTTTCAAAACCTTCCACAAACCATGAAATAATGATATCAGAATTACTCTTTTCACCTCTGGGACTGCCATTAAATATGAGTAAAGACATGTTCAAATTCAGCTCCTTCCTTAATTCGGACAAGCTCAATCAATTTATTCCTAAGATTAAAGGACGTTCTTTCATAAAGCTCTGTCAATATGGCAATGTCTTCATCCGTTGTATCCTCATCCTCAAGCACAATCACCTTGATATCAGGCAATTTATCGTATCTCCGTCTATGATGCTGTTCTCCTTGATAACTCTCTATGTATGGATGAATCATCGGGATCAAGCGATCTTTGAACTTCTTAATCAATGAAGATTCATACCCTGCAAGAATGGGCGTAATTATGGTTAGTTGATCTGCTGAAGGAATTCGAGACAAAATCTGCTCATAGTCATCTTTCAGGGCACATATCCCCGGTGTCTTCACCCAACAATCCCAACAACCCTGACAATAGTTGATATTAAGTTCTCTTAGCTTGAAGTACACCAAATCCTTACGATCCATCTCTTCCAATTTTGTTTCAAACTCACTGAAATTCGAATTCGTTATTCCATTAATTATCAAATTCATCTTCAAACCACCTCCTTATTCTCACAACGCATAAAGTTTTTCTATACTCTGATTTCATTACTATCTATTCTATACCCAGTCGAAAACTTCCTTTCTAATGGAACATTGAATCAATTGCTTTGATTACCGTCTCGCTTCGATCACTTTTCGCAAGTATCCTACGCTTTCCTCAATGGCCTCATCAAAGCGATGACTGCTATCAACAAAAGGAAGCCCCCATTGACTACATTGCTTTTCCATCAAAATGCCCTCAGCCAAGAATCCTTCTAAAATTTTCTTCATCTCATCGTCGTTAACATCTCGTGTCCAATCCTTCTTTCGCTCAAAACGTCGAAGATCTACTAATTTTTCCTCGGCATTTACATGAGTGGAACCGATATAAAGGATCTCAGTCTCTTGCTTATTTTTCATACTGATATAATCTTCCGGAAACAATTGATACAAATCGATCACAACATCAATTTCTTCATAGGAAATATGTGTGATGAATTCATCGACAAACCCCGCAAGTTTTTTACTAAAAGAACGATTCTCGTCCAAATGTAGAATGCCGATTTCTGGATACAAATTCTCCAAGGTAGAAATCAAGCTATCAAAAGGAATATAATTCATTTGCATCTCAGCTGCAATTCTTTTAGCGATTGTTGATTTACCAGACCTTGAATGACCTGCGACAATTATAACCATAGTCTCCCCTCCACGCATCTTCCGCTTACTTTAGTTCCTCGTCTTGAACGATTGGCAAAGTAAAGAAAAAAACAACTGCATTGTTTTCACTGACTACGCCAAACTCACTTCTATGCTTTTCTAAAATATTTCTTACAATGGTGAGACCAATCCCATTCCCGCCATAGCGTTTATTTCTGGATTTTTCCGTCCTGTAGTATTTCTCCCAAACCCTGGTCATTTCTTCATCCGATAAGTTTGAACCAGTGTTTTTAATTGATACGCTCAATTCATGGTCTGCAATAAGTGACTCGATTATGATAGACTCTCCCGCCGGTGAATACTTGATTGCATTGCTCATTAAATTATCAATCACGATTTGTATTTTTCTAGCGTCGCATATAACCAGCGCGTCTTGAATCCGATGAATTACCCGCAAGTTTTTCTCTTCGATTTGACGCTCAAACTTCTCCAGATTCACAAATTCACCAAAACTTTGCACTTCCATGTTTAACTGCGTGGATCCACCTTCGCTTTCACAGAGTAAGAGAGTCTCTTTCGTAAGTCCATTTAACTTGTCAATCTCCTCTGCTATGGTTTGAATATAATAAGTTTTATTGTCATCCGTTACTTCCAGCATCTCTAGAAAACCCGACATAATACCCAAAGGCGTTTTGAATTCATGAGAAAGGTTGGCCAATAGCTCGCGCATACGTTGTTCGTTTGCTTCTTTTTTTTGTGCGTCTTCTTTTAATAATGCAATATTTTTTTCCATATTTTTTGATATTCGATTCAAGCTATGGGAAAGATCTTCCAATTCATCTCCGGTACGGACCTGACTTTCCTGGGAAAAATCCAAATGAGAAATTCTGTCAGCCTCTTTGGAAAGCACACGCAAGGGTTTGGTAATCCAACGGGAGTAGACCATTGCCAGCATGGCAAAAAGCAACAATTGAAGACCAAAAATATAGATATAGTAATTATTCAAAACTAAAAAAGTCTCAGATATATCTTCTATCGTAAATAGCCCAATCACCCAAGACTGATCGGGCTGCTCTTGTGCACGAATACGAATATCTAAACCGGTCTCCGTCTCCCGAAAGGTACCCTCTTCATCCTTGCCGGCATTCTCTGCAAAAAAAGTGCCTGCTTCTCTTAGTAATTTGTCTGACTGATAACTGTATACCCCTTGATCACGCCTGATGTAATGGGTCTGAACAATAGTCCCAGACAAGTGAATTTCATCTTGAATTAATGGGCTGTCCAAGTCGTAATCTAAGAGCATGACCTGGTCGCCATGTAGCATGCCCCCTTTCACTTCAACATGGCTGAACATTGTCAACTCTGCAAACTCAGGAAATAAACGTCCCTCTTCATCAACACGATTACCAATTAGGACTTTTATTCGTTTATTTCCACTCTCCACAACAATATAGTTCATCCTTTCAAAAAAGCGATCATTCTGGATAACAAGATTTTGATCCAACACCAGAATTGGGGACGCGGTGCTTGTTCGATATTCTTCTGTTAATGCATTTAGCTCTTCTTTTGTCCAAACATCATTTCGATAATCCTCAACAAAGGTCAAGAATTGTTTTTCTGTTTCTCTTGATTTCATAACAACATACAGCTTTGGCATAATCGTCATTTGAAAGAATACTTGCAAACATAGGGTCACCGTTAATATTGAAACAATCGATATAAATACCTTTCTAACGATACTTTTCCTCATCTTCATCCCTCAATCTTATAACCAGACCCAACAACCGTTTTAATTCGTCTGCTAAAAGAATCCAATTTTCCTCTCAACTTTTTAATATGATTATCTACAACGCGGGTTCCACCTTCAAAATCGTATCCCCATACATATTCTAATATTCGCTCTCGCGACAAGACAATATTCTTATTGGCAACCATATACTCCAAGAGTTCATACTCTTTTGGCGCAAGCACAACTTGACTTTCCTCCACCATTACTTGCTTACTTTCAAAATTGATTTTGAGCTCCTGTACCTGTAAAAATCCCTGGTTGTTCTTGCCGAGGATTCGATTGATCTTTGCCAATAAAATTTTAATTTTGAAAGGTTTTGTGATATAGTCATCCGCTCCTGCCGTATAGCCATCGATATGATCTTGTTCGCCTTCCACTGCAGTCAGCATCAATATCGGAACATCAGAAAATGTTCGTATGGATTCACATGCCTCAAAACCATTCATTTCGGGCATCAACAAGTCTAGTATGATCAATGAAACTTCCTTTTCACGCAGACATGCAACAGCCTCTTTGCCGTTACTCGCTTCGATCACAGAATATCCTTCTCTCTCCAAAAAAAAACGGATAAACTCCCGAATCTTTTTCTCATCATCTGCAACTAAAATCGCCTTCATCAATCCATTTCCCCTTTCTTTCTCTTCCTGCCACATACAAATACGTATTCTCATTTTATCACACCGTCAGCAGCTATGCATCGAATGAAATGGTCACGAATCTTGTACCCATCAGCCCATAGGAAAAGAACTGTCCCTATTTTTACGAGGCAGTTCTTTTCCTAGAGGCGACTATGCTTACTTACATTGAGTGTTCTTCCATTTTTAGATCTTTGTCAGTGAATCTTAGCAGCTCGATATTGATCAGTGTATTCACTCCGTCTCTCCCTTGAACTTGATCGGTTACCACAATTTCACTATTTTTCTGCACAATTGTGTATTGGCCTGAATGACCACGGAATTGTACAACATCATTACCTGATTTACCATCGATTCGATTAAATCCACTATTTCCCATTAAAGTATTATCCAGCTCGTTTGCTGAAAGGGCACTATCCTTACTGCCGGTAAGGCTGATCTTCTGCAAATACTGTGACTTTGTCGTATAGGGTTTGCTTTCCTCCTGAGTCATAAAAAACTCACCCTCAAAGGATGGATCTACTCTCAGCATTTGGTCAATATTTTCATTCAAAAAATAGTCAACTATGGCTTTTCCCTTGGGGTCTTTCTCAGCGATTTCCTTTCTGTTTTTTGCGCAGTAAATTCCCCACATTCCACCTTGGCCATCTGCCCATGAATCCCATAACCCATAATAACTGTCGATGACCGATACAATATACTCTTGTTCCAGACTTCCTTCTTTAGACAGTTCTTTGAGCCAATTCACGCTATTAAATCCCCATAGCCCCTTTTTCCCCCAGTCAGACTCCCTAAGAGGAAGAGCGTGATCCTTTGCAAGCCCAATCATTTCTGCTATTGCTGGATCTGCACCTGGATTTTGCCTTGTTCCAACCCCATAATCATGAACCATATGAAAAATTTCTTCAAAGGATGCATCTCGATGTTGGTAGTCACAGTCGATATACCATTTAGAACCGACATTTGCAATCTCCATTTGATTCAAGTTTTGACCAAGCGCCATTGCAGCCATGGGTGTTTTCCCATCGCGATCAGCCCCATTAGGAATGATTAAAACTGTATGGCTATCAGCCATTTGATTTGCTATCGATGTTTTATCAATATTCTCATTGCTTGATAAATAAAAACTCAGGATGCTATGAGCATATAAAAGTTGTTCATCCTTCACTTGATCCATGGCAAGCAATCGAATGGCCTTGCCGTTTGGCGCCTTGTAGTCCATGTATTTGCTGTAATATTTCTTAGCAGCCCCGCTTAAGGCATCCGTGTTGCGAACAATATCGTACTCATCTTTATAGAACTCGTAATTAGGGTTGCTTATACTTTGCTCCATTCTCCATCCAGGCACATCGAGTTCTTCGACTGCAACCTTCTTAAATCCAAGTCCAAATACTTTCGACACACCCAATCCAACAAGAAGCAGAGCAATGCCGACCATCACGACCACAATCATTTTTTTCTTCATCATAATCTCCATCCTATCCTTTCGTCATACCTACTTGACACAAAATTCTCTTTGCCACCGGTAACGATTCTTAGCTGAAACTAAGATCACAAGCTAGTTTTTACTTCTTTCTCTCGCACAATCGATTTGATTCTGATTTGATTTCTCAATCTATCATAACTAACCGATGTATCCTTTGTGTATCCCAACAACAAATTGAATACCCTTGACCCTTGACCTTGCTTGACATAAAATTACAGTGTGGTAATACCACAGGAGGTTCTTATGTCTAAAGAATTGCAAGTGGAACAACGTATTTTAAACGAAATTTTATCCGGTCAATTACAAGCTGGTCAAATGATGCAACCCGAACGGCAATTAGCAATCAAGTACGATTGTAGTCGTCCAGTGGTTCATAAAGCCATCATTCGACTTGAAGACAAAGGCGTTTTGATCATACGACCACGCAAAGGCATCCAGATTCTTGATTTTAAAGTGTCAGGCCGTCTTAGCCTCATCGAGGAGATCAGCCAGCAGAGTAAGGAAGTCCTCTCTAGAAAGTTCAATCACGACATGCTGATCTTCATTAAGGACAATTTTAAAAATGTCCTTCGCTGCTTTGAATCCATTGAAAAACAAGCGACTGAAATCAGATTACATACTGCAGAAGATTATTTTGATCTCTTTTTCGACTACTGCCGCCAATGCGGCAATGGTGTTTATCCCATGTTGATCAATGAATTCCGTACGGGCATTTTGAATGTTGCCGCATGCTGTATCGATTCCAAAGAGGTTAGTCGATTGTTTCAAGAAATTGAAGATAGTATTATGCAAAACGAAGTCAATCATGCCATTGATTTGCTGGATGAATGTTTCGAAAGAATAGAAAAACTTTGGATAGGAGGAAAGGATGTTTAATTTAAACAGCGCATTTTTATTTATCGTATCAGGCACTTTTATCGTATTCGTTTTATGTCAGGCAATATTTTTCCTAATGAGGGCATACCAAGAAGGAATCAGGATGGGTATGGAGAAAAAAGTTTTAATGCGAACGGTAAAAACCAGCATCGCCTTTACCGTAGCACCCGCCGTATCCATTTTACTTGGGGTGATTACACTTTCCAAGTTTTTGGGACTGCCACTCCCCTGGCTGCGTTTATCAATTCTGGGTGCCATTACTTACGAGTTGACAGCAGCGGCTTCTGCGGCTGCTACAATGGGTATCTCCATTTCTGAAGCCATTTCTTCCGGTCAGATCTATGTGACCATTCTTTGGGTTATGACACTTGGCATCATTCCCAGCATGCTCCTCATTCCTTTATTCTTAAAGAAGTTTCAAACCGGCATGTCCGTCATCAAAAAAAGAGACCCAGTCTGGAGCGAGCATTTTATGACTGCACTCTTTATGGGCATGATCAGCGCTTTTCTAGGGGTCGTCTTTAAAGATGTTTCACAAGGATTAGTCGGCTTTATCAGTGTATTTGTCATGATGTTTTCAGCGGCAGTTATGATCGTCATCGGTCTGCTCCTTAAGAAGTATAAAGTGAAGGCACTGGAAGATTATGCACTGCCAATCTCTATGTTGAGTGGGATGGCTTTCTCCATCTTCATCACCGGGATCATAGGAGGATAATATGAAAAATACAGCTGAAATGAGAAAACCCATAAATCGACAAGAATCACATGAATCAAAGGATCTCTTTATCGAACAAACCCATCGTTATGGTCGCCTATGGATGGGGCTCACCTTTTTGTTTATGTTGGCGGTACCGATCGTTGTTGGTGCCTATTATGACGTACATCCAGTCTTTAAAGATGTTGCAAAAGGACTACTCGGCGTCGCACCAATTTTCTGGACAGTTGCTTTAATTGAGATCATCACCTTTACCCCCATGTTGGGTACTGGCGGTTCCTATCTGGGTTTTGTAACAGGAAACCTCACCAATTTAAAGGTTCCATGTACCTTGATGGCACTGGAAAATTCGGGTTACAAACAGGGTAGCAAAGAAGGCGAAATCATCTCTACCCTTGCGGTTGCCACCAGTTCTATCGTGACGGTGATCATTATCGCAATCGGCGTCTTTATGATGGCACCCCTCACACCGATTTTAAATTCAGAGCTCTTAAAACCTGCCTTTGATCAAATTTTACCTGCCTTGTTTGGCGGACTGGCTGTCGTCTATGTCAGCAAGAATGCGAAGATTGCAGCCATCCCACTGATTTTTATGGTTGTCATTTTCTCTTTGATCCCATCTTTAGCCTCTGCCGTTTCCATGTTTGTCCCTGTTGGTGCAATCATCGCCATTGTAAGCGCGCGTATCATGTATAAGCGAGGTGTCTTATGATTCCATTACTTTTGCTATGTATTCTGATAGTCGTTCTTTTGGCACGAGCAATTCTATTTCAACCCCTTCAAACGACAATTGAGCAAACGCCAGAAGAAGTCTTAGATGGTGAACAAATCATTGAACACTTCAGACAACTCTTGCGCCATAAAACAGTTTCTCATATCGATAAAAACCAAACAGACTTGGCAGCATTCCAAGCCTTTCAAAAATCTTTGGTCTCTCTTTACCCAGAAGTCAACAAAAACTGCACCTGCCAATATCTTGGAGAAACCGGTATACTCTATCATTGGAAAGGCACATCACAAGAAGATCCTATCGTTTTGATGTCCCACTACGATGTGGTGCCTGCCGAGGAATCAGCATGGGATGTTCCCCCTTTTGAAGCAGCCGTCATTGACGGCATTGTCTGGGGCCGGGGTACCCTCGATACAAAATGCACCCTGCTTAGTGTCATGGAATCTGCAGAGCACTTGATCAAGGAAGGCTTTGTTCCCAGTCAAGACATCTACTTTTCCTTTTCGGGCGATGAAGAAATCAGTGGAGAATCCGCATCAGCCATTGTCAACCATTTGAAAAACAAAGGGATAAAACCACAAATGGTATTAGATGAAGGCGGTGTTGTGATAAAAGACGGCATCTTCCCAGGGGTCAATAAACAGACCGCTGTAATCGGTCTAGGCGAAAAAGGCTATATTGATCTGCAAGTACAATTTGAAAGCAAGGGCGGACACGCTTCCGCTCCCCCTCGCCATGGCATAACCGGTGCTATGGGCAAATTGATGGCTGACTTGGAAAATAAAACCATGAAGCCAGTATTTATGGAACCCGTATTGGAGATGTTCAACCGATTGGGTCGCCATTCCACTTTTGGCTACAAAATCATCTTTGCGAATATGTGGCTATTCAAACCCTTGTTGACAATCCTTTTCAAAAAACAGGGTGGGCAAATGAATGCCCTCATTCGAACGACCACTGCCGTCACTGTGTTGGAAGGCTCGAAAGCCTATAATGTTTTGCCGCCAAAAGGCACCATTGGCATCAATGCACGCATTTTGAATACCGATACCATGGATTCCACCATCAACCACATCAGCAGCTTGGTAAAAGTTCCTCACACCATTCAAGTGCTAAATGGAAGAGAAGCTTCACCCATTTCGCCACTACAATCCAATGCATTTAGAGCCCTTGAAGATACAATTTTAGATATTTGGCCTCAAGCGGTGGTCTCACCATATTTGATGATTGCAGGTACAGATTCCAGACACTTCCATGCAATTTGTGATAATGTATTGCGCTTTGCACCCATGGAAATCACCCAGGAGGAATTGAACCTGATTCACAGTAACAATGAGCGAATACCCGTCGACTCGGTTCTTAAAAGTGTGACCTATTACATCAAACTCATCCGACGATTGGGATCTGTTTCTTCACCATATTCAAAATAGAAGACGGGTACGCTAACAGGGATATCCAAGGCTGGATGTTCCTGTTTTTTCATACAATGAACTGCAAAGCAGAGAAACTTATTTATACTTGTTTTGATTTGGAATAGAATAGAAACAGAAAATGGATGTCGACGTGAGACGGAGAGGAATTTTATGGATAAAACAAGAATTAATGCTTTGCTCTGGATAAACTTCACCATCCTTTTGGGACTGGCTTCAAGAGCAATCACCTTTGTCCCTTTATGGATCGGCGATGCACTTTACGGTATTTTAATTTTCTTTATGGTAAAGTTCATCCATGTGAAAAAAACGAATCGCACTGTAGCCGCAATGAGTCTTTTACTCTGTTATCTCATCGAGTTTAGTCAATTGTATCAAGCTCAATGGATAAAGCAAATTAGAAGAACAATACCTGGAAAACTCATCCTCGGGCAAGGTTTTTTATGGAGTGATCTCCTCGCATATACGGTGGGTATTCTTGCCGTATATTGGATACTAACGAGCCGTAAAAATATAAGAGCCTAGGCTTTGCCTGTTCACTAGAGAACGAAATCTCACAAAATTTTTGAAAACAAAAAGGAGCGGAAATATGAAAATTGGCGTAATCGGACTTGGAAATATTGCAGAAAAGGCATACCTGCCGCTATTATCATCTTTTCCTGATCATGAGTTCATTCCATGTACAAGAAACAAAGAACGCCTAGACCTAATCCAATCAAAATACCACTTCAAAAACGGTAGACTCAAATACACAGACTTGGTTGAAATTGATCAAGTTGATGCTGTTTTTATTCATGCCGCTACAAATGCGCATGCTTCAATCATTCGATATTTCCTTGAATCAAATATTCATGTTTATGTGGACAAGCCCATCTCTGAATCCATACTGGAAAGCAGAGAACTTTGCACGCTAGCAAAAGAAAAACACCTGGTGCTTATGGTTGGATTCAATCGTCGTTTTGCTCCTCATATCCAACCACTAACAAAAATTGATGGAGATCTGGTTGTCATTCAAAAAAATCGCCAAACCCTAACATTGGGTCTGCGTGAGTTGATTTACGATGATTTTATTCATATTGTCGATACCCTTCTCTACTTGCTTAAGGAGCAACCTATTACCACCACTTCCACCGTAAAAATGAATGGCCATAAGCTCCAACATGTCTCCCTAATGATTCAAACAAAAAACAAGACTGGCTTGGCAATTATGAACCGGCAATCTGGGGCCAACGAAGAGAGGCTCGAGTTTTCAGCCACACAAGAAAAATGGATTATCGAAGACCTTGAAACCGTTCACCATTATAAAAATGGACAAAAGACCATATCCAAACATAAGGACTGGACCCCCATTTCTGAACGAAGAGGATTTAAACAGACCATGGAAGCTTTCTTTGGCTATATCGAGTCGCCGGAAAAATCAATTGAGCCCTTAGAACTGTCTTTATCCTCTCATGAAATATGCGAGGAAATCATTCAAACTTATACGTCAAAAACAGACTGATCAATTCCTTTGCTAAATTAACTAAATTGACTGTGGAACAATCCTCTACTCTATTCTCCTAATCAGATTTCTTTTATTTGGAGGTGAAAAAAATGACCAAACCAAACTTGAATCCCAATTGTCCTTGTACTTCTGCGTGTCCAAGACACGGAAATTGCATTGAATGCAAAGAGCATCACTGCGAAACAGGCACACCTACCGCCTGCGAGAAACTTTCGAAAAAATAATATTGCGTAATGAAAAAACGCCCCCCATAAAAGACAATCTACATATTGCTCCGTCTTTTATAGGGGCCGTTTTTCCTATCACGACTTACTAGCAAACAAATGCTCTGCAACACCATTCTTGTTGCTCAACTACATTCACAAAACCGCTAGAATTTCTTCCATGTTTTAGAAAACTCAGCGGTTTCTCTTCTCACTTCATTCACGCCGCGTTTCATAACATGCGGTTTGATTTTCCCCTCTGCAGCTACCCCTTGTTTTTGTTTGGAACGACGTTTCATCATTTCTGACAAATAACCACCTTTGAATGTTTTGGGCTCATAGGAAATCAGAAATGCCGTTGGCTCAAATTCATCAATAATGCGATACAATTCCTTTTCTTTTCGCCTTTTTGTTAAAATTTCCAAACGGAACCGGACACCATCACGCCCTTCTCCTTGAAAAACAGTAACACCATAGCCCAACGATCGTAAATGATCGACAAGGACTTTATTGGGATGATTAATATTAACCGAAAGGGTAACAAAACCAATCGCCATTTTCTGTTCGACAAATATGCCCACAAAAAGCCCTAAGGCAAATCCTAAGGCATAGACAACCATCTCAATTACATTTTGCTCGCCCGACAGGACGATCGCCAAGCCAAATACATAGGTAAAGGCTTCAAGAAATCCGAAAATAGTGGTTAACAATTTAAGATTCTTAACCATGGTAATGGTGCGCAAGGTTAATAATGGCACGTATATAAGTTGTATCAGTATGATCAGCAGTAACTTACTCATGTTTTCTCCAACTTTT
Organism: Gottschalkiaceae bacterium SANA; assembly: GCA_036323355.1. Classification (GTDB taxonomy): domain Bacteria; phylum Bacillota; class Clostridia; order Tissierellales; family GPF-1; genus GPF-1. Next base: position 846,754 of record AP028876.1, on the reverse strand, counting down.
CATCTCATTTTTTGTTTTTTGTTTCATTCTATATTTTGAATCAGATCATAATAATAGCACAAAAAAGGAAACTTGCAACACTTTTTTTATCAAAAAGACGCCACAAAAGTGACGTCTTTTTACCCTTTCATTCCTAACGTTCCAATCGTTGCAGATCAATCTTCAGATCGGTCTGCCCCATGGTCTCCCAAGAAAAAATTTCAATGGCTTCCTGCAGGGTGACCGCTTCCTCTTTCTCCATCATGCCCGCTTCAAAAAGCAAGAGCCCCCACAGTTCTTCAGGTTTCCAGCCTATACTTTTTAATTGCCCCAAATCCAAGGATTGAAACCTCTTGCTCATCCGTCTCCCATCTCGTCCCATCAATAGTGGTACATGGCCGAATTTTGGGGAGGAATAGCCCAAGCTTTCATAGAGAATTCGTTGTCGATGGCTAGAGGATAAAAGGTCTGCTCCCCTAACCACTTCTGTGATCCCCATCAAAGCATCATCCACCACTACAGCCAATTGATAGGCATGAATGCCATCGGACCGGCGCAGAATAAAATCGCCGGTTTCAGATTGCAGCGACTGACATTGCTTGCCATAATTCAAATCAACAAAACAATCCTCACGATCCGGCATCAAAAACCGCATGGCAGGCGCTTTTTTTTCTGCTCGAAGTTTTCGTTCTTCATCAGATAAATATCTACAGGTTCCAGGATAGGCATTGGCTCCTTCGCCACGATGGGGTGCACGTACCGCCTGCAAATCTTTCCTTGAACAATAACACGGGTAGAGGTGCCCCTGCACCTTTAATCGATTCATTGCTTCTTCGTATAAATTTCGCCGTTCTTCCTGAGTATAAGGGCCATACGCCCCTCCACAGTCGGGTCCCTCTTCATAGCTAAGACCCAGCCAAGCCAAATCCTCCATCATTTGATCGGCATAGATCTGCTTGGAACGAGATGGATCCAAATCCTCCATGCGAAGGATCATGGTCCCCCCTTGTTTCCGCATTGACAACCAGGCTGCCAGCATGGCCCACACATTTCCCAGATGCATCCGTCCCGATGGACTTGGAGCAAATCGGCCTCTACTTTCTTGATTTCCCATAAGTGCCTCCAAAAAAGAACCCTCTCGTTCGAGAGGGTTCTAATGTTTATTTCACAACGATGTTAAAAATTCGTCCCGGAACGAATATCTCTTTTACAATATTCTTGCCTTCCAAATGCGCCATGATATTTTCTTCTGCCATGGCAGCCGCTTTCGCAATTTCCTTGTCAGCATCTTTTGGAATGGTGATGGTACCACGTACCTTGCCGTTAATTTGAACCGCCATTTGAATCACTGAATCCACCGTCTTGGCTTCATCAAATGTTGGCCAAGTCGACTGATGCAAGTATCCTTCGTATCCATTTTCTACCCACATCTCTTCCGTTACATGAGGAGAAACTGGATTCAACAGAATAAGAAGGGATTTAAACTCGGCGCGATTGATCTTGCCAACCTTCATCACTTCATTGACAAAGGTCATCATCTGCGCAACGGCCGTGTTGTATTTCAATGTTTCAAAGTCATGAGAAACCTTCTTGATGGTCTTGTGCATGATGGTTTCCAATTCCTTGGAGTACGCTTCACCATCCACTAACATGCCTTGCAGCTTCCAAACCTTGTCTAAGAATCGACGGCAACCTTTTACCCCATTCATGGACCAAGGCACGCTCTTCTCAAAGTCACCGATAAACATTTCGTACATGCGAAGAGTATCCGCACCATATTCATCAACCACTTCGTCTGGATTGACCACATTTCCACGAGACTTGCTCATCTTCTCGCCATTAGATCCCAAGATCATACCATGACTTGTTCTTTTTTGATAAGGTTCTTTTGTTGGAACCGCACCGATATCATACAAAACTTTATGCCAGAATCGAGAATACAACAAGTGAAGGGTTGTATGCTCCATACCGCCATTGTACCAGTCGACAGTCAACCAGTATTTCAACAATTCAGGATCAGCCAAGGCTTTGCTGTTATCCGGATCGATATATCGTAGGAAATACCAGCTTGAACCCGCCCATTGAGGCATGGTATCCGTTTCGCGAAGGGCTTCCCCGCCGCAATGCGGACACGTAGTTCTACGCCAGTCCATCATATTCGCCAATGGAGACTCTCCAGTTTCAGTCGGTGCAGGAGATTCAACCTCCGGCAACAACAAAGGCAATTCTGACTCATCGATTGGCTGCCAACCACATTTTTCACAGTAAACCATTGGAATTGGTTCGCCCCAGTAACGCTGACGCGAGAAGACCCAATCGCGCAATTTGAAGTTGGTCTTTTTCTCACCAATCCCTTTTTCTACGATGAAATCAGCAATCTTCACTTTGGCATCTGCCACGGACAAGCCATCGATCACCGGGGAATTAATCATGATTCCTTCTGCGATATCCGTAAAAGCTTCTTCATCCACCTTGCCGCCTGCAACCACTTCTACAATTGGCAAATCAAATTTCTTGGCAAATTCCCAGTCACGGGTGTCATGTGCTGGTACGGCCATAATCGCACCGGTACCATAGCTCATTAAAACGTAATCTGAAATCCAGATTGGAATTTCTTGATCATTAACTGGATTAATGGCCATCAAGCCATCGATTTCAACTCCGGTTTTCTCTTTAACCAATTCCGTACGTTCAAACTCAGATTTCTTTGAAGCCGCCACCTTATAGGCTTCAAGGGCATCCATATTCTGAATGCGATCGGCGTACTTTTTGATATAGGGATGCTCAGGAGACATTACCATGTAAGTTGCTCCATACAAAGTATCCGGACGTGTTGTGTAAACCCGCAGCTTGTCATCGGATCCAGCGATAGCAAAATCAACTTCCATCCCTTTGGATTTACCGATCCAGTTTTTCTGTTGAGTCTTGATTCTTTCTGAATAATCCACTTCATCCAAGTCTTGGATCAAACGATCCGCGTACTCGGTAATTTTCAACATCCACTGGTTTTTGACCTTTTGAACAACTTGAGAACCACAACGTTCACAAACACCGTTGACAACTTCCTCATTGGCCAAGCCAACCTTACAGCTTGTACACCAGTTGATGGGGAATTCTTTTTTATAAGCCAAGCCCTTTTTAAACAATTGAAGGAAAATCCATTGGGTCCATTTGTAGTAGTTGGGATCCGTCGTATTGACTTCCCGGGCCCAATCAAATGAGAAACCTAAGGATTGCAATTGCGACTTGAATCTCGCCACATTCTCTTTAGTTACCGTTGCAGGATGAACCTTGTTCTTAATGGCATAGTTTTCCGTTGGAAGACCGAATGCATCCCATCCCATGGGGAATAAAACATTATATCCTTCCAAGCGGCGTTTTCTGGCCACAATGTCCAAAGCTGTATAGGGACGAGGGTGTCCTACGTGAAGTCCTTTTCCAGACGGATAAGGGAATTCAATCAAGGCATAGAACTTTTCCTTATCCAAATCATTCGTTGCTGCATAGCATTGTAATTCTTCCCAGCGGCCTTGCCATTTCTTTTCAATCTCGCCAGGCTCATAAGTTTTTATTTGCATGATCGTTCTCCTTTCGATTCTATAAAAAAGCGAGCATTCTTGTCTTGTTTAGAGACGAGAAAACCCGCGGTACCACTCTAGTTGGCAGTTATGCCCTCTTCTTTAGATAACGGTTTTCACCGATCCTTTTACAAGGATTGACTCCCGGCTGAGTTCAAGGAAAAAGTTGTCGTTTCACACCAACCAACGACTCGCTTGATAACTTTTCAATCCCCTACTAGGTCCATTCACAGTCTCTTCTATTCAACGCTCCTAGTTTATCAAAAAAGAATTTCTTTGTCTAGTTTTTCTAATAGGAGTCTGCCAATGACATAATGGAGAATCCAAAAACAACCAGCAGTACAATATACAAGCCAATGATAATCAAAGCCCATAAAAGCATGGCCTTGGCCCAGTTCTTTTTACTTTCCGGAATATCTCCACCGCCAAATGCCCATACAAAAGGCATGATCAAATTCACAAAAGGAATACTCATTAAGAGCATCACCAGCAACCAATCCTTAACACTCACCACATCTTCTTTTACTTCTGGATAAATATCGTTATATTCCATATTATTCATTATTTCTCCTCTAGTCTCTAATTTCGGTTGATAGCAATTGATCCAAAATCTCTTTCAGCTTTTGTTTCTCAATCCAACGCTCTTCCAAACGGCTCAAATAACTTGGTTTGATCACAGCAAATTTAGAAATTTCTTTATAGTATCCCTTAGAGAACATCTTCTTATTCTCAATAACCGTCATCATAATCTTCATGCGATAGGTATCCATCAATAAGGAGTAAAACGGTGTTAATCTTCCATCATAGTATTCCTTGGATCTAGATAACATCTCATCGGTGAAATGCAAAAGCTTATCGGCGAAGTCATCTAATGAACCCACCTTTGAAGCAACCGTGAATATGGTTGAATGCTTGCGTTCCAAATCAAAGGCAAGATTCGCAAACTCCTCTACAAAACCTTCCAGCATACCCTGACCGGCAAAGAAATCAAATTCAGCTTCTTTGAGCGTTCCCAAAGCAGCCTGGCTGCGGGCAATACTTCGCGTCATGCTTCTTGTCATAGACGCGCCCAGCAAATCTTTCAGGAAGGGAAGAGCCATCCCTTTTTGCTCCTCGTAGGCTTTCATGGTTGTGGTTACCATCTGCTCCATGCAAATATAAATTTCAGTATCAAGACCACGATCGTAGTCCTTTTCAACTGCATCGACCAACTCACGAATTTCCTTGTCCTTTAAATTCCGAATCACGATGTCTTGTCCACGAACCATGGCCAACAGTTTATCAATGGAAGTGGCTTGTTCAGCAGACTCCATCTTAACGGTATTGACCAAATAATCCGCATACATAGGCAACAGGGCATAGCCAAAGATTGGGTCGGTTAATTTCATTTCTTGCCCGGCCGCTTCGCGAACCGCCATCATCCACATGACTTGCCAAAATCCACCGACTACATCGTTCATGGATAACTCGGGGTTCAACAGTCTTGCACGATTGAAATAGGCACGCATGGCCACCAAGGTTTCATCCCGCAAGAGCCAATCCAGACTATCATCACTCAAGTTCAAACCTTTTTTCATCAGCTTCTTGATCTTTGCATAGGTCTCTGATCGATTGGCATGCCACTTCTCTGACAAGGATAACAATTCATCCTCTAGTTTATCCAGGTTCCGTTGATTAAAGAACTTTTTAAAACCAGACACGGTATCATCAACCGTATAATAGTCTTTCACAGAAAGATCAAACCATGCGTCACGATAGGCCTGAATCGACTTTTCAAAGAGGGCAGGGTAATCTAAAAACACAATTTTTTCTGCCGTTACTGCTTGTTTTTCTAAAATCGAAACATCAACCGTTTCTTCTTCACTTTCTACATTGGCAGCATTGACTTCCACTTCAGTTTCTTCAAGGATCTCTGTTTCCTCTAGCTCATCTTCAATGGTTTCAAATCCTTCTTCAATCGACTCTACTTCTTCTCGTGTTTCATCCATCAATTCCACTTCTATAGCTTCATTTAATGGAAGTACATCGCCTTCTAAATCTTTCCGATCTTTTGGATCTTTGTTCATGATTACGCCTCCATTTCTTGATAAGCTGCTTCGATTTGCTCCATTGCCTTGCGCAGCGTTTCTCGAGAAGTCGCGACATTGATTCTCATATACCCGCTTCCTCCCTTACCAAATTTATACCCTGGATTGATGCCTACCTTGGCCTTGTTGTATACAAAATCCTGTAGCTTTGCATCACTAAAATTCCACGCTCGAAAATCAAGCCATCCCAGATAAGTTCCCTCAGGGATTTGGAACTCCACACCAGGCAAACGCTCATCCACAAAATTCTTAACGAACGTAAAATTTTCAAAGATATAGGAAATGACTTGGTCCAACCAAGCTTCACTGTCATTGTATGCCGCTTTTGCTAGTTGAATCCCCAAGTTGTTGGGCTTGTGGATGCCCATGGTTTCTCGTTGGATTTCATATCGCTTCATTAATTCTGGATTCGAAATAATGATATTTGAAATTTGCTGGCCCGCCATATTAAATGACTTTGATGGTGCCGTAAGTGTAATTGTATTATTAGCGAACGCCTCACTTAAGGTTGCCGCAATGGTATGAGTCATGCCCGGTCGAACCAAATCGAAATGGATTTCATCCGAAACCATCAAGACATCTTCTTCCAAACAAATGGTTTGCACCTTGGTCAATTCCTCTGCCGTCCAAACACGACCAACCGGATTGTGAGGCGAACAGAAAATCATCATCTTCGCTTCTTTCGCCTTTACCCGAAGATCCTCGAAATCAATCTCATAATGACCCTCATTTTCAAGCAAAACATTGTTCAACAATTTCCGATTATTCATCTCTACCTGCATGCGAAATGGATAATACACTGGCTCTTGAATAATGATTCCGTCTCCCTCTTTTGTAAACTCATGAATCGCAATGGAGATTGCAGTCACACAGCCTGGTGAATGGGCAATCCACTCCGCTTTAACCTTCCAATCGAATCGACGATCAAGCCATGACTGCACCGCTTCGAAATAGTCTGTTTCTCGGTCTGCATACCCGTAAAGATTCCAGTCCGCAACCAAATGAGCCGCAGCCTTCATGGCATCGGAGCACTCAAAATCCATATCTGCAACCCACATGGGGATCACATCTTCACGTCCAAAATGTTTCTTCATATGTGTAAGTTTTACTGAATTTGTCCCTTTACGATCTACTACTCTGTCCAAGCGATTCATGTCAATTCCTCCTCGTATTCTCTGCTTTCCATTTTATCACAAATTCAAAAAAAAAGGCACGTCAAGCGAATGCCTTCATCCTTTTCTTGATATACTAAAAGAAAACAAAAGGACAAGCCATGAAACCACTTACACAATTGATTATCAGCTATATCATACTCCTCAATCTTTTAAGCTTTTTCGCCATGGGCATTGACAAGCGAAAAGCAATTAAAAATCAATGGCGAATTCCTGAAGGAAGCCTTTTTCTTCTCGGATTCCTTGGCGGCGCCATCGGCCTCTTTTCTGGAATGAAAGTATTTCATCATAAAACAAAGAAACCACGCTTCAAATACGGAGTTCCCGCTCTCCTTCTAGTCAACCTACTTTTCATCACTTTTCTTTTCCGATTTTAGATTCAGACTCCGGTTTCGACCTAATTTGGGTACAAAAAGAATAGGTCGAAAAAGGAAGTGAAATGATGTATGTAGAACCCTTAACCACAAAAAGACTCCTATTAATTCCCATGAGCCACGAGCAGGTTCGATCAGTAATTATTGGAGAAGAAATCCCGCATCTGGGAACTAGCATAGAAAAAGATCCCCATTGGCCAAGAAAAGACACCCTGGATATCCTGCCCGTTGCGGATCAGATCCTTGAATCGCAGGAACACCCCAGCGGCTTCGAGATCTGGATGATTGTCAAACGCGACACCCAGACCGTTATAGGCGACATCGGCTTCCAAGGCCCCCCTGACAGTTCGGGTACCGTGGAGATTGGTTATGGGTTGGTCGAGTCCAAACAGAGCCAAGGCTTTGGCTCAGAAGCCCTCCAGGCCTTGATACAATGGGCACTTCAACAGCCGGAAGTTAAGAGCATTCGTGCCACATGTCTGCTGGTCAATCAACCTTCCCGCAAGATCCTCGAAAAAAATCAAATGAAGGAAATAAAAAGGAACGACAAAACAATCTCATATGAACGTAAAAAAAAGTAGCGACTAATAAGTTTCTACTTTTTTTGCATCTTAAACGTATTTTCATGAAAAAGACTACTTCTTACAAATTCAGACATTCATATTTCCATTGTTCAAGTTAACTCGCTCGCGTTTCTATACAATTACCACAAAACGTATGTAAACAAAGTGTGTGTTTTACTGCATACGGTAATTATTATTGAAAAATATGGGTTTATTTCGTATTTTATTTACTTAAATAATTGATTCAGATACCGTTTTCATTTTTTGTCGGGTATACATATAGCGGACGAACATCAAAGAGGAAGCAAGGAAGTCAACTCATCTGGCATTTTTTTGTCAGTTTATCATTCTTGAAGCGAATACCCTTATGAAAAATCGTTGTACGCAGTTTGCGGATAACGATTAGTTATGGTGTTAAGAATGCTGACTTCCACTTCCATGGGAGTCTTTTTGTGTTTTGTAGAAACTTGCTAAACACAATGATCGCACAGAAAACTACACCAAAAGGAGATGATTCATAGAAAAACATTTCACTGCAACCTAACCTCAAAAAAATCTAAAGGAGGAAACAATGAAAGCTTTTAGAAAAATTGTAGCGCTATTGATCATGATTTCACTAGCGTTTACAGGTGCTGCTTTTGCTGCAACACCAGAAGTGATCGCAGAACAAACCTACCTCGGTATGGAATGGCTGGCCGATTCGCAACATGAAAATGGTTCCTGGGGCGATGATATTGCCCGAACCGGTCTTGCACTGCTGAAATTTGAAACCCATGCCTTGAATGATCCAGAATTTGGCACACCGTTTCATGTTGACTATCCATTTAAAGAAAATGTCGAAAATGGTCTCGACTACTTATTTGCACATGCTGTAAGCACCCCTATCGGACTGCAGACTGCTGGGGATCCAGATTCCAACGGAAACGGCAATGGGGTTGTTTTTGCACTCGGTGGCTATGAAACCTACACAACCAGCATTGCCCTGATGGCAATTATTGCCTCAAGCACTCCAGATCGTCTCGTTGTCACTGGACCACTTACGGGAGAAACCTACGGCGACGTCGCACAAGACGTTGTTGACTACCTTGCATATGGTCAAACCGATCCCACTAGCAAATTTAGAGGCGGATGGACCTACACTGCTCTGAATAATAATTCGAGCAGAAGCGACAACTCCATTTCAGGATACGTTGTAATGGGGCTGGCTTTCGCTGAGCATTCCGATTATGGGTTCAACTGTACTGTTCCAACGTTTGTCAAAGAGGAATTGGATCTCTGGGTTAATTACATCCAAAATGATGCGAACGGCGGATCAGGATATATAGGTCCAGGGTCTTGGTACAACATATTAAAAACCGGGAACCTGTTGCAACAAATGGCCTACCTTGGATACGCACCGAATGATCCAAGAGTCGAGGCAGCCATTGGCTTCATCGAAGATTATTGGAATGTAGCTAACCAAGATCCTGGGTGGAGAGGTAGTCCATCAAACTATCAAGCTACTTTCACAATGATGAAAGGTCTTGAATCCTATGGGATTGACATCCTGACTGTCGACGGCAATCCAGTTGATTGGTTTGACGAGGTGTCCGACGTGCTCTTGGATGAACAACTGGCTAATAACTCTTGGCCACAAACTAGATATGATTATGAAACCAACTCAATCCTATCAACCACCTGGGCGCTGCTAACCCTTCAAAAGGTTTCACCACCTCCAGTCGTAACCGAAATTGACATCGACATTCGACCAGGTACCATCAAGAATGTTGTCTGTCCAAAACCGATGGGTATGCTTGATATATCCATTCTTGGAAGTGAAGAATTTAACGTTAAATGTATCGATGAACCAACGATTCGATTAACCATGAATGGAAAAGATATGGAAATCGAACCACTGCGTTGGGCTTATATGGATATGTCTCCAAGCCATGGACCACATCAAGGTGATGGGTATTGCGACCTTATCTTAATGTTCTCTATGGAAGATGTGCTTTCGTTGATTGAACCTGATCTTGAATGCATCATGGAACTGACGATTATCGGTAGAGATCTCGATGGCGTTGCCTTCACAGGCAGTGATGTCATTTACCTAACAGCACCAAGAACTGCTCCACCTTCATTCCGATAGTTTCATCGTTTACCATAAGTAAATGAAAAAGCGAAAACAGCATGTGAGGAAATCTCACATGCTGTTTTCTTACTTTATAAAAGTTCTTTGAGCTCCGCTTCACTGATTCCAAATAAATGCTCAAACACATAAGCTTTATATTTCTCTACATCCACACCTATACCAAGCTCCACCGGTTTCCCATTCCCCGGCTCTATCAGGGTTGCTCCACGCTTCTCGCCTTCTGTTTCCACTCGCACATCCTGCCTTTCAAATGTAACGATAGACTCGTCAAAGATCGCTGCCGCTGTTACAAGATCATGGATGATAGCTCCATCGATTCCATTTCTCTTCTTATAGTGATCCGAATAATGCTGTTGCATCTTATAATAGAGTTCAGAAATTCGATCGCCCTTCTCATTTAAAAGCTCAAATTCTTCCGGGGAAATAATGCATTGCTCCGTTACATTCAATCCCACCATACGTATAGGAATGCCAAAGTCGAATACGACTTGTGTCGCTTCCGGATCCACCCAATAATTAAATTCCGCAAAGGGTGTAATGTTGCCGTGGTTCACACCGCCCCCCATGGAATGAATCATTTTTATCTTTTCCATAGCCTCCGGCGCCTTTTGAATGGCAAGCGCCAGATTGGTCAAGGGACCCAATGCCAAAATTTCTATTTCTCCATCCGAAGCCCTAAGGGTCTCGACCAAATAATCTACCGCGCCTTTCTGATCAACCTTGGCATCTCCCACAGGCAAATAGGTACCGCCCATGCCATCCGTTCCATGACAGCCGTCAGATGTCCCCGATTTCCGCAAAATCGGTTTACCTGCACCTTCATACACGTTAATCTCGGGTCGATCAAAAAAATTCACCAGGCGTAAGGCATTAACCGTCACCGAATCAATCCCATTATTCCCAGACACCGTTGTAATTCCTAAAATTTCCACATCCGATTGCATCATCAGCCCAATGGCAAAGGCATCGTCAATCCCTGGATCCGTATCAATAATAAATCGTCTCATTTCCCATTCTCCCCTATACATATTCTGCTTCCCTATCATACTTGATTCTTCTCAATCATGCAAAACGTTTGCACATTTGTTTATAAAAACGTTTTCCTGTTGCATTATAAATTAAATACGTAGGAAAACGCTTTATATTTTTAAGTTTCCTTAACAACTTACATTTTTCCTATTTCATCGGGTATACTGCACTTGAAGAAAAAAACACAATAAACTTGGCTCTTTAAATAGGAGGAAATATAAATGAAAAAAAATCTTATTTTGGTATTAGCAGCAATCATGATCTGTCTGGTGACTGCCCCACAAATCTTTGGATTAGAGACTGCACCTGCAGTTATAACTGAATCACAACCTTTGGAATTCGAAGCATATTTGAACACCATGCCGGAAAGAGAAATCCCCGCATGCGATATGCCCGTTCTGGAAGAACAATATAACGAAATCGTTGAAGCAGAACAAGCGGATCAGTATTCAGAAGCAAACAAGCAACTAGACGACTTCTGCTTTAAACTTGCAACGTACCCATACACTGTTTAAAAACAATCGATAAATCCATAGCACAAAAGCAAAAAAAATCCCGAGACTTCATATCTCGGGATTTTTTATATCTACACCTATCATTGTTTCACATCAATAACTTTCACCTTATTGATTTCGATCAAATTATCTGTATAAGCCATCAAGGCTTTCATCTTCACTTGATTTTCCTTTTCAAACAACTTCCCCGTGATTCCTTCTACCTGTTTGGAACTAGCCAAGTAGACCGAAGTTGCACAAGCATCCATTGGAGACGCGTACCGCTTCTTATTAATGGGTGCAACCAGTTTCATCAAGAAACTGTCGCCTTTCCAAATCCCTGTTGCCACCTGACCCGGATGCACCGCATTTACGGTAATATGATTCTGTTTTAATTCCTCCGCCAAGTAAATGGTCATCCAAATCTGTGCCAGTTTTGAAGCGGAGTAGGCTTTAAATCCAAATACATCACTTCGATATGTTGATTCCCGCTCTCCTGCCTCATAGCTTCGGCTTGTTTTTCAGCAAGGACCCATTTCTTGCAGCTAAAACCAAGTGAACATCCAGTTTGGCAAGTTGCTTGGTAGTCTCCAACCCCAGTCCGCTTGTTGTCCCTGTAATCAACACCAATCGTTTTGACATATTTCCCCTCTTTCCTTTCATCTTTGCTATACCCACCTACATCCAATCCTCATTTTCTTCGCTTGGTTTAATAAATATGGCATTGGCCCAGTATTCTCCCCCATGGGCTTCCCGGCTGTCTTCTGTTTCCATATAATCCACCAGCACCAAAGAACTGGCTGCAGTCACAGCATCCACCAAGGTATCCTGCGTATAGTACTTAAAGTATCTGCCATTGCGAATGCCTTCAAAGTCTCCTAGTTTCATGGAAACATAGAACCATCCGCCTTCTTCCAGGCTCTCTTCAATTCGAGCAACTGCAAGAGCAAATCCTTCTTCATCCAGATGCAAGAGCGACGCATTGGCCCATACCAGATCAAACTCTTCACTGAAATCCATCTCGCAGACATCACAAAGCATCACATCAGGAAGCAGTTCCCGCCCAATGGCAACAAAGCGTTGTGAAGAATCCAAGGATGTTACATCATAGCCCATGGCAAGAAAATACAGGCTGTCCCGCCCGGAACCAAATCCCACATCCAAAATCCGACCGCCATCCTCAACACCAGCCAATACCCAATCGTAGATGTCTGACATATCCACTTCCACGGTGCGTTTGATAAAGTCTTCTGCGTTTTTATTATAATAATCTTTACTCATTTCAACCTCCGAACAAACGTTTTTATTTCTTTCATAAATCCCTAGAACTCTTCACAAAAATCAAGTATAATATTTACGTACGTAATATGTCTGATTTACGTATAACCTATGTATGTAAGGAGTATTTCATGGAATCAAATTTCAATTATTCATTTCCTGCAATCCGCGGTGAACAAGCTGGAAGAGACTACTATGTAATCATGTGTCCCCTTGCAATCTTACCCAAACTTTTTATATTCAATGAAGAAATCAAAGAGCTTCCTCCTGATTTGCGGGCTCAACGTACGATCAACGAAAATAGAATCCCTGATATCGCTGACTATATTTTAAATAATAGAAAAGACTATGTGTTTTCTTCATTAACGGCCTCGGTTGATGGCGATTTGCAATTCACACCAGCCACAACAGAGAACTTTAGCGATGTTGGTTTGCTTCAAATTTCAATGGACAGTAGACTACTCATAAATGATGGCCAGCATCGAAAGTATGCTATTGAAGCCGCATTAGAAGCGGATCCCAGTTTGAAAACAGAATCCATTTCTGTAGTTCTTTTTCATGATGAAGGACTACGACGAAGCCAGCAACTATTCTCAGATTTGAACAAACATGCTGTGAATGCTTCCCGCTCCATTGGAATCCTTTACGATTCACGTGATCCCATTGCAATTTTAACGAAAGAATTGTTGCAGCATTCTACAAAACTCGAAAAATTAACTGAGAAAGAGAATTCTTCTCTTCCTAAGTATTCTAACAAACTTTTCTTGTTGAGTAACCTTTATTCTGCAAATCAAAAATTAATTGGAAAAGAAGACCCCGGGGATCCAAAAATCAAAACCTTTATAATCAACTACTGGGATTTTTTATTGGATACAGTTTTTGAATGGAAAGCTGTAATTAATAAGGAATCTACACCATTTAACACGAGAGCATCATCCATCATTTCTTATGGTGTTGTTATCGAAGCGCTAGGGTTAATCGGAGCAGATCTCTACCAAAGTAATAAAAAAAATTGGAAAAAGCAACTAAAAAGAATCAATGATGTTGACTGGTCTCGTACAAATCGAGGTGATTGGGAAGGTCGATGTATTTCTGAAAATGGACGGATTACAAAAAGTTCTAAGAATACGCGGCTAACTGCAGTTCGAGTCAAACAATTACTTGAGATCCCTTTGAAAGATTCAGAGCAACTGTTGGAAGATAGTTTTGCTAAGGAGAAATAGATGAAAAACGATTATTTGCAAGAACATGGACTACGAAAAGCCATTGCCTTACGCCATAGAGAAATTCAGAAAGTTTATTTAAACGACCGGCGTCCTTGGGTTATTGGATATAGCGGTGGAAAAGATTCAACTGCAACTGTTCAATTAGTCATTAATGCAATCAATGAACTACCTAAAGAAAAACGAATAAAAAAAATATATATTGTGTCTTCAAATACTTTGGTTGAAAATCCTTTGATTGATCAATTTGTAGTAAAACAGCACCATCTAATAAACAGCTATGCCAATATTAATGAGCTACCCATTGAAGCTGTCTTTGTAACCCCATTAATCACTGACACCTTCTGGTCACTTCTCATTGGGAAAGGCTATCCAAGTCCACGGCAGAAGTTCCGCTGGTGTACCGATCGTTTAAAGATTAATCCGATAGACCGTTTCATAGCTGAAAAAATTGACCAATTTGGAGAAGTCATTGTCGTTTTAGGTGTTAGAAGACAAGAGAGTTCTTCTCGTGCTGGAACAATTGATAAACATACAATCGAAGGGAAAATTCTAAAAAAACACGTTACAACAAATAACGCATATGTCTATGCACCAATCGAAATGTTTTCACTCGATGATGTCTGGACATATCTCATGCAGGTAAAATCACCATGGGGAGCCGATAATCGTGAACTTTTAGCCCTATATAACGATGCAACTGATGCAGCAGATTGTCCACTACAGATCGATAAAGATGCTCCATCTTGTGGCAATAGTCGTTTTGGATGTTGGTGCTGTACTGTTGTACAACAAGATAAATCATTAACTGGTTTTATCAAAAGCGGACATAGGGAATTAATACCTCTTTTAAAAGTCAGAAACACAATTGCTAAAATGCGTAATCTCCCTGAAAATCGAATGAATCGTCGTATGAATGGTAGCATTTATCTTTTAAACACAAAGGAAGGTCCAAAACGAGGATTAGGCCCATATACACTTGAAGCCAGAAAAAAAATGCTTCGCGAACTTTTAAAAGCTGAAATTGAGTATTTAGAACAAGTCATCTCTGGACCAAAAACACCATTAATTACAACTGAAGAGGTGAAACAAATCCAAAAATACTGGACTGCAATTGGCGATTGGGAAAATCAAGCGATTACTATTTATGAAGAGATCAAAGGCCAACGAATCGAAGTTCCAAAAAGTGCACAATCTGTCTTCACAAAAAATGAAGTACGTTTGTTGGAAGAAATCGCACAAAACGAAAATTTAGAACCAGAACTTCTTAAAAAGCTTATCACTCTTGAACAAGAATTTTATGGTCTTAAATCTCGCAAAGGGGTTATGGATAAATTAGGTAGTGTCTTGAGACAAGACTGGATACATGAAGATATAGTTATGGATCAATTAATTACAGCAAAAGAGGATGTGGATTTACATGAAACTGAAGAAGATTACGCTCAATAATTTTGGAATTTATAAGAATCAACATGAATATGATTTTTCTGTGACGCCAGAAAAGAATCTAATTCTAATCAGCGGGAAAAATGGTGCTGGTAAAACAACACTTTTAAACGCTTTAAAGCTCTGTCTTTATGGACCAATGTTCTTAGGTTACCAAGGGTATTCCGCCCCCTACTATGCTTATGTCGAAACTAAACTAAATGAGTATGCAAAAAAAGATCTTACACAGACTTATTCCATTCATTTATCTTTTGAATTAACAGAAGATCAAACTGTACAAAGCTATGAAATTCATCGCAACTGGCATTACTCAAAACGTCGAAAATTGAAAGAAAACCTTGTCGTTTTAAAAAATGATGACACCCTAAGTGGCAAGGAAACAGTCGAGTTTTTCCAATACCTTCAAAAACTTATTCCACCATCTTTATTTGATATTTATTTTTTTGATGGCGAAAAAATCGAAAAACTTTTTCTCTTAAAAAATGGCACAGATGATTTAACCGAAATCTTTGAATCCCTATATAATCTAGATTTATTCTCTCAACTGCAAACTGATTTAACCAATTATGTTCATCGGAAAACAGTTTACAACACCCTCGATGAAAACCAAAAAAAATATACGAATCTGATGTCAAAAAAACAAACTATCCTCGATCAATTCAAAGATAATGAAATTCAAATCGATCGTCTAGGTCTGAAAATCCAACATGCCGAAACTGATCTTGAAGAAAGGGAAATGTTTTATCACACAATGGGTGGACTTAAAAAAGAAGAGTCTGCAAGACTTCGCTCAGAGCTTCAACATGCAACACAAATAAAAGAAGAGATGCATCAAAAAACAAAAGAATTCATTCATGAGTTATTGCCTTTTTATATTTTGAAAGATGAACTCAATATGCTTTCAAAGTCATTGTTAAATGAAAAGGAATATCGAGATCAGCTTATTGTATCTAAAGCTTTAACAAAGCCAAAACTTTCTAGTCAAATTATTGAAACACTAGAGAACGAAGAAATGAAAATTTCTAAAGAAGCAATAACCCGAATTCTACAATTGCTTTCTGAAGAATTCAGACCACAATTAAAAGAAAATTTCCGTTATAATATTTCTCCTGAGGATGAGGCTTTTATACATCACTTGAAATCACAAATAAATAATCCAGACTATCCAGATAAGTATCTTCAATCACACTATGAATTAATCCATACCCAAAACCAGAAAATCTCTCGCATTAATAAAGAGCTCGAAACAACAATGGGTGAAGATCTTGTCACACTTCTTGAAGAAATCAAACAAGCATCAACGTCTATCACGGAGCTAAAACTTAAGCATGACTCACAAACTGACATACAAAATGAACGTAAAACCTCATTAGAGAGTTTAAATGAAGAGATAAAATTACTGTCTGATGAGATAAAAAAAATTCGTAAAGATAGAAACATATTTGATGTCGTGATTAGAGTTCAACAGGCTTTAGAAACCTATAAAGATCAAGCAAAGCAAACTAGATTCCACGACCTAGAAGCATTTGCTACAGACATTTTTAATACATTAATTAGAAAAGATGATTTTATTAAAGAAATTCGAATTGGGAAAAATCAAGGCGAAATTCAATTAATCAATAAATTAGATATGGTCATTCCTCATTCGAATTTATCAGCGGGTGAACGGCAGATCTATGCATTATCATTACTGTATGGAATGCTTAAAACATCAACGAAGCAAGTCCCTTTGGTGTTTGACACTTTATTAGGTAGACTCGACACTTCCCATAAAGCAAATATCATTTCACAATTCTTAAAAACTTGCGGAGAACAAGTCATTGTACTCGCAACTGATACAGAAATTGGAGTGAAGGAAGAAAAACTTCTTGCACCATTTATGGCTCAACACTATAAGATTGAGTTTAACGCCGAATTAAACAGTTCAGTCGTAGAGAAAAAAACGGAGGTGATTTAGTTGCAATTTAGATTACGAACTTCAGGGAAAGCACAAGAACTCTTACTTGAATTGAAGAATGCTACGAAGATCACTCCAAATATTCTTAGCCGATATGCAATAGCACTTTCTGTAAAGCAACAAAAACCATTGGAAGAATTGGAGTATGATGTTTCCGGTTTGGAATTCAATCGTCATGTACTAACTGGAAATTTCGATGCTACCTTTAAATCACTGATTTCTCAGCGAGAAGAACGTGAACTAACTGATGAAGAATACTTCCCTCATTACATCAAACTTCACCTTGAGCGCGGGATTCGTATGCTAAAAGCTGAATATGATTATGCTGGAAATACAGAAAAATTCTTAATCAACCTGATGAATTATGCTGAAGGAGGCACCTTATAATGATTTACTTGGATAATGCTGCCACTACTCCCCTTGACCCGGAGGTCTTGGAAACCATGATTGAGTATATGAAAACTGAATATGGAAATCCTTCCAGCAAGTATTATCCACAAGCAGAGCGTGCTAAGAAAGCGTTACGCCAAGCACGCTCGCTTGTTTCAGATCTTATACATGCAGAAGATAATAACGAAATCATTTTTACTTCTGGTGCAACTGAAGGCAACAACATGATCATTAAAGGTGTTGCCGATGCTTATCAAAATAAAGGTAAGCATCTCATTACGACATGTATTGAACATAAAGCAGTTCTTGAACCATGCAAATACCTTGAAGCAAAAGGCTATCAAGTTACCTATCTTTCCGTAGATCAAAAAGGAAGAATATCTATAGAAGAGCTTGAACAAGCAATTACTGATGAGACAATTCTAGTCACTATTATGTGGGGGAATAACGAAATCGGAACTCTTCAACCAATAGATGAAATTTCAAAAATCTGCAAACGACATAATGTTCTATTTCATACAGATGCAACACAAGTCATTGGTAAAGTGGCTGTTAATCTACAAAAAACAAACATCGATTTCCTAACTTGCTCCGCACACAAAATATATGGTCCGAAAGGCACGGGTGCAGTCTACATCAAGAATGATGAATATGGATTGAAACCTCAAATCACTCCTCTTTTTCACGGTGGTTCTCAAGAGGATATGCTCCGAGCAGGTACTCATGCCATGCATAATATTGTCGGATTTGGCAAAGCATGCGAAGTTGCTAAACGAGATATGGATACTTATATTCCGCGCATGGAAAAAATTGAGGCAGACTTCATTAAAGAATTAAAAGAGGCAATTTCAGAGGCATCAGTCAACGGTGATCTAGATAACAAAATTCCAGGTATCATTAGTATAACGATACCTAGAATCAGTAATGAAATTTTAATTAAAAGACTTAGTGATGAATATGCCTTCTCGAGTGGTTCGGCTTGCGGACTAGGAGAACCATCCTATGTTCTTGAAAATATCCACACTCTATCAGAGAACACACTTAGAATTACACTCTCAAAACAACCTGGTATAAATCTTAATCACCTGCTTACAATGCTAACACAACACTTAAAACTATTTTCCATCTAAAAAAGGAAAGAAGCTAGTCTTCTTTCCTTTTCTTTTATCATTTTCCCATAAGTTCCCAAAATGCCCGATCTCGAATAAATAAAGGTTCATTACTACCACCTAGATTAACTAAGCTATAATGCTTCTCCAAATTTTTAACTTTATTAACCAAAACATCTTGTTCTGATTTATCTGTAACACTAAATATATTCCCAATTTCTTTATTTGAGATCTGATTCACCTTATGAATTACCCATGTAAGAATATATTGTGAATAATCATTGGTGCTGGATGAAAAATGTGTAAGAAACTGCGTAGAGAGAACAACACCCACTCCAAACTCTCTACCCTCTTTAAGTATTTTCTTAATCGAATTAAAGTTTTTGCTTAAAAAATTATCCGCCTCATCAACCAGTATCATTTTTGTCAACTGGCGATATTCTCCTTCTATTTCACTATGACCTGCTGCTTGCATTTGAGCATAAAATGTATCTAATGTAATTGCAACAATCAAGTTTTGAATGCTTTCAGAGTAGCCAGCAAGATTAATGACAGTAACACCATTAATCAAATCAAATAATGGTTTTGTTTTATTTGCATCGGCTTCAAATATTCTATATTTATTTAACTCATTAAGTGCCGCATATAATGAATCTGATGTTGGATATTCTTCAGCATTATAAATTCTGTACAACTTATCAATTGTAGGTGCCGGTTTCGACCAAGTACTTTCATCATATGCAATTATCCCCATACTCTCATATGCCTTTTCCAAGACTACACTCAATGTGTTTTTTTGCACATTTCCCAATGAATACGCATTTGCTATAGTATCACGCAATTCACTTGCCACATGTAGAGGTAACATAGGCTTAAACGTCTTTCCTTTATAAATACTTAAAGGGTTAAAAGGCAAATTATACAAATTATATACTTTTGCCTTCGTAGCCTCCGTAAAATCTTCTTTTACATAATCACCCTTATAATCAAATATCAATATACCAATTTCTTGATTATTAACATTAAACGGATCCTGCTGTTTAATCTGCGTGATTAACGATTTAGTAAATTGAGTCTTCCCTGTACCCATAGTTCCAATAATCCCAGTATTTGTATGCATAACTTTATTCGTATAATTTGGTTCCCAAATTATATCTTTATTGTCTAGTGGGTCCTCTCCAAATACTATTTCCATCCCGAGGTTATTTCCAATAGGTATGGCCACATGATTCGGAATTTCATTTCGATCAATTTCATCTTGAAATTTAATCTCCGGATTGATAGTAGCATCTACTTGAATTGGAATAAACGGTCTGTACTCTTCTATGTGGCTTGACAAATTCTCCCCATTAAATTCGCATCCAAAATAGAGCTTATAAATATCTTTCAATCCAATTGAAAGATATTTATATGCATCATTCAATGGGCACTCAAAATGCTCGATCGTCACATCTCTATTGATAATCCTAGGTTCCTCTCTCTTATAGGTATGCTTTGTAAATGTAATGATCCCACAGTCTTTATTTAATCCATCAAGTCGATCCACAAGTGTATATTCATCACTTAATAACTTATTTATATCTTCTCCATTCAACGTATCTTCCCAATGTTTCTCGTTCCAAATATTATATAAACTGATTTTGTGCATTTGAGTTAATGCTAAGGTGATTAGCTGGTTTCGAAGTAGTTTTCCGTAGAACGAATTCGATCTAACTAATTCATCTCTCAATAATATAGTTGTTTTTCTTACTTGCTCCTCTGCTTTTTTTAAAACTGTATTTCCATTATTCCCGATCTTAACTTCGATTGGATAATACATGACTTGAATATCATCATTAGTCTTCTTTATGCCAATCATTAATATATCATCAGAAAAAGAACCTATTTGCTTAAATTTCTTAGGATTAAATATTGAATCACTTTGTGACAATCCCGTAGCCCCTGAAACCCTTATTATTTCTTCAAAAGAAATTGGTATCCAGAGTTCATCTGCCTTTACATTATATGCAAGATATAACTTAACTGCCGAAAATAAGCTGAGCTTTTCTCTCGAAAACTGGTCACGAGAGCCCATCAATTCGCGTGAAATCAACCTTAATAACCATTCTCCATTAAATACATTAAATGAATTAACAATCTCTTTGAGATCGCACTCCTCTGCATAATCAGTTTCTTTAGTTAAGAATTCTTGAATGACTTTCGTATAAATTTTTGATTTTTGTGTTACAGTAATCGCATCATATCCACTACTTGAAGTGTATTGATCACTATAATGGATAATCATTAGTTCACCCGCATTATCTCCGGCTAAGAAATAATTCAAATCAACTTTTGGATCAATAAAAGTAACCCAATGAGATTTCTTATATATTTGTTTCAACATACAGTTTTCCTGCGCAGAGATTGCCGTTGCTAAAACCGTTTTATTATTATATGGAACCAACTTATTAATATATTCTACAAAAGAATTATATCTCGTAAGCCTTTTTAAAAAATCATCATTCTCATATTTTAGATTCTTAGATCCAAACCCAGTAACATACTCATTCTCAATAAAAACAGAAGGTACATTTGAAATCATCCCGTTCAACGATATGCCAGTATCAATTTTCTCCATATTATTTGTACCAGTTGTAACTTGATCATTCATTTTGTAAAATATCAAATGATTGTACTCTAATTTCTCTAGGTGCAATTTGAAAAAATGCACTTTTGTACGATACATGGATAGTACATCATCTTCATTATATTTCTTTGTATTAAGGTTGAATCCAAAGTTTTCTTTGATTTTTGCTGCATCATCATAGCATGAAAGCTCTTCAAATATATTATATGTTCCTGTATCGTCATAAATATAAACTTCTATTGGCCGTAGTTCTTCAATCAAATGATTCTTTAGTTCATTTATATAATACTCAAATATACCCTGTACGATCTCTTTACAATCGCCAAGATTAACTATACCAATCTTTAAAGGCGCAAGTTCACTAATAAACAAATAACCAAAATGTGTCGTAAACTCTTTAATTTTACTAGATACAATCCGAGGAGTATATTTATTCGAAGAATTATATTTTGAATTTTCATTTTCTACAAAGGTAGTCCATTCAATCGTACCATTGTCAATCGCCTTGAATAACACTTCACTCTTATCAAAGATATAAGGGATTAAATTCATATGGCCAATGAAAGGTTCAACGTTATTATTAAAATCATTGTTATTCGTTAATTCTTTCGCCATAATTTGATACATTAAATTAACTGGGTGAAGCGGGGTGAAGTATATTTTATTCTCACCATTAATTTCCTTTACGATCCCTAGTTTATTAATCTCCTTGTACACATTTTTTAGAGGATTGTCATTACTACTAAGCTCATCCAAATACTTAAAATAACATTGAATAAATTTATTCGCTTTTCTAGTTAATTCTTCACTGTAGCTTGTCAGACTTGGTAATGTATTGCTATGTTTAAAATAATTTTTCACATCTAAATACGCCGATTCCAAGTCCTCAGGCAATCGACATTCTATCGCTTGGAATTCATTATTGTGTATATTAAAAGCAATCGCATCTGAATTAATATACTGTTCTTCATAATCAAGCAACTTTCTGAATTCGCTTGTTGGGTAGTATACTCTAGTTCCATGAATCAGTTTTACACGTTCATTTGCTTCAATCGATTTTTCATATTGAAAACTTTGTGATGAGATTTTCTTTTTAACCCAGACTTCATATGCAGTAATTCTGTTGATTTGAACCATTTCATTTTTGAATCCAAACGGAATTATAGTCCCATTAATAGTTAGATACAGCTCATAAAGTTCTATGCTCTCATGAGCATTATTATTTTTGTAAATTTTCAGTTCTTGTTCTGGACATATTTCCGCTTCAGAAATTTGCTCATTCAAATATAATACTTGTGTTTCATCATATCCTTGATTCAATATTAAATGGTCTTTGTCGTCAATAATATCAATTCGTACAGGTTTCTTCTTGCTAACATTAACTTGATATTTACCTTTAATACTTCCAAAAATACTAGAACTAACATTGACAACAATAATATGAAAAGTTATATTGTAATACATGATTTTAGTGCTTGCTATTCCATTCAAAAATTTACTGAATGTGATTTTCAATAATTGATTATTTGTATTTGCCTCAACCTTTTTGTTATCATTTATAACAAAATTCTGTTCTACTTTTGCATTAAATCGCAGTGATACAACAATCTTATCTTCAGCATTTTCATTAAAAACGATGATATGACGTTTCCTTTGTTTTGCTTTTGTTAGTCCATCTGGACGATCCCATATTTCAATGGATGGATTATCTCTAATTAAGTCATTTTCACAGTAAATCGGATTAATTTGTTTATCATGTTTTTCTTTTAATTGACTAACCTTATCATATTCATTATCGTACCAATCATCTTTCTCTAATAAATTAACACCAGCATGTTCAAAATATTGTTCCAGCTCATTAAGATCAGAATACTTATGTATTTGATCAATTGTATTATAAATACTCATATTATCATTAATACGGGCATCTAAAGCTTTGTCTTTATTATTTGAAAAAAATCCCAATGAACTATCTCGGAACATTCCAAATTCCTTAAATTTATTTTCCTCGATAAAACCCATCTCTAATACACTGTATATACTTTTATAATCAAAAATCGAACTACTACTTTCATACACATCGTCTCTAGTTCTCTCAAGATATAACTTAATAATTCTTTTGTCATACTCATTTAACTTTGAGGTTTCAATTGATTCATTTAAGTTTCTTTCAATTGAACGAAGATGTAATGGCATACCTTCTGATTCCAGACGTTTTGAACCCCCAATGATACTATCTAAATTAGTGTCATGTAATATTAATAGTGCAGTATTCCTAAACGGTTCTTCTTTGGTACCTATTTGATTACGCAGAAAAGTCAAAAAATCTTCACGAACATCTTCACTTTTTTGTGCTACTAACAATCGGATGTTATTAATTTCTATACAATACGTACAATAATCCTCTTTATATTGAAACTCAACAATTTCATACCCCATACCTTTCGCCGTATTTCGTATACTATTATACATATTCGTGACGCGCTCATTTTGCTCAAATTGCAAACTAAATCTTTGCCCTGTTTGAAGATTTATAGAACTAAAATAGTTAATAATTATTTTTGAAATATATTTATAAAACTCTGACATATTGCGCATCCCCGCTATCGCTTTTTTTCTCAAGAATATTAATTTTCTCAAAATATGATATAATCATTTCTCGTGAATACTTATCAAAATTCACACCTCGTTTAGCTAACTCTTCCCAAAGCTCATTTAATCGAATTTTATCTCTTTCCCCAATGCATAATCTTGTTAAAAAAATTATCCATTCTTGATTTAAATTAAGTGTATTGCCTAATTGCCCACGCGCTTTAAGTAATCCTAATGCAGCAATGGATTTAATATTCTTTTGATACCTCTCATAAGCTGGTGCAACTCTTCTGTTCCCTTTATCTTTAGCATCTATTAAAGTCTGTAACAGCTCATTTAGACAATCATACTCTTTTGAAATACTTTTTTTTACCTTACCTTGCCGATCGTAACCAATAATACTGAGTATTTTGTTATTGATCTCTACTACATCTTTCTTAAATTCACTCATTTCAAACTCTGATAATTCCGACAATGCACATGAAATATCAGCGAAAGAACCTTTGAAATTACGATTTTTAGTCATATTCAATATTTGCAGTAAATTCACATATGCAAAAATATTCTCCGAACGTTTTTCAATCATTTTCCAGCCTTGTTGATATCCAGTACGCGAGCGAGAAACTTTTTCCCAATCTAAAAAATAAAATACGTTTTGTATATTTGATTCATTATCGTCAAAACCTCGTCGTAATGCCAAAATCGTTTGGCTTGTTATAAAAAACAAATAAAACGTTATTAATTTTTCTACGTTATCCAAAAATTTTTTTTGAGAAGTACAAAGAAATAAAAGATCTTTCTCAAACATTTCACGAATTTCAGGGATAAGACAAAAATCCACTGTTTTTTTTTCTGCTGACTGTGGAATTGCTAAAGGGGTATGCTCCATAATAAGTTCCTCAATAACAACATTTGCTTCAGATGTAATAATCCCACTCAAAGCTTCGTCTATATTATTGCTAAACAAATTATTAGTTAAATAATTTGCTATGTTTTTTATCCCACTTGATGACTTCCCTCCATAGACAAACATACGAGGATGGAATTTTATTAATTGGTTCTCTTCAACATACAATGATGTTAATAAGTGCTTAAATACTTTTTTATCATCGGTTGTAACCGTCTGAGCGATTTCGTCAATTAATTCTTCTGAATTTTTTAATTCGATATCTTTAATGTTCAACGTATTTCTAAAACATGCTGATACTATTTTAGAAATTTGTTTTATATCTGTATTGATTGAACTTGTTCGAAAAGGCAAAACAACAAAATCTTTGCTTTGAACTAACTTGAGTTCATTTTTATTGATATGATATTGCTTGTAAATCAATTCGGTCTCTAAACAATATGAATTATTAACAGCTTCACTCAAATAAGTATCCTCCAAATTCATTTTTTTTCAGGTAGAATTCCTTTAAATTTTTCTTTGCTTTATAAATGATTTTCACTTGCTTTGCTTTTCCACCTTGTTCAATAAGCTTGCTTATACTATCTATAAATGATATGTAATTTTGCTGATCTTTATGATTCAAACGAAACCCTTTATTTACTCTATCCAACATTTCATACAAGTCATAATCCACAATAAATTCTACGAGCTCAGTACCCACGTCATTTTTTAATCTAATTTTGATTGAAGTTTCAAATTTCCAAATTAAGTCTTCCTCATTAACATCATTTTCAAGAGAAATTGACGGAACAATCTTTAATTCTTCACTAATCAAAAACTCACGATTATTTGAATTATTATCGATATTAATCCAATTTTTTCCTGCTATTCCATTCCACTTATAAATTGCACTGATTATTCTTGCATAAAAACTCTCAAGCTTTTTAATTCTATTCGTATTATAACTAAATAATTCTTGTGTATATCTTCTATATAATCGCCTATCTTGAATTATTTCATCACCAATCAATCGTGCAAATCTAATATATGATCTGCATATGATCGAAAGATTCTCTTTATCAATTATATACAGATATTTATCATTGAAAGCATTATTCAACAAATCATATTCAGGTTTATTAAAAATTTCTTTGAGTGTATTTAATTTATTCGAAGAAATATTGAAATTGATTATAATTTCGTCTAAATCTTCAATTCGTTCATTAATTGGATCAATGGTACTCAATGAATTAAACAAAGGAGAGTGAGTCTTTGATTCAAATAAAATATTAGGCAAGAAAAATTTCCAATAATTATCATCATTGAAAATAATAGTATCCATTTTATCTAAATTCTCTGAATCATACAGAGCCTCAAATTCACTTGGAACCAAACACTTATAGAAAAAATCCATTAAAAATCTAACTGATATAATTACTTTAAACTTAATTATTGCTTCGATGATTAAGTTTATCATTTCATTTTTGATTGTTAATTTCTCCATCATTTCATAATTACGCTTTACAGGGCAGTAATTTTTATTAGTACAAATTTCGCAGCCAGTTTTAAATGCATTGTGAAATGGATTCTCCATTTTCCCAACAGTAATTTTCTCGATGATTTCATCCATAAATGCACTAACTGGTCCTTCACTTGTTAATTCGTAGATTGAATAATCGCTGAAGCTAACATAATCAATGACTTCATTCTCTATAACTTCAACTATGAGATCTTCGATGATTTTATTCTTATCGATATATTGCTTAATCTTGGTATATTTATCTCTGTAGTCTTTATCTTCAATAAAATTGCTTAGTGTACCAAGATTTATTGCCACAATTAGTTTATCATCACCTTCTTCATGAATCCTTTTATCCGAAAAAGGATCAAATAGTGCATCCAAAATTTGTTTATAGCTTTTTTTCGGATTATTGCTCTCTGTTGCGTCATTATGGATTTTATAACCCGCTAGTAAATCAGGTCTCCTGTTTTTTATTTGTGACAAAACATGCGATTTACCATCACCTACACTCCCACAAACGAAAAAAAGTTGCTTTGATTTTCCAGCTGATTTAATTACGGATAATTTTTCTATGAGTTCTCTTTCCACTTGGCGTTCTACATGCATATATTCTTTAAACTCGCTGAATTCTTCTATTCCTTCAACGGCTTCTTTTGAAGATTGTCTCAGCTTTTGCAATAGATCTACAAGTTCGCATTTACTGCCTATGTTACTATCAGACTTAATATAAGTTTTAACTATCGTCTCATTTTCCTTAATCTTAATTGGTGTTTTAGGCTGCTGTTTCTCTTTTTCGAGTTTATCTGTTTTTTTATCAAAAGACGTAAGTTCAAGTACCTTTTCATAATCTTTCATTCCATTTTCCTTAACAAGAACACCAATCCCTTGATTTTTCATTGCATCCACTTCATCATGAGTATAATTACCTCTCTCCAAATAGACCCTATCAATATTAAAATAATCACTTAAAACGTCTTTATGTCTATTGCGAATTAATTTGACTCCTGAAAGATATTTAAATACTTCAGATTTACTAGTACGTAATATTTTTACAAAGTCATTTACTTGCATGTTATTCGTTTCTCGTAGATATTTAAGTATGCTAATATTTGGATTCATAATTACCTCCAGATGATCACTTCGTTTAACCAACAAATATTGTAAAATAAACCATTTATACTAAAAATTATACCATTATTTGTAGAAAAATTCCATTTATTGACTCATGTATATTGCTTATTTCACGGACCAAAAACTCTCCCTCTCAAATTCCACAGAAGCTAGAAAGTTCTTGAATCACATTCTGGTCAAGACCACTAACTAATTATTTCGGTCGCGTTGAGCCACCTTCACGCTCAAACTGAGCCAGGGTCACGGGCAGAGAGCCAACTTAGCAATTATTTGTTCAATGAACAATACTCAACACTTAGTTCACTAGAATCATAAGGCAGCTAATCGAAAAGCCCACATTCGTTAAGGGCTCAGAGATTGCAGCGATCCGCAGAAGTCCGAGATTTGAGCAAAGCATCAAAATGGCTGCCCATGGATAAATATAACTGCGATGAGCTAGATACTATATTAGATTTTGTATGCATAACTGCGATTCATCGTAGGCAATTATAGTGATGGCTCAATCCTAACGTGAGGGTGGCTGACTTGGAGCGAAATATTCACTAAATAAATGGCGTTTCAGTAAAAACAAAAAAATACTCCGCTAGGAGTATAAGGCGATCTCATTCAGTTATCTAAAAGTGATGAAGAAGCGCTTATGCGCTTCTCCTTTTATGTGCAATCCATTGATAGGCTGCCCATGCAATCATCAAATTAAACGGCATAATGAGGATGCCAACCCTTACGCCCAAATGATCGTTTAGCATGCCGATCATATAATTCATTACCGAGATCATGATGGCGTTTGTCGCAAGAATAACCTCCATGACCTGCACGCCGTCCTCCTTAAACTCTTCTTGAATCAAAATTACCGTGGTTGCATAGATCGTCGAGAAGAACAGTCCAATGCCAGCTAAGAACCAGACACCCTGTTGACCCAATGCAATTCCAATCAACGCGACTCCAAAAGTGAGTCCCAAAGAAAGCGGAACAAGGGTATTGATTCCAAAAACTAAAAATCCACCAAAAAGAATAAGGAGCCTAGTATGTCTTTTTATCAATGTGCAACGCCGGTCTGAATGGCCATCCGCTTGACAGCTGCCGCAACTGCAATCACAACCCGCTCATCAAACACCGATGGAAGAATCATATCAGCGCATAATTCATCTTCCGCAATCAATCCTGCAAGGGCATCTACGGCAGCGATTTTCATTTTTTGATTAATCTCTGTTGCCCTACAGTTTAATGCCCCTCGAAATACGCCACGATTAATGTTTGGGCAAGGGTGCCTGTTCTCTTCTCTAGGTCCATTTTTTCACAAAAAAAGGGCGGAAAGCTTTCGCTCTCCGCCAAATATTTCTCCCTCTTTATTTCTACCGTTTCTAATTAAGCTTATTGAATCGTCTTTCGATGCACGACTTTTGTCATACCATCTACCTTTTCAACGACAAATAGCTGCATCTCATAGGTTACAGTACCTGCTTCATCCATGTGCATGATGATCTCAATAGTTGCATGGTCTTGACACGGCATGGCTGCCAACATGTCGTCGCAGTTAAAAAGATCCATGGGGAAACTTAAGGTTTGGTCTTGATATTCTACCATCAAGTTACGAGCACCGCTCTCTAGTTTTGCTTTGATATCGCAATAAGGGATTTGCAACTTCACAAGATTCTCTTTTGATCGGATCGGTGCTTTATAATCCACGATCCCCGTCTCCGCATCTTCCATTCGTAGTAGACCAAATTGGCTGTCTGTGAATCGCGCAAGTGTATGTCCGACTCTTGTTTGTTCCTGAATCACACGTTTTGGTCCAGCAACATCAACCTTTTCATCCCAGATGATTTGAACCACTTCAATGGGATCCTCACACTCATCTTCTCCCTCACCTCTTGTTGGATTGGCTTTTTGCATATACAAGGTACTTCCATCGGGTCCTTCCACGATTCCTTTTGTGCGATAATTGACCATTACATGATCATGCATGACACCAGCATAGGTGTAACGTTCAATAATCCCAGTCATATGCTCATCGATGTAGAGAACAACGATATAGTCTTTTGTGGTGTATAAACCTCGTATCTCACCAAAACGACCCGAATAGACTGGAACATCCATTAGAATTTCTTCAGAATCATTAAGACGCATCAATCTAAGATCAAAAGTTCGCATCCTTTCACGATCTCCACTATCTCCTTGATCACTCAGCATTCCATTTCTAGTTAAGTAAATAAGATCCGAATTAATCTTTGATTGTGCAGTCAATATTGCTGAGTTCGTGACCATAACTGGATATTTGACAGTAGCGATATTGAAAGACTGCTCCCCTGTTAGATCATATCCGACGACACTCTCATCTTCATCAGTACCTTGAAGTATTTGAATCTGATTAAGGTCGGCCACATACATAAAAGATTGTATATCTGACAGCTTATTGCTAGGTAACTCTGAGGCATAAAACAAATGTCTTTCTTTGTCCCCTAGGGGTTGATCTGGCGGCAATCCCATTGCAAACCCTATACCACTAAACAACAATGCCAACATTAATGCTAAAATTATCATTCTATTTTTTTTCATCATACACCTCCCTCTTTATTCTAGTCGATTATGAAAAGGGAATAAATTACATTTTATTACAAATTCCGATTATTCTGTTGACTGTCTTACTCATCTCGATACTTTCACTAGGAATATGATAAAATATAGAAAATCACAATATCCTGGAGGAAGCGCATGGACGAGAAACAAACCCTACAAGAACTGAAAGATCATATTCAATCTTTTTGTGCAGATCGAGATTGGGATCAATTCCACTCGCCAAAAGAACTGGCTATTGGCATTTCTACAGAAGCCGGAGAGTTGTTGGATCATTTTCGCTTCAAAACAAGCGAGCAAATGTCTGCCATGATGGATGACCCTAATAGAAAAGAAGAAATCAGTGATGAATTGGCAGATGTATTTTTCTTTGTACTTCGTTTTGCTCAAAAAAATGATATTGATCTGACTCAAGCCTTTTTCAACAAGATGGTGAAAAACGCTAAAAAATATTCTGTTGAGGAATATAAAGGGTCAAATAAGAAATACACAGAAGCATAAAAAGACCGGGCTACGATAATTTCGTAGCCCGGTTACTCATATAATTTGCTTTATTGAAGAGTCTTTCTATGAACAATCTTCGTCATGGCATTGGTCTGCTCCACAACAAAGAGTTGAATCTCATTGGTAACCTTGCCAGCTTCATCGGTGTGCATGATGATCTCAATAGTTGCATGGTCTTGGCAAGGCATGGCTGCCAGCATGTCATCACATTGAAAAAGTTCCATGGGGAAACTTAAGGTTAGGCCTTGATATTCGACCATCAAGTTGCGAGCACCACTCTCTAGTTTTGCTTTTATATCACAATAAGGAATTTGCAACTTTACAAGATTCTCTTTTGATCGAATCGGAGCTTTGTAATCCACAATCCCCGTTTCCGGCTCTTCCATTCTTAGAAGACCAAATTGGTTGTCTGTAAATCGCGCAAGTGTATGTCCGACTCTTGTTTGTTCCTGAATCACACGTTTCGGCCCAGCAAGTTCTAATTTTCCATCCCAATTGATTTGAATTAATTCAACTGGATCATCACATCTCATTTCATCTGGCATCGAATTCGAATTCAAATTCACTTTTTGTAAATACAGCGAACTTCCATTGGGCCCTTCTATAATTACACTAATTCTTTCGTTAACCTTGACTCGCCCTTTTAAAACACCTTCATATGTATAACGCTCCACACAGACTTTTCCATCCGTGGTCCAATACGATAGAATAATATATTCATCTGTTGTTAGAATATTTTTTTGTTTGTAAAATTGATCGGCAGAAATCGAAATTCTTCTACTCTCAGGCGAATCTATTTTTTGAAAAACAAGAAAGACTTTTCGAATATTTTCTTCTTCGTTGACCATCACGTGATCCAGATCAATCATCTCCGTCCCATCTGGAGACAAATTACTCTGTAAAAAAATCTGTTCATTACCAAATTGCAAGGTAACTTCTTCCTTCTCTAGATCATAATCAAAATTTCCAATCACACACAATGGTAACGTTTCTATGTTTTTAACAACAAACAACCGCTCTTGATTCCCTTGTAATGGTAGATCTCCCACTTGATTTGTTGCAAATCCAAAGTTGCTAAATACCAATGCAAAAAACACACCAATCACTGCTATTCTTCTCTTCATCATATCAGATACTCCTTTTTTTATTTAATCTAACACTTACATTAATCAACCTTATCCCAGGTTATTGTAATGTTTTTCGATACACAACTCTCGTCATTGCATCCACCTGTTCAACAACAAATAACTGCACGTCATAGGTAACAGTACCAGCTTCATGGGTGTGCATGATGATCTCAATAGTTGCATGGTCTTGGCAAGGCATGGCTGCCAGCATGTCATCGCATTGAAAAAGTTCCATGGGGAAACTTAAGGTTTGGCCTTGATATTCGACCATCAAGTTGCGAGCACCACTCTCTAGTTTTGCTTTTATATCACAATAAGGAATTTGCAACTTTACAAGATTCTCTTTTGATCGAATCGGAGCTTTGTAATCCACAATCCCCGTTTCCGGCTCTTCCATTCTTAGAAGACCAAATTGGTTGTCTGTAAATCGCGCAAGTGTATGTCCGACTCTTGTTTGTTCCTGAATCACATGTTTCGGCCCAGCAAGTTCTAATTTTCCATCCCAATTGATCTGAACAAACTCCAAGTCGCCACCTGAAAGGGTATCATTACTTGTAACATTTGGTGCTGGATATTTCATTTGCATATAAATGGTACTTCCATTGGGTCCTTCTGTAATTCTTCTTACACAATAATTACTTTCGACACCATCAATAAAATTACCCTCATAATCATATCGCTCAATATACCCCTTCATTTTTCCAGCGTCTTTACGAACCAATACGATATAACTTTCGGTGGCATACAGATCTGTTACATCACTATAATAATCTTCCTCATATCTAATTGGTGAATCAGTGATCAAATACTCTTCTATTACATTCTCATTCTCTAAGTCATATCGAACCAAATAGCTTATTTCATACTCAGGTAGATCCTCATCATCGAAATGACCACCAACAAATATCAACTCACTGCCATCAGGTGATAAATCATAGGCTTTAACAAATTCTAAGTCGCTGGCAATTGCATTTTCGGCGGTCGCAGCATTCGTCATCCCTAGTATAAATTCATCGTCGCCATCATCACCACAACCCAGGTAATAGACCACTTGCCCACCTTGTACAACAAAACCTTTTGCTTTCAGAGAAAGCTCTAGGCCACTATTCTCATCATGATTGGTCAATACAACTTTTGCTGCATCATAAACCTGCTCCAATGACCAGGTATTTCCTGCTTCGAATTCAATTCCCCTTCGTTCCATGCCGTCAACGATTGGATATGCAGGTTTTTCAACTAGTTCTCCATCCATGGTATAGACTCGCTGATTTCCTCTCGCTGCAATAGCTTCCCCTGTTGCCGGATCTTGAGGTGCTCCCGTAACTGGATTTATGGGATACCATTGTGCCGGCTCTATTGGCTGCATCGTCGTAGGGTCTACAATTTGTCCGGTCAAGGAATTAATTAACCGATTGTTTGCATCAACTAAATATTCTTGCGTGGGTGGCAAGATCCGCAGTCCAGTAATGCTATCTACGATCGTACCAATCGGACTGATCAAAATCCCAGATGGGTCAAATACGGTAAAATAACCAAAAAGAGGTCCATCCAAAATATATAAGGCACCTGTCTTTGGATCTACAGAATGCCCCGTTAAAGGATCAATAATACCTGTTAGATCCGCTGGATTTGTTGGAAAACCAGCAAACGAATTTTCAGGAAATGGTATTGCTCGATCGCCACTATGACAATCTTGAAGCAATCCGGTAACCGGATTGATCGGATAAAACGTAAACGGCGATACCGGGGTCATCATGATTGGGTCTGTATACATCATCCCTCCTATCGGATCTATAAAAGCACCTGAGATCGGATCGATTAGAAATCCTGACTCCGGATGAATTTTTAAACCGGTGGCTGGGTGTATAGAAGGATCTTCCTCACCAGATTCTTGGTTTTCTAACTCTCCATCCTTCAAAATAACATAGATATGCTCATTTTCCTTGTCATAGGCTAGGTCTCGAAGATTGCTTGGGGCACCAATATCCGAACCCTGCAGGGTAAACAAAATTTCCTGATTGTCACTCAATACTGTATTTTCAAATATGGGTCCTTCAAGTGCAAAAGATACACTGCTAATAGCCAGAATGAAAACTAATAGAAACGGTGTACACATTTTCTTTTCCATACAAGTAACCTCCTTTTTCTATATTTTACAATAAAAGGAGCTCCTGAACCTTACAAATCATTGCATATATGGGTATAACCCCCTTTACATCGAGGAAAAACAGTTCTTTCCGCTTCATGATTTTTCTTCACAAAAAAACCGGAAGGCTCAGGCCTTCCGGTTCGCAGTTTCCCGTACATGTATTAATAAAACTTCACCTCGTCAACTTCATCATGTCCAACTTTTTTTCGGTCTGTACGGATATAATCATCCTCGCCGATATGAATCGCATTGACACGATGGCCAAGATGATTGTCCTCTAAAACCGTGTAAACGTCATCTCTCATTTGGATTTCTTCCAAAATTTCCGTACGCGTATACTCTCGCAAATCATCAGTTGGTTTACAGTTTCTTACTCCTCTGAAATGCATGGCCTTTACGCGCTCAATATAGTCTCTGGTATTCGGGTCATGATAGTGAACTTCCTTGATCCCTAAACCTTTCATCGACTCAACCCCTTCTTTAATCGAGAAACTGCAAATGTGAATTACCCTCTGCCTTCAACCTATACCCGGGTCATTCACCGTTCAATCCCTTGCCTAAAACTCGGGAAGGCCCGCTATAAAATCGTGGGGAAACATTCTGCGATCCGTTCGCAAATAACGCCGCCCCTGCACCTCAACGGTTTCTAAATGTGGTCCCAGATCATCCAAATCAAAGAGAACAAAGACGTCATGATTAAACTTAACTTCGTTGAGCAAAGCTTTGCGGCTCCATTCTCGTTCTTTTTTTAAATCCAAACGACCGTCACGTTCTTCAAATTCAATGACTTTTACAGCCTCTATGAAATCCCGTTGTTGCGGATCATGGTAATGAACACGAGTTACGCCAAATCCATTCATCGTTTACTCCCTTCTATCATAAAATGGTCTCTCATTAAATATATCCCTCATTTAAGACCATTTATGCATGGGAATTCATGGCAGTTGTTCGGGTTCATGGGTGAAATAAATCTGGGTTTCCTTCACCTTTTGCTTGGTGATTTCTTGAAATACATCACGATATGCCTGAATCTGTGACTGATAATAGGTTTCCAATTTAAGCCGATCTGCTTCCGCCTTATAGTGATCGGTTTTATAATCGATAATCACCCATCCATCGTCCTCTTCAAAAACCAGGTCGATCACCCCTTGAAACAGCGATCCGTCCGCCAAACTCGTGGTGATCCGCATCTCGGGCATCCTCGACTTCGCTGATTGAATTCGCGCATACAAATCCGATTTTATAAATTTCTTTACAATCCGCTTTCCCCGTCTTTTCATCAAGGGATCAATTGCTTCCTGGTCAACTACTTGGTTCGCCGCCTCTTGACCATAACGGATCAAGCGTTCAAAGGCCAAGTGAATCAAGGAGCCAAAGACAGCTGATCCCCCAAATTCTCGTTCAACCCCTTCTAAAATCGAACGATCGCTGTGTAAGCTCGGTGTCACCACACAATAGCTATGTGTCCTACGCTCTTCTTTCCAATCCTGCCATAGACCTACACCTCCTTGCATGGGTTGATCCATCGGTTGTTCTAACTTTTCAGGAATTCTCATGTCCTGATCAGCCGCCGGCAAAATAGCTTGCCAAGGATTGTATTTGTTGTCCCCCATAGAAGCAATCACCAAAGCATGTTTAGCCCGCGTTGCAGCAACATACAAAAGTCGATACTCTTCCGCTTGCAAGAACGGTTGCTCCCACTCCTGAATCTCAGAAAATCGGGCCGGCTCTGCCACGGGTTTGCTTGCAAACCCAAACTGTTCAGCCAGTGACAAATATCCTTTGGCCCCATCTCCTTCACGACGAACCACCCAAGAAGGCTTTCTTGTGCGTTTGCCCTTGTTATTCATGGGACCAACAAGAAAAACAATGGCCGCTTCCAGTCCCTTGGACTTGTGCACATTCATAATCCGAGTCTGATTCAAGCTGCCATCAGGATCCAATTCTTCCTCTAATTCATGGGTCAAATAAGTGGAAATCCGCTGAACGATCTCCTTCAGTTGATAGATCCCCTGGGCCTGTAAGCCCGCTACCACTTCCATAAGATGAATCAAAAGACCGCGCACTGGTTTTCTGTCGGCTGCACTTGCCAGAATACCCGATTCTACAATCAATTTTCTAAAGAAGACAGCTGGCGGCAAATCAAAACTGTCCGCCATCAAGGCTTTCAACCATTGCTCCGCATCCATAAACCGTTCACGCAAGGCCTCATCTGCAAGACCATCAAGCCTCTCCACTTCAAGGGAAACAGAACCGACGCTCTGTTTTAAGAGTAAAATATCTTGTTCCGAAAATCCAAAAAACAGACCACGTAAAACAATATATAAATTCGTAGGTGTTGGATCGGACAGGTAGTATAAAAGATAATTCAATTCCTGAATTTCTGGCGCTTGAACCGCCTTGTTCTCTCCTGTCACCTGTACAGGAATTCCCCACTGGGTGAGGACCTCAGCATAAACACCCAATCCTTTTTTCTGTCGAGACAACAACAAAAAGTCCTCATATTTAGCATTTCCCTCATCAACTGCATGGCGAATCACTTGTGCAATTGCCTCTGCTTCCACTAAAAGAGCCTCATCCTTTTTCTTTTCTTCGGGAATATCCAGCTTATATACGCCAGGTTTAATGGACAAGTTCCGTTCCATCACCTTTTCCTTTATCGTATTCATCGGCGCATACTCCGCCTGATGGGCATCCTCTTCTCTTGGGAACCACCTTTCAAAGACTGGGGTTAACGCATGTGACAGGGCGTTGGCGGATCGAAAATTAGACGTTAAATGTAAGACTTCGCCTTCCTTGTCCATGCTTTCCTTCACGCGATTATAGATCTCAATGTCTGCCCGTCGAAAACGATAAATGGACTGCTTGGGATCCCCCACAACAAAGAGACTTCCTTGACGGAGCTGGCCGTCTTTACGTGTAATGGCATCCATAATCTCTGTTTGAATGGGATCCGTATCCTGAAATTCATCGATAAAAAGACAATGAATAGCTTCCTGATAGTGTCTGCCAATCTCAGGCTGCTTGAGTACAAGAGCTGTCAATTGCAACAAATCGTCAAAACTAACCAGATTTCGCTCTCGCTTGTAAGAAACGTAATAGGCTGCAAATTCCTTTAAGAGTGCAATGCATTGCGGATATTGCGCCTGCATCCAACTTTGATTAGCCGCATCCATCTCCATCTGAAAATCTTCCAATGTTGTTGTCTTAAATTCTTTCGCCCATTTTTTATCGGTCCATCTCTTCAAGGTTACCTTCGATGGCTTTACGGATGCAGCCTTCTGCAGAACCCACCATTGATTCTCCAATTGACTTAAATCAAGATGAGTCAAAGAGAACTCCAATTCAAACAAAACCTCTTGCACACCGTCGTAGGAAACCCCTGGCTCTTCAATAGGAATAAAGGGTTTTGCTTCTTCAATCCACGCCCGAATCGATTCTTCAATCCGATCCCACTTGGGGTAAGAAACGGCCGCTGCCGGCAAGTCCAAATCGGCGTTTCGAATCACCGTTTGGGTGTTTTGTCGAAATAATTCCAAGGATAGTCCAAGTTTACGCCACCGGTCTGTTGCCGTCTGGTCTGGGTCTAACAAAAACTGTCGCCACGCACGGTCCAACTCCACCTGCTCATCTAGATCCGTCATTTCTGTAAAGCCAGGAAGCAGTCCACTCTCA
Source organism: Gottschalkiaceae bacterium SANA (assembly GCA_036323355.1). Classification (GTDB taxonomy): domain Bacteria; phylum Bacillota; class Clostridia; order Tissierellales; family GPF-1; genus GPF-1. The sequence continues at coordinate 809,155 of AP028876.1, read as the reverse complement.
ATGGGATAAGTCTTCAATACACGTCCACAAAAACTATGAATGGTTCCGATAAACAAGTCATCAAAGCTATCCACCGCCATAGAGAAGCGTTGCTTCTCTTCCTCTATTTCTGCACGTTGATGGGCTTGCAAAAGTCCCTCATACACCCGTTCTTTGATCTCTCCAGCTGCCTTGTTGGTAAAGGTAATCGCAGCAATCTGAGACGGCTTCAGCGTTCCCGTTCCAATCAAAGCCAGGATGCGCCCCTTCAAGGACGTTGTTTTTCCAGAACCGGCCCCGGCTTCCACCAAGAAGTTTTCATTCAGGTTTTTAATAATTGCATCCCGTTCCCGTTGATCGGTGATTGAAATACGATTCTTACTCATATGCATGCACCTCCCGTAGGGTTTCGATACTGTTATAGATTTCTTTTTGATTTTTCTCAACTGGATTTTGTTCCGCCAACTCGGGATAATCGCGTTCTTGATTGGCATAAGGGATAATGCCTTGGGCAAAACTGCCCTCAGCGTAGGCATCTCTCAAGAGTGACAAGATTGTAATGACATCCCCTCGGCTCTCAACCCCGTTGGAGGGATAAATGATTCGTTTTCCATTGCCGCGTCGCGTTGGAAACAAGTAGCCCGCACTTTCCACTTTTTGCCCCAACTCTGCCTGTTCAACAAGCAAGGCATAAACCGCATGCTGCAGGCGGGTGCCATGAACAAAATACTGTTTCTGTGTATAGGATTTACTTTTTCCTGTTTTATAATCATAAATTCGGTATTTGCCCTCTGGCGTTCGATCCATGCGATCCACTTTCCCCCGCAAACTTAGGCTTTGGCCATTCTCCATCATCAATGTCCCCGATACGTCAAGCTCCTGATAAACCGGTTGATCTTCGCCTAGGTTTTGTTCCTCCATAGACAAGAAAATCCGGCAGGTTTGTTCCACCTCTGCAACGAAGACCTCCTTTGCTACAGGAAGTTTCGGCGGATTGACTCTTGATAAGGCCTCAATCAATTTATGCGCATAGGCAATCAAAGCCTGCTCATCTCGCAGACGATTAGGGCGCTGCATTTTCGGTAAGATCTTCTGGTAATAGGCCTGAAAGATTTCATGCAAAAGCGTCCCCTTCTCCAAAGCATTCAACCAAACGGTCGGCTCATCAGGTTGAGGCTCCCGCCCAACCTCCAGAATGTTTTCAATCCAATAAAGATACGGCGATCGTGCTAGCTTTTCAAATTTAGTAACAGAGCTAGGTGCCTTATTTTCGTCCGGTTGACCCTGCCAGTCAATTTGCCCGTTATAAGCATTGAAAGTATCCAACTGTCGCTGTGCTCGGGCAAAGCGGCCGGCTGCAAGTTTTGGATATGCATCTTCCAACTCCTGGGGAAATGCTGTGGTCGCCAACTCCCATTCCCATTGATTGATTGCATCCTTCAGCGGAATGCGATAAGAGGCCATCGCTTGTTTTTGACAGGTTTCTGTCGTATAGTGATTTAAAATTACCGGGGATGGAAACTTTTCAGTGAAATTCACAGCATCAAAACACGAATAGGAATAATAGACTTCTCCGCGTAAACGATCCAAATCTCGTTTTCTTTTTTGTGCAACCTCCCGCTTTCGATCCTGCACCGTCACTATATCAGCACCCAAACGATTCCTCTCTTTATCATAAAGAATGGGGCCGTCAGTCAAGCCGTCTTGACTATTCAAATGATCCAAACCCAAAACAAATGTTTTGCTTCGTTGCATGGCATCCGCTCCTGCCAGATCTGTCACATAGAGTTTGCCTGGCAAACGTGGTTCCCCCTTAAGTCGCACGCGAGTAATCGCTTGATGAAAAATATCTCGCATAAAGGCAGAGTCCCCGTATCGATCTGCATATCCTCTGTATCGGTTTAAAAGGGCGTCGATCCCCTCTTTCACTTCCTCTTCCAACTCGTTTGTCGTTGGAATTTTCTTCCAAAAGTCACCCTCCTCGATCAGATCCAAGGTATCAAAAATCCATTTTCTCGCTGTCGGCAAGGCAAAAACTGCATCACCCAAAGAGGCTGAATAGGGAATTCCCTCATGCTTTGCAATCATGGTAATCCGTGTCAGCTGTTCTGGTTTCGTTGCAATGATCTGCACCTTATCAAACCCGACACCACTGGATTTGACTGTTTCAAAAACTTGATGGATTTCAGATAGATCACCATAGGCTTTTAAAAGCTTCGGTCTCTTCTCATCGGCTGGTTTTGAACCAACCGAAACCAACCTAGCGTTCCGAGCCATCCAAAATTCACGAAATTGATTTACCAATGGCATCTGCTTAAATCCGTCATCCAGTATAACAATCTCAATATTCTCTATTCGTTTACAATCTGCTTCCTTCATCACACGCTGATAAGCGCACACCGCATCCATTTTATCTTCACGGATCAGCCATTCTTCATAGGCTGTCAAAATCAATTTCAAGTCCTTCGCTTTTTCCTGATTAGAAAATGCAGAAATTGGAAAATTCTGACCTTCAAGACCAATCAATCTCAATTCATCCATCGCATCCACCAGCGCTTCCACCCAATGAATACCGATTGTCACATGTCCATAGTAACCAAGCTGTGGCTGCAAGCGGCTAACCTGCTCGCCAACCGCCAAAAGTCGTTCATCCATATGGGCATATTGGCCTGGATTTTCCAAACCCTGATTCCATTCCTCTGCCAACATTTGAAAACTCATGACTCGATAATTCAAGGCTGGAACACCTTGTAATGCCAACTCTCGAATCCATTGGTAAATCTGTCTAACATTTTGGCCAACTATCCATTTTTCTTGTAAAGGCATCGACTCAAAAATATGCTGTAATTGATTCATCCGACTGCCCCCTTCCTTCACTTCTTCTATTTTACCATATCCAAGAATTCGATTTTCCATAAAAAAAAGGAAGCTTTCGCTTCCTAGATCGACATGGAATAAATCTTCAGCTTTCTGCTTTCAAATTGAGCAATCTCATAATAAAAAGCATCTTCCGCATACAGGGTAAGGGGATTCATTTCAATCGTAACCACTTCTTGACCCAGTTGATTCAATTGCTGATACAGTTCCGCTTTCTCAACAGGCATAAAAAATTTAGGTTCAAAGGTCACCTGTGCATTCTGATCATTAACAAGCAACTCACCACCAGTCTTCTGGCGCAACTCTTCCAACTGTTGAATCACATGTTCCTGTAAGGGTTCGCCATTAATTCCTTCAACATGCAAGCTATGCTTAGTCAGTTGAACAGGCATCTCCTCATCATAGACTTGGCTCAGTTTATCATGAATGGTCGCATCATAAACGCTTAAACAACCCTGCTCAAAATAAATCAATTTTATAACTTTGTCATCACGATTTAAACTAGCTCGAAACGAAAGCAGCTTATCTGTGATTCGCGTTGGATCCTCAAAATATGTCCAAATTTTCTCAGTGGCTTCCGAGGTTTCTCCTTCGGCAATAAACTCCAACTCCTCTGGATTCCAAAGCATCTTTAAAAAGCCCTTCGCATCACCCTTCATCTCTTGAATGGTTTCTGATCGAAACCTTCGCAAACTTGTGAGCTCAGGATCGTCAATCCAATTTGAGAACATGGTTTCCAAATCCTCTCGTGCTTTCTGATCGACCCGTTCTGGATCATATTCAGCTATCCTCATTTTCACCATTACTACATACTTCATAAAATGCCTCCTCGTAAACAACTCCTCAATCTTAGTATACATTATCCTGTAATCGTTTTCATTACTTTGCTGTTTATTTTTGTTTTTATTTATTTTCAGATAGTTCCTTGTTTTTTTAAACACTATTCAATGTAAAATCACTATTTACTAACTTTCTAATCATTTTTATACAAGGAGTCATTGATAACGAGAAAGTCTTTTCTGATTGACATCAATTATTCGCAAAATAGTCTCTATAGAAAACAAAAAAGTCCAAGTTTTGGACTTTCATCTTACTCAAAAAATATTTTTTTCAAAAACAGCCGGTCCGGTACCTCTCGCCTCTCCATTTCTTGCATTACAAGGGCTAAATCATAGGGTACAGATTCCCAATGGGCCGCGAATCCCGCTGCTGAAAATTGCAGGATCAAGAATCGGGCTAGCCCTTGCCTGCTAGTTCCAAGAGCACCCGGATTTAAATACCGAGTGCCGCTATGTGTGCTATACACATCGCTTCTGCAATGGGAGTGTCCATACAATGCCACTTCTGCGTGGGAAATAGAAAATAAACTATCTAGCGCTTCTGCTGTCGGATCCTTCAGTGCTGCATAAAATTTTCCCTTTGGCCCATACGCATAGTGCTGCATCTGTACCGTTGTCTCTCCAAAGCACCGCGTCATTTGCATGTCTAGGGTTTCCATCTGTTCCAAATACTCCGGTTTGATGATCCCCTTCACCCAACGGTGATGCTGCAATTCTCCACGAGACATCGATCCAAGTTCCGCCTGAAGTCCATGAATCAATTGCTGTTCATGATTTCCAAGTAGCATGACAATATCTTTGCGGCTTAAGAGTCGATCCAGGGTTTCATTGACATAGGGACCGATTCCGATGCTGTCTCCCAAGACAAATATTTCCTGGCAACGCTCACGCTCTATCTGTTTTAAACACGCCTCTAAGGCAGGAAAATTCCCGTGAATATCACTAAGAACTGCTATTTTCCACATGGTTTCCATTCAATACCTCCTGCCTTTCCCCCCGCTTAATCAGCAAAGAAAAAACAACCAAAGCAATTCCTATAGCAAGTTGCAAAGGTAAATCAAATTGATAAGAAGCGGTATTTCGCATGAATGCGATACCATTGATCGCAAGAATCGACAAAACCGCTGCACTTCCCCCATAAAACGGACGGAATAATGAAGAAAGAAATCCGATTGCCATGATTCCACCAAGGATCAAAAGCAGCAAATCTATTCCGCCAAGAGTGGAAAGAGAGCCCGGGAACTCTGCCAATAGAAACGTCAACATAAGTGCGCCAAAAATTGCTCCCAGTAATTTAGAAGCAAATAAACCAACATGACTGATAGACTGTAACATGCAACCCCTCCTTTTGTTTCATTATATCATATGCAGTTCTTGATTTTCCTCTCATCTTTTACAGTTATTCCCTCGATTTTCCTTAGCTTTCGCGGGTAAAATATGAATGATCATAAGCGATGGAAGGAGGATAATTATGCATCGTATTTCAATGATTGAAGGAATCGGCCCCACTTATCAAAGAAGATTAGACGCCGCTGGTATTCATACAACTGAAGACTTATTGACGAAGTGCAAAAAAAGAAGTTCTCGCCACCATTTGGCCGACGATACCGGAATTTCAGAAAAAATGATTCTCCGTTGGACCAATCACGCTGACTTGTTCCGCATCAAAGGAATTGGCGAAGAGTATGCAGATCTATTGGAGGCAGCTGGAATTGATACTGTGCCCGAATTGGGACGCCGCAATCCAGAACATCTTTATGAAGCTCTGCGTATTGTGAATGAGGACAAGCGCTTGGTGAAAAAAATTCCAAGTCAAAATCAAATTCATAACTGGATTCAAGAAGCCAAGATTTTACCAAGAATGATCACTTATTAAAAAGATAACCTCCCATTTGGGAGGTTGTCCTTAGTTATTCTTCGTTTTCCTTATATTCTTTTGCTGCTTCGCTGCCTTCCAAAACGCGTAAGGCACCAAAGGCCAAACTTTCCAATTCATGCTCCCCAGCTTGCAAGTACACAGGCGCTAAAAATGAAATCCGTTCAACAATCCAATCCGTTATCATTTTCGAGTAGGCAATACCCCCTGTAATCACAATCCCATCCAATTCACCTTTAAAGACAACCGAGAGTTGCGCAATACTTTTCGCAATTTGGTAGGCCATGGCCTCATAGATTAATTTGGCTTTTTCATCACCTTTCAAAATCATCCGCTCGACTTCCCGCGCATCTAGTGTAGCTAAATAGGCGCTGAATCCGCCTTTCCCCTGCAATTTTTTCTTCATGACTCCCGCATCATAGTCTCCCGAATAACATAATTTCATAAGAGAACGGCTAGGCAAACCACCAACACGTTCCGGTGAAAATGATCCTTCATCATCAGAAACTAAATCCACCATTCTTCCCTTTTGATGCGCGGTAACAGAAATACCTCCGCCCAAGTGTGCAACAATCAAATTCATGTCTTCATAAGATCGTTCAAGTTCCCTTGCTGTTTTCATCGCCATAGCCCGTGCATTTAAAGCATGGGAAAAGGACTGTCGTTTGATTTCCGGCATACCGGAAATCTTTGCAATCGGCATCATTTCATCAACCGCTACAGAATCATAGATATAAGCCGGAACGTCCAACTCTTCTGCAAAGGCGAAAGCAATTAAGGCGCCCAAATTAGATGCATGTTCTACCAAGGGCCTGTTTGTCAGACGATCCACCATGGCTTGATTCACGCGATATGCGCCAGAAGAAACAGGCGGCAACAATCCGCCGCGACCAACAAAACCATCCAGGTCGTGATAGTCAAGGCCTTTATCCTCTAAAAGCACTTCAATCGCATTTTTCCGCATAGCAAATTGATCCTGTACATGAGCAAATTTTTCCAATTCATCAACAGGATGGTCAATTCCCTGAGAGAAAACCTGCTTTTGATCTTCATACCAGGCAATTTTTGTTGACGTTGAACCTGGATTAATCGCTAAAATTCGTTTCATCTTTTTCTCCTCATCTGCGTCGTGCAAAGGCCAACAAGATTCCTAGCGCCATAGATAGCACCGCAGCCATTAATAGTCTCCACACGGGCGGTAAAAGAAAAGTAACCGTGTGCATGGGTATCCAAAAAAGCAGATTCGTTTTTACCAGGGCAAACCGAAAAAATCCCAACCAATCATTGGCGTCAAAAATTGCTTGAGCCGTTGCCGTTGCCCCCTTTTCCTTCAATTCAATCCGCGTGTCGCTGATTCGATGAGTGACCATCAAAACCGGTCCGAAAGAAAGGTTCATGGTTAACGATGTTAAAAATGCAGTCAACAACCTAGACGAAAACCCCAAGCTGGCAACACCCGCTGCATAGATCGGAAATACCCATGCAACAGCCATGCCTAAAAATCCCCATACAATTGCCTTCTTTTGCCATCCCGCTACAATTCCCTTCTTTCCTGTTTGGATCCTTACGGCGAGGGCTTCGCCCAAGCTGGCAAGAATCGCAAATTTCATAAAGGCCATAACGAATGGTGCTTGCGCATTCCAATCCATATAGATCGCAAGTAAATTTTTCATCTATACCGCCGTTGAATGAGAAAGCTCTTTCTTTGATACCTGATCCATGCCAATCTGAATCGCCTGATGGTTCAATGCTACAAATTTCGGCTTGACTTGGTCTGCAATCAACTGATTCCAATCGATGGATTCAAGTCCCATGGAACGAACCAATGCACCCAATAAAATCACATTCATCACTCGCTCATTGCCGAGTTCTTTGGCTAGCTCAACAGCAGGAATCACTCTTGTTTTAATTCTAGATTTCAATTCCTGAATAATTTCTTTTGAATAAATAGCCTTGCCTACTTTCATTGGCATAGACTCAATGGCCGTATCACAAACAACAACCTGTCCTTCTGGTTTCACGTGGTCCAACCATCGAAGAGCTTCCATTCTTTCAAAGGCAACCAAGATATCTGCACCACCTTTTTCGATAACAGGAGATTGGACATCGGTGCCGTAGCGCACCTGCGACGAAACCGAACCACCGCGTTGGCTCATCCCGTGGATTTCACTCATCTTCACATCATATCCCGCTTCTAATAATCCGAGTGTCAACAATTTACTTGCTAAAATCGTTCCCTGTCCGCCAACACCTACCAAGAGAATGCTTTTTGTATCATTCATGATTGTACCCCTTTCACCTTGATTGCGCCTACAGGACAAACCTGCATGCAGACCTCACAGCCCACGCATTGCATGGGATCAATGCTTGATTTCTTCAATTCACGATCAAAAGAAATCGCTGGACAACCTGTCTTGGTACACTTTTTACAACCGATGCAAGTATCCGTCTCTACCTGGCAAATATGCTTGTAATCGCCAAATTCCTCGACATCATGATCAGACAACTTCATCAATACACAAGGCCAACGGGTAATAATGACCGAAGGTTCATCCAATTCCAAGGCCCAATCCAAAGCTTCTTTCACCTGGTCAAGACGATTCGGATCGATGGTACGAACACGATCAATCCCACAGGCACGAACCAAAGGTTCGATTTCCACGATCTTTGTTGGCATGCCCTGCAGGGTGTAGCCCGTTCCCGGATTTTGCTGATGCCCCGTCATGCCTGTAATGCGATTGTCTAGAATAATCGTTACTGTATTGCTGCGGTTATACGACACAGTCAGCAGGGAGTTGATTCCTGTATGGAAGAACGTTGAATCCCCCAGAACGGAAACCACTTTTTTTTCCGAATCGGTATAGCGGTTAAACACCTGTTGCGCACCATGCCCCATTGACACGGAAGCACCCATGCAAATGGTTGTATCCATTGCGTTATATGGTTGAGCAAAGCCTAAGGTGTAACAGCCGATATCACCGGTGATCATCACATTCTTCTTTTTGCCAAGCTCATAGAAGAGACCACGGTGCGGACAGCCTGCACAAAGGGTTGGTGGTCGAGGAACCACCTTTTCCTGATCGAATTCAACAAGAGGATTTGTTTTTCCAAAAGCTGCTTCCCGTAATCGATCGGATGTCATTTCTCCATAAATTGGGAACAATTCCTTTCCAATGATCGAAATTCCTTCCGCCTTGATCGCTCTTTCCATCAATGGGTCATTTTCCTCAATCACATAAAGGGTATCCACCTCTTTGGCAAAGTCCTTAATCATATTCATTGGCATTGGATGGGTAAATCCGAGTTTTAAGTAAGAAGCCGTGTCACCGTATACCTCTTTGGCGTAATGATAGCTCATGCCCGAAACCACAATTCCAATCTTTTTGTCATGCCATTCCACCTGGTTAAGTGGTGTTGTTTCCGCATACTTTGCCAATTGACCAAGGCGCTCTTCTAGTTCCTCACGTAGAACCCGACTGTGAGCGGGAACCGTGATATATTTTTTGATGTTTTTTTCATAGGCGTGAACGCCAACTTCCACGCGTTCCTGCAATTCCACAACGCTCTTGGAATGGCAAACACGGGTCGTTATCCGAAATAGAACTGGCGTATTGAAGGTTTCGCTAATGGTAAAGGCTTCTTTAAAGAAATCCTTTGACTCCTGGCTATTGGAAGGCTCCACCAATGGGATCTTGGCAAACCAAGCATAATTCCGATTGTCCTGCTCATTTTGAGAAGAATGCTGTCCTGGCTCATCCGCCGTAATCAACACCATACCACCTGTAACACCCGTATAGGCAAAAGAGAACAAGGGGTCTGCAGCCACATTAACGCCGACATGCTTCATGGCGGCAAAGCTACGCGCTCCCGCAATCGAAGCACCAATTGCCGATTCTAAGGCCACCTTCTCGTTGGGTGCCCATTCCGCAAGCAGATCCTCTTTATAGCGTGCGGTATTTTCAAGAATCTCGGTACTGGGCGTTCCCGGATATGCACACGCATAGGTCACACCCGCTTCATAAGCGCCTCGTGCAATCGCTTCATTGCCTGTCATTAATGTTTTCATTTTTTACCCCCTTCTTTAATCCATTCAGCAACCACACTCCCCAGTGCAATCGAATTTAACTTATCCTCATGGGAATCCGCTCGAGACGTCAATACAACGGGTACACTTGCACCCATGACTATGCCAGCTGATTGACTTTTTGCAAAATACGTCATGGCTTTTCCAATCCCATTTCCCATCTCAATATTCGGTACCAAAAGGATATCCGCCTCACCGGCAACCGGACTTTCGTATCCCTTAATTTTTGCAGCTCGTTTGGAAATAGCCAAGTCCAAGGCCATGGGGCCTTCCACCACGACATCATCCCCAAATTTTCCTGCCAAGCCCTCTTGCTTCAAGCCATCCGCATCCACGGTTGCAGGCATCTTTGGATTCACTTTCTCCTTGGCTGCCAGACAGGCAACCTTGATCTCTAGATTTCCCAACGCGCGAGATACATGAGCGCTGTTTCTTAAAATCTGCCCTTTTTTTTCAAGATCCGGATACAAATTCATTCCACCATCGGTCAAAAGCAATAGTTTATGGTAAGTCGGCACCTCGTACACCATGACATGACTTAAGAGTTGACCCGTTCTAAGTCCATTCTCCTTATCTAAAACTGCCTTTAGAAAGATGGACGTATCCACCAATCCCTTCATAAGAAAATCTGCCTTACCTTCCCGAACATACTGGACTGCAAGTCGTGCCGATTCCTGCATATTATCTGCTTTAACAAGTTTAAAAGAGGAAAGATTAATACCCTGGGCTTCAGCAATTTTCTTCATTGCTCCGATCTCACCGAAAAGAATGGCTTCAATTATCCCCTTTTCCACGGCTTCGTGAACCGCCTTTAACACTTCCGCTTCTTCGGCGGCAACCACTGCCAGTCGCATGGAATTTTGTTTCTGCGCCTGTGTAATGAGTTCTTTAACATGTTGAATCATTTCATCACCTCGTCCTTCTTCCCCCCTCTATTGCACATTTCATGCCAAATGAATTCAGTCACAAACTTTATCCCTTCCTGACCCTCTTAGCCTTAACCTGTTCATAGCAAATTTGACCATTTAGCCATTTCCTGGGTCAAGATCCATTGGTCATTGCAACAAAAAAACGGGGATTTCTCCCCGTTTCAATTTCATGCCATTTCACTCATGTTAACTTATGTAAACATTGCTTAACACTTACTCCTTCGTTTTCTTCCACAGTGCCGTTCGGCTAATCCCTAAAATTTTTGCAATCTCTGTTTTATTGTGCCCGGCTCGAAGCAACATGTCGATCACTTCCGTTTCCACCCGCTGTTGAATTTCACGGATTGAAATGACACCCTCTTCCACAACTTTTGCCTGCGTCTTGGTCTGATCAAGATTCAAAGATCCCAATAAGGCATAACGCTGAGCCGCATTGCGCAGCTCCCGCACATTTCCTGGCCAATCATAGGCCATCAATTGCGATTCTACTCCCTCTAGGCTTCGATCTGTCTTCATTTCTTCTAAAAACCGTTCAAACATACGTGGAATATCCGCCTTACGATCCCGAAGCGGTGGAATCATTAATTCCAACACATCGAGACGATAAAATAAATCGGCACGAAATTGTCCCTGTGCAACATTTTGCTTTAAAGAAACATCAGAAGCAGCAATGATCCGAACATCGAGGGGAATTACATAATCCGACCCAATCCGCATCACCTCTCGTTCCTCTAACACACGTAAGAGTTTTACCTGCAGCCCAGGTGTAATGCTATTAATTTCATCTAAAAAGATGGTTCCTCCATGGGCCAATTCAAAAAGTCCTGGTTTTCCCCCTTTTCTCGCTCCCGTAAAAGCACCCTCTTCATATCCAAATAACTCGCTTTCCAAGAGAGTCTCCGTCAATGCCGCACAATTCACGGCAACAAAAGGTGCGTGACTCCGCCTGCTTACATTATGAATGCTTTGGGCGTAAACCTCTTTTCCAACCCCACTTTCCCCATAGATCAAAATGGTCCCCTCGGTTTTTGCCATGGCCTTGGCCGCTTGGCGACAAGAAAGGCTGACCGGATCCACGGCAATCATATCCCTAAAGGTAAGCTTGGCAATCAAACCTCGTTTATTCAGCTGAAAGCGAATTTTCTTTTCTAACATCTGCAAATGTGTAATGTCTTGAAAGGTGCACAGCACGCCTTTAATCTGCTCGTCAACAAAAATCAAGGTCGCATTGACGCTTACAATTAGATCTGCATGTAGCACACGGATCGATTCCGTAATGGACTGACCTGTTGTTAGCGCATCATGTAAAAAAGCAAGCTCTGGCAACACCTCTAAAATAGAATGATTAACAACATCGACCCTTTCCCTTTTTAACAATAGACGGGCTCGCTCATTAAAAATGGATACCACGCCCGTCTCATCCACAGCAAGAACCGCATCATGAACCTTTTCCAACATATTTTCCACCAATTCAGAACGTACCATTTCCCGTTCCAATTTGCCTATCAATTGCTTAGCAGAATGAACTGTCTCGCGAATGGACTCTTCCGAGGCATTAACAAAAATGGAATCGAATCCATAAACTGGGGCCAAGGTGTGACTCAAGCCGCCGCCCACAAAAGTAACCGATTCTCCCCGACTGGCGTAGCTTTGGATAATCGGTTCCACCTCTTCCGGATTATGATAGTACTCTACCTGTACCGGAACAGACAGATCCAAAATCGCTTCCCATTCCTCAAAAGAAAAAGCAATATGATCTCGCTGAATAAAGACAATTTTCTTTCCCAGGCGTTCCGCTTCCTTCAAGGAAAAGATAATGTCTGTCGCTGTAATCTTCAATCGAATAACAGGAACAGATACGCTTTTGACAACCCATTCATAGGCGCCAGAACGGGCAATCAATACTCGTGCACCTTGGCGCACCATTTCTTTGGCCTGCACCGCAAGTCTGCCCTCTTCATACACTTCAATCCGAATTTCTTCCCGAGCCAACTCCCCGGGATAACATTGTGCAATCCGCTGCTTCAACGCTTCGCTGTTTGCGATAATCCCCAATCGTCCCTTCATCCGCTCCTCCTAAAAAGCAAATAATCGATCCAAAGCAAGTTTTACCCCGTCTTCTTCATGATCAGCCGTCTGCCAATCCGCCGCTTTCCTTGCCGCATCTGTCGCATTGCCCATGGCAACCCCAACCCCAGCCTGTTTCAACGCTTCTACATCGTTATTATGGTCCCCCATAAAGATAATTTCCTCCATGGTGATTCCATAATAGTCTGCAATTACTTTCAAGCCGTCAGCCTTTGTTACGTCATGGTGCATCACATCAATCGCACCCGGCATGGAATCAATAACCTCGAGTCCCTTCAACTGGCGAAGTTTTTCGAACCTTCGTTTTTTCTCTTTCTCATCCGCACAAAAAATCAATAATTTATAGATCAGTTCTTCCTGGAACAAGTTTTTAAAGTCTGGACGAATCTGAATATCAACCTGGTCTTCCGGTGCCAATTTTCGATTTCGTTCAATCCATTTTTTCATGGTGAATTTAACCGATGGCAACCACAGGGTTAAATCCGTATAGGCCAAGTAATAGGCCTTCTCCCCTTCGAGAATCGCCACAGCCCGATCTAGATCATCTTTCTCAATTGCATGGGATGCAAGTATATTCCCGTTCTTAGGCTCCATCACCAATGCGCCATTACAGCAAACGATGGGCTCATCCAAACCCAGTTGATTGTAATAGAGCCGCATGGCTGATGCTGATCGCCCTGAAGCCAAAACGATTTTAACACCCTGCTTGCGCAATTCCAGCAGTCTTTTTTGATTTGGAGCTGAGATTTTTTTCTTTTTATCCAATAACGTTCCGTCTAAATCCAATGCGATTACCTTCATCAATCAATCTCCCCCCATTTGTTGTATTCAGTGTACCATAGAAATTTCCAAATCGGTTCTTTTCATTGACAAACAAGTCGATTATACTTATGATAGTAAGGATGAAATTTTGAAGGAGGCTGAATCATGAAAAACGTAAAATTATTGGATCACCCGCTTCTGCAACATAAATTAACACACCTGCGGATGAAGGAAACCGGCTCTAAAGAGTTCCGTGAACTTGTACGCGAGGTGGCTATGCTAATGGCATACGAAGTAACTCGTGATTTTCCATTGGAAGATATCGAAATTGAAACACCCGTTTCAACAACAACTTCAAAAGTTGTAAGTGGCAAAAAAGTTGCCATCGTTCCCATCTTGCGTGCTGGATTAGGTATGGTTGATGGCGTATTAGAATTAATTCCTGTTGCAAAGGTAGGTCACATCGGTCTATATCGCAACGAAGAAACCTTGGAGCCAGTAGAATACTACTGCAAATTACCGCAAGACATTACCAAGCGTACAGTGATTATCACTGAGCCTATGTTGGCAACCGGTGGTTCTGTCGTTGCAGCCGTAGATTTGTTGAAAAAACGCGGTATTACCGACATCAAAATTATGTGTCTGGTTTGCTCACAACAAGGTCTTGATGTTGTGATCAAACATCATCCAGATATCGAAATCTTCACAACTGCCATTGATGAGCATCTAAATGAAGTCGGCTACATCACGCCAGGCCTTGGCGATGCAGGAGACCGAATCTTCGGCACAAAATAAATAACGAGATCTCCGCAAGAATAAACTTGCGGAGATCTTTTTTATTGAACAAATAAAATGATTGCCTACTTCACTTTCCAATAATCCCCAAAATCATCAAAATTCCAAAAATCACAATCAACCCGCCCGATACTTGGTGGAAACGATAAACCTTTTCACCCCAAATAATTTTTGACCGTGCCGCCAAAATTCGATAAACGACAAATTCACTCTTTACACTTGCGCAGATCAACAGGAACAGCCCTGCCGCAATCATCAAACTACCCCAAAATATATTCACAATCATTTCTCCTTTCTTCTCACTAGCACTTGCATCTATTATAAAATTCTAATTCCGACTTACTTTTCTATAAAAATCGATCAAGTGCTTGTAAAACGCCAGGACCATCATTTACATTCATACAATAATCCGCTGCTTCTTTTGCTGCTTTCGTCGCATTCCCCATAGCAATGCCTAGACCTGCAAAACGAATCATTTCCCGGTCATTGTCATTGTCCCCCATGGCGAGGATTTCTTCCGGCCGCATACCCAACGCCTTACCAACCACTTCCAAAGCTTTCCCCTTGTCACAATCAGCAGGACCAATATCCAGTCCCAATGCAAAAGAAGAAACCGTATCAATCCCCTCCATCTGTTCAATTACATCAGCAACTTCATCCAGCTTCTCTTGACTGCTCGATCGCGCTAAAATCTTATAAACAGGGTGATATTCTTCCCTCGCCCACAAAAGCGGATCCTCTACAAGTCGAATCTGCATTTGCCATTCCTTAGGCAAATCTATATTTTCGCACTTCCATCGTTTCACCCCAAAAGCCAACCGCTTCGCATAGATACAATGAAGACCATAATATTGATAAAACACCCCCAGTGCACTGAGCTTTTCTATCACGTCAATAAAGTCCTCTTTCGAAAACGCAGCACCCTTTATTATCCGATCTTGATCCGGCTGATAAATCACACCACCATTGCATCCAATAAATGGCGTATCTAATCCCAATTCGTAATAATAACGCTTGGCGGATTCAAAGGTTCGACCCGTAGCCAATATAATTGAAATGCCCTGCTTTCTTAAGTCAATCAATCGCGCTTTTGTCTGCTCAGGGATCTTTCGATTCCCATCCAAAAGCGTTCCATCCAGATCCAACGCTAGCAATTTAATCATCGAACTCCCTCCTATTCTTATCATAATCGTTTGATTTTTTTTATGCAAAGGGTAAAAAAAATGCGATAATGCCTATCAGATTTTTCACAATAATCAAATATTTGGATGAAAAAATCCTTTTCCTGTAACACGCCTGTAATAATAGCCGTTATTTCATCTGCTTGTAATATTCCCTTTCTTGACTTTTGGGTAGGAGTCTCATAGTATATGCAAGTACTAAAATTTGAGAGGGGGAACAAAAGATGAGAAAAAGATTACTCTTCATCTTACTTGTTACCATCTTGATCACTGCTATCTTCTCCCCGGCATTTGCTTCAACACATACAAATCCGGATCGAGAAACCATTGAACAAAAAATCGAAGAAGTCGCACTGCGTCGAGGAATTCCAAGTGTCATTATGAAATCCATCGCCCGTGTCGAATCCAGCTTTACACAATTCACATCAAACGGAAGACCCTTTATATCATCAACCAATGATATCGGGGTTATGCAGATCAACGATCGATCCAGTTTCGATCGTGATATGTTGAAATATGACATCGATTACAATATCGAAGTTGGAGCCAATATCCTACTATATAAATGGGATTATGTAAAAAACACACTTCCATCTATTGGTGACATGGATCCAAATGTATTAGAGAATTGGTATTTTGTCCTTTGGGCTTATAATGGTTGGTCAAAGGTCAACAACCCTAACACAGGGTATAAAAATTTAGCATATCAGGAACAAGTATTTTTAATGGCGGACCGCGAGTATAATCAACCCGTAACCGTTATCGATCGAGGTCAACTGCCGTCCTCTGGACTTCCGTCCAAAAATGGTCAGTATGAAACACCAACACCAAGTCATACTGGCGATATTTTGCTCTATGAATATGGTGATCGTTTGGTTTCCTATTCATGGACAAAGATTGATCTTTATGATGGACCAAGCGGCAAAAAAATTGCGAAACTTTCACCCAGCACAGAAATGGTCGTCATTGGTGCTCCGGTTCTGATGAACGGATACTATTGGGAACCCGTTCGCGGGCTCAACGATCCCTTCGAGGGTTGGGTACTTCGTAACTGGGTTGAAAAAACTGGTGATTATCAAATGGGTGTTTATTCCGATGTGACTGATCCCGTTTTGCAAAACCAATTGCGAGTCCTGGGTACTGAGGGCATCATGCAAGGCTACGAAGATCTCTTTCAACCCCTTGAATTCTTGCACCAGGAAGAATTAGCTGTTATCCTTACCCGTGCATTTGCAATCGAGTCAGAAGAATCTCATGACATTAACATGGTTGCCGTATCCGATTGGGCGCAAGATTCAGTTTCCCAAGTCGTCAATGCCGGTCTAATGACCCTTGATGAAGGCAGCTTCAATGGCGAACACTTGGTAACCCAAGAAGAGTTCTTAGGAACGATTATCAAGCTAACAGAGAGCGGTGCTGCATTCAGAGGTCTTGATGAAACACGTGTTGATCCCTCTACTTTGCCAGTCAATCTACCTGTCGATCTATTCGTCTATATGACCAGAGAAGACACGGCTCGATTGATTTACAACTTGTTTACCGAGAATCAAAATCTTTATTCATAAGTATTGACATCGGAAACCAGCCGTGTTACGATACAAAACAATAACAGAAATAGGAGATGAAGCTCTCCTGAGTTTACTCAAACCGCGACAATGCTAATGGCTTCTGCAGAAATTCTGCAGAAGTCTTTTTTATTTGGAGGAGAACAACATATGGCAATATCTTTAGCACTTATTATTACACTTGGCATGCTTGCCAACTTCTTATTTGAAAAAATCAAATTACCAGGACTCTTGGGCATGCTTCTTGTAGGGGTCGCGATCGGTCCCTATGGCTTGAATCTAATGGAGCCGGAAATCATGGCCGTATCGGCGGACCTTAGGAAAATCGCCTTGATTGTCATCCTGCTTCGAGCGGGACTTGGATTGAAAAAGGAAACCCTGCAAAAGGTTGGGTTAAATGCGATTCGCATGTCTTTCATCCCCTGCCTCTTAGAGGGCTTTACGATCATGTACTTCGCTCACCTCTTCTTCGGTATCTCTTTTGCCGAAGCCGGCATTTTAGGCTTCACCCTGGCAGCCGTTTCTCCGGCCGTCATCGTACCATCCATGCTGCAACTAATCGATAGTGGCAAGGGTTCCGACAAGGGCCTTCCAACTATGATCTTAGCCGGTGCCTCAGTGGATGATGTTTTTGCCATCACTTTTTTCTCATCCATGATTTCCATGTACTTCAGCCAGAATATTTCCATTGGAAATCAACTGATCCGCATACCCATTTCCATATTTTTTGGTATTCTCCTGGGGTATCTGGTAGGGACTTTTTTCACTTATCTCTTTCAAAAAATACATATGAGAGATACAAAAAAGACCTTGTTGCTTCTTGGTGCAGCGGTATTCATGACAGGATTTGAAGATTTCCTGGCTGACAAAATTGAGATCGCAGCACTCTTAGGCGTTATGACCGTCGGATTCATTCTATTGGAAAAATATCCAAAGGTATCCAAACGTCTCTCCGTTAAACTAAATAAGATCTGGGTTTTCGCTGAGATCATACTTTTTGTCCTCGTGGGTGCCCAGGTCAATATTTCTGTTGCAAGCCAGTCTTTGGGCATCGGCCTTCTTTTGATCCTTCTTGGCTTAATCGCAAGAAGCATCGGCGTTTTACTCTCCATTACAGGCTCAGGCTACACGCCGGGTGAAAAACTGTTCTGTGTTGTCGCCTATTGGCCCAAAGCAACGGTACAAGCCGCCATCGGCTCTGTTCCCTTAACCATGGGGGTTGCCCACGGTGAATCGTTTCTGGCCATCGCTGTATTGGCCATTCTCGTTACCGCCCCTTTAGGTGCTATTGGTATTCGCATAATTGGCGAAAAAGTATTACAATAGAAAAGGAATCCGAAGAACGGATTCCCTTAATTAGTTTGGATGGTGGTCGGATTGCCCTCCGCCCGCCTTTCCATATTATTCCCACACAGTGCTTGCCCGCACTGTGCTGCTCCCTTCTACCCGAAGGGAGCTTTTCCTTTGTTTACTCTCTTACTTTCACCATTTGACTCGCAGCTTCAACGGCTTCCAATACCTTGTCAAAGCTTCCGCCAATTTCAGCTTCCACCCCACCTACGACTGCTCCCTCAACAATGGGACCATTGGCTATAGCAGCGGGTTGAACATCTGGAAGCATTTCCATGGCCAATTGTGCGCTCATTACTGCACTTCCTAGGTCCACAAGCAGAATAACACCGTCGCCCTGATTGGCTTGTTCCATGGCGCCCATAATCAAATCCATTTCCGTTCCAATTCTACCGTCCGAGGTACCTCCAGCCGGGAAAATCGGGATATTTGGTGCCATTTGCTTCACTAAATCTATGACCCCTGAAGCAATTTTTTCACTATGGGAAATTACAACCATTCCTACCATACTAGCTCCTTTACACGAGGAAATCGCGAATGACTGTCAAAATCACCAAACTAGAGGTTGCACCCGGATCTTGATGACCAATACTTCGTTCGCCCAAGTAACTGGCTCGGCCCTTGGTTGCAATAATGGTTTTGGTGTATTCCACACCCGCTTCCGCAGCTTGAACTGCTTCAGTAAAACAAACCTTCGCTTCCTTTCCGGCCTCTAAGCATTCTTTCAACGCCTCATAGGCTGGAACCAAAGAATCCAACATGGTCTTTTCTCCAGTTGTTGCCTTTCCCAGTTTCATTACGCCTTGAATCGCGGCGTCCATCATCAAAATTGCATCTTCAACGCCAACTTCTTCTTTGCCTTTGATAGCATCTCCAGCTTTCATAAAGGCTGTTCCATACAAAGGTCCTGCTGCGCCCCCTACAGTCGATACCAAGGTCATACCCGTCTGCTTCATGCACATCGATACATCATCCGGCATAGACGGTATCTTCTCCAACACCTTTGTGAATCCACGATCCATGTTAATCCCATGATCGCCGTCACCAATGACTTGATCCAAATCGGTTAGAAATTGACGATTTTCTTTCATCTTCTCTGCAATTTCCTCTAATAATTTTTTGAATACTTGACCGTCCATAAGCCCCTCCGTTCTTCTGTCTAGATTTTCAATCCAACTGTATTCGCCGGTTCATTCAATAAGGCTTCCAATTCATCATCAAGTTTCAAGATGCTGATCGCACCACCTTGCATTTCAAGGGAAGTCATATAGTCACCAACCAAAGTCTTTTTCACAGCGATGCCTTTTTCCTTCATCACTTCTCCAACACGACGATTTAAAATATAAAGTTCGCTAACTGGGGTTCCACCACAGCCATTCACCATAACCGCAACCTTGTCACCCTTGCCCATTGGCATATCTTCAAAAATTTTAGCCAATAGCAAATCAACAATTTCGTCCGCTGGCATCATTTTTGATTTATGTGTTCCTGGCTCGCCATGAATTCCCAAGCCAACTTCCATTTCGTCTTCTTCCAATGAGAACCCTGGCTTTCCAGCTGCAGGCACCGTACATGCCGATAAAGCAACACCCATGGTACGCACATTAGCAATTGCCTTCTCGGCAACTCGCTTCACTTCAGCCAACTCAGCACCCTGTTCTGCCATGGCACCGGCTACCTTATGAACAAATACCGTTCCTGCAACACCGCGTCGACCGGTCGTATACAGACTATCCATAACAGCAACATCATCATTCACAACAACCTTATCAACCTTGATACCTTCCATTTCGGCCATATCTGCTGCCATTTCAAAGTTCAATACGTCGCCAGTATAATTTTTGATGACTAGCAAGACGCCTTTGCCAGCATCTACTGCCTTCACCGCTTCAAATACTTGATCCGGTGTAGGTGATGTAAACATTGCCCCTGCTACTGCGCCATCCAACATACCTGTGCCAACATATCCACCATGAGCAGGCTCATGGCCACTACCGCCACCAGAAACCAAAGCAACCTTGCCTTGCTTCTTGTCCGCTCTAACCAAAACATTGAAGCCATCTAGCTTCCGCAAAAGATCGCCATGGGCCATTTCCATGCCTTCCAGCATTTCCACTTCTACATTTTCCGGTTTGTTAATTAACTTTTTCACGTATTTCCCTCCTTTTATTTAACATCCTTTTCGCTAAAAAAGGACATAATTCGAACCAATTATCTCGTTCTCCTCATCTCCCTAGATACTTATAATTTATCAAATATTCAGTAATCTTTCAACTTTTTTTGCAATCGTTTACATAAATTGAGAAGAAGAACCCTTTATGATACAGTATACCCATTCATTTCAGGAAATAGGAGGTTATTATTGATAATATAGAAAAAAGTCGACTCAATTATGGAAATGGATTTGCCAAATAGCAACATGTTCTTCTATTTTGAAGCAATGCCCTGAGCACAACAGAAAAAAAATATGAAAGTTGACAAATGATAGATACATCCAATATCATAAAGGCACATTTCAAATATCACACTTGGCTTATTTCCAAGAAGCCTTGCGCAAACAAGTGCGAAAGGATCCGCTTATGAAAATGCAACGAAATGGCAAAAAGCTATTAAGTTATGAGGAAATCATCAAGATTTGCCCAGCCTCACTTAGAGATAAATTGGAGAAAATATCCTTTTCACCCGATGATTATTTAATGAAACAAAATGATATAAACCATTGGGTTTTTATCCTCTTAAGCGGCGAGGCTCAAGCCTATTCTGAAACCAAAACTGGACTTCGCCACGTACGGTATATTCATCATGCCGGTGAAGTCGTTGGAGAAATCGAAGCGATCACTAATGATCCAATTATTTGTTCTGTTGTTGCCACTTCAACTGGAGAAGCTATTAAAGTCAGTCAGGAATCCTATTTGGAATGGATACGAACAGACTCAGAATTTGCCATGTTCGTCATCGGGCAGTTAGCCGAAAGTCTAGCTATTATGTCAGCCTATACCTCTATGAACATGCAATACTCTTTAAAGCAAAGGCTGATGCAGTTCTTTTTGCAAAAACATCAGCAATTTGGAAACCCTTTCTATGTCGACAAGAAACTGACAGCCGATCTCTTTGGATGTCATTTGAGAAGCGTCAATCGCATAGTCAAGGAATTGGAATCCAAAAATTTGCTGGGTTATGAAAAAGGACGATTTCAAATCCCCGATATCAATAAATTTAAAGACGCCTTGGACCACCAAGAATAATGGTGAGCCAGGCGTCTTTTCTTTTTAGTCCTTACTTTTCAACCAAATCTTGTAACGTCAGTTTCGCTTTCGAAAACGCAACTTCATTGCTGTTGCAGACATCCCGCACCAAGTCTCCTTTGGAATCATAGTCACCGATCACTGAAACGATCTCCTCTTCCGAAAGACCAAGACCAAATAAATCAGCCACGGTTGTATTCCCTTTCACCAAAGGCTCTACATGTTCTTCTTCAACCGTATTTTCATTCTCATATACAATCGGAATCTCTGATTCCATGATCGGAATTTGCTCCGCTTCTTCCAAAGTGAGTTTTCCTTCCTTCACAAGAAAATCGATCGTATGTGGAAAGAGCGCCTCTTCTCCAGTTCGTTCATAAGGCAGTCCCGTATAGCGTGCCACAAAAAGCCGCACTGAAGACGTTCCTAATTCAAAATCGTCCTCAGAAGCATACGTTTCTTCCAACCGTTTCAACTGAAACTCGGCTGCATTCTCCTCGATAAAGAAAGCCTCGGCTAGCACTTCCACAGAAATCGGAAAGGCATTGGCAATATCCGAAAGGGTGTAAGAACCCCGAATATCAGCCGGATCCGCCTCCCCAACAAACTCCCCAGTCTGAATCTTCACAGGCACCTTGGACGACTCCGTTTTCCACAGCCCCAAAGTGTCACTGACAAAGACGCCCCCGAACAAGATGACAACAACAAGAATCGCTATGCTTTTCTGATTAAGCTTCATCCTTAATCCCTCCCAACAATTGAACAGTTTCTGGAATGGGACAGGCGGCTTCCGATGTGCATTCCATGCAGCTAATACATCTTAAATCGCGGACCTTTCCCGATGTCGATACTTCAATCCCCATGGGACAAACCGAATCGCATTGTTTGCAATCGACACAGGTCTTGGCATTTCTTCGAATCGTAAAGATACGAAATTTATTGCTAATTCCCAAAAAAGCACCATATGGGCATGCGTATCGACACCATGGTCGTTCCACAATCAGAGAAAGTCCAAGAACCGTTAGTAAAATAATGATTGCCGAAATCGCAACCTCTCCCGTCCAAAATTGAAATAAGGCAAAGTATGGGTCTACTGTAGAGAATACCAAATCAAACGACAAAGCCGTCACAACAAGAACCCAAGCCAAAACACCATACCGGATCCATCCCAAAAGGCGATCTGCCTTCTTGGGAATTAGACGATTGTATGACTTTCCGAAAATCTTCCGTCCAAGTTTTCCAACCCATTCCTGAATTGATCCCAGCGGGCAGACCCAGCCGCAAAATGCCGGTCCAACCAGAACACTAAGAAATAGAACGAGCCCCATCAGAACCAAGGATGATTCATGAATCTTTTTGATCATAGCCCCATCCGTTATATATGTATACAAGGTGACAACCCCACCAAATGGACAGATTGCATGGAGCGATGCATTTGACAACCAGGCAATGCCGCCCCCAGATTCTGCCAAGCCATGATTCACCGCAATTGCCGCAATAAAAAGAAAAAAACCAATTTGTACCCACCGTCTAGTCTTCATAAAAACCTCCTTATTCTACCAATATACTCGAAGTGTGTGGCAGTCATGTGACAAAAAAGCCACTTCAAAAATGAAGTGGCATCTAACAACAAAAATAGACCTTCTAACAAAAAACATATTTCATAATCTGATAATACAATTCTTCCCGTACCTGCTTGCTAACCATGCCCCCATAGGGAATTTTTCGAACAAAGCTAGACATGTCAGACGTTTTTCTCGTTTCATAGCGATCACACACCAGACGATAAAACTGACTAAAGTCATAAATTTCAAAGCGAGGAATTTCAAGTTGCGCAGCCACATGGTCCAAAAGACGAATGACAATTTCATCGTAATCGGCGGTTGCATCCACTTCCAAATAACGAGCAATCATGGGAACCACTTTTTCTAAAAGCAGTCGTTTCGCTGGCATATCCTCGTCAAGACCCATCTCCTCTGCAATACTTTGAATCACTTCGTCATCAAGGGCAAATAACGTATCCAAAATCTCACTCGCACTTTTGTCCATCCGCAAATAATATTGGTCGCCCCGTAATTTTTGGAAATGGCGATAGACGTCATAATAGCCCAATTGCAAGTTGTGCTTCGTTTTTTCTTGGGTGAAATCAAAAGTTCCCCCTAAATCTTCTCTTGGCGCAATTTCAATCATATTAGCACGGTTCGAATCATACCGCTGTTTCATGCCCAAGCCAAAAATGCGAAGTGCAATAATATTCACATAACCACGACGAAGCAATAGGTTGATCGGCAGATTGTCAAACATGCCCCCATCTGTAAACCATTTTCCCACCAAGGGTTCGTTCTTAAAGGCAGGATGATTGGCACTCGCCAATACATACTCCGTTATTTGGCCCGGTGGGATTTCATTTTTGTATAATTCCATCCCCTTAAAATCCGTTAGCGAAATCGTAACCAAACCAAAATCTACAGGTGACTGTCTAAGCTTTTCTTCATCAATATAATCTGCAACCAAAGCTCTAAGGGGTGCCGTATCCACCCCGCCATCCTTAATTAGTTTGGCAAGTCTGGACCGAATGGTTTTCCAATCTTCTCTCTCCAGTTGCAAATTCATTAATTTCTGATACTCCGCATCAGTCATATCCACAACCATTGAAGGTTTCATATTTTCCCACAATTCGTATGCACGTTTAAAATCACCTTGGGCAATCATTGCCCCATTCAATGCACCGACAGAGGTTCCCGCTACCGCTTCAAATTCAAATCCCAGTTCATAGAGGGCTTTTACCGCACCCATTTGATAGGCACCTTTTGCGCCTCCTCCTTCTAATGCCAATGCATATCGCATGTCTATTCCCCCTGCTTTTCTATGGGTAGCCATGCCAATACCCGTTGAATATTTCGATCCCAGAAATCCCACTCGTGCGCACCGGGCTCTTCAAATACCTTGGCTTGAATATCTTGCAACTCTAATCCTTCAAGAAAATGCAAGTGACTTGGATATAAAAAGTCCTCCGTACCACATAGTACAAATAACTCCGGCAATTCACTGCGTTTTTTCGCTTGCTTCATTAGTGTAAATAAATCATTGGGACTTCCTTCGAATCGATCTAAGTCTCCAAAAATATTTTCCATTTCTGGACGTATCGCCTCCATTTCCGGGGCATTTTGGGTAATCTGATATTGATAATACAGATCCACAGCACCAGAGAGACTCGCTGCATAACTAAATTTGTCCGGGCATCCCAATGCCCATTTCATGGCACCATAACCGCCCATGGAAAGACCAGCGACAAATCGATCTTCTCTTTTCTTTGATAAGGGAAAATAGTATTCCATCATGGTCGGCAATTCTTCTGAAAGAAAAGTCCAATACGGATATCCAACCGCCATATCGGTATAAAAACTTCGGTGAACCTCCGGCATAACAATAGCAACCTTATACGCCGACGCATACCGCTCGATCGCTGTTTTTCTACACCAAGAACTATAATTTCCAGAAAGTCCATGCAATAAATATAAAGTGGGCAATTCTGCCGGCAAGGTTTCTACCCCATCCGGAAGAATGACGTTCACAGACATCTCAAGATCCAATATCTTCGAGTCAATCTGGCAATGAATTAAAGCCATTTTTCTTCCTCCTCGTTAATTTTCTTCTTTTTTTTAGTATAGCAGATTGGCGGAGTGGAACCAAAATGAACGAAAACTTGCACAAAATATCAAAATGCAAGTAGCGTTTGTTGCACATTCATTATGAAAACATTTTCATGATGGGAATTTCAGCCACTTTATCGAAATAAAGCAGACTCAACCCATTGAAATCACTATATTAATGCATGTTTTCTTGCAATATTTACCTTTGACTAATGATTCAGAAAGCTTTATAATAATGCAATAAGAATAAAATTTCTTGCATGGAGGGAAAAATGGGAAAAACTTTAGCCTACAAAATTTTAGAAAAAAATTGTCTAGCTGGCACACTTGCACAGGGAGAAGAGCTCTCCATTCGCGTTAACCAAACCTTGACTCAAGATTCAACAGGAACCATGGTTTATTTACAATTAGAAGCCATGGGTATTGATTCCATTCAAACCGACCGCTCCGTTGCCTACATTGACCACAATACCCTGCAAGCTGGTTTTGAAAATGCAGACGATCACCTTTTTATACAAACTGCAGCTGCCAAGTACGGTATTGTCTTCTCAAAGCCCGGAAATGGAATCTGTCATCAATTGCACCTGGAACGTTTTGGAAAACCCGGCCAGGTCTTAATCGGATCCGACAGCCATACGCCAACTGGCGGTGGAATCGGCATGATTGCCATCGGTTCCGGCGGATTGGATGTTGCCGTTGCTATGGCCAAGGGCAGCTACCCAATGAAAGCCCCAAAGGTCTACGAGGTGAACCTGATCGGCAGCTTGCCGCCATGGTCTTCCGCCAAAGACGTCATTCTTGAAGTGCTTCGCAACCTGAGTGTAAAGGGTGGCGTTGGTTATATTATTGAATACACGGGCAGTGGCGTAAAATCGCTATCCGTTACTGATCGTGCAACGATTACCAATATGGGCGCTGAATTGGGTGCAACCACATCTATCTTCCCTTCAGACGAGCAAACCCTTGATTTTCTTACTCGTCAGGGACGCGCAGAAGACTATCAAGCACTAACTGCCGATGAAGACGCCGTATACGACGCGCGTTTGGAAATCGATCTATCCACCTTGGTTCCCATGGTAGCAAAGCCCCATAGCCCGGATGCCGTTGCAAGGCTTTCGGAAATTGCCGGCATGAAAGTGGATCAAGTTGCCATCGGAAGTTGTACAAACTCTTCCTATACCGACTTAATGAAAGTAGCCGCAATTTTAAAAGGCAAGAGTGTTCATCCAAATGTCAGCTTTGTCATTTCTCCAGGATCCAGCAACATTCTCAAAATGATGAGCGATAATGGTGCTCTCGGCGATTTAATCGCTGCAGGAGCGCGCGTCTTAGAAGCAGCTTGTGGGCCATGCATCGGTATGGGGCAAGCGCCAAAGAGCGGTGCCATCTCCCTTCGTACCTTCAACCGTAACTTTCAAGGGCGATGTGGAACCATGGATGCGGATGTCTACCTTGTCAGTCCAGAGACTGCGGCAATCGCAGCCATCACAGGTCAAGTTACCCTTCCAGACGAATATGGCATGGAGGCGCCAACCATCGTCTTGCCGGAGACCTTTGCGAATTTTGAAAACTACTTGATCTATCCACCAGAGGATCGAAGCGGATTGTCTGTTGTGATGGGCCCGAATATCAAACCATTCCCACTTAGCGGAGACCTTCCTGAAAATCTAACGGGATCCCTGTTATTAAAAACAGGCGACAATATTACTACGGATGACATTATGCCATCCAACGCGAAGCTTTTGCCGTTCCGCTCAAATATTCCAGAATTGTCGAAGTACTGCTTCGGCACCCTGATTCCAGATTTTAAAATGAAAGCGGAAGCTGCAGGCGGCGGATTCGTCATCGGTGGTGACAATTACGGCCAGGGCTCGTCACGTGAACACGCGGCCCTTGTGCCCCTTTATCTGGGCGTCAAGGCTGTCATCGCTAAATCATTTGCACGCATTCACAAGAAAAACCTGATCAACGCAGGGATTATTCCACTAGTCTTTGTTGATCCGGCGGATTACGATCGTTTTAACGAGACGGATGAATTAAAGTTCAATGCCATTCACGACGCTTTGGCAAGCCATGCATCCTTCGAACTCATCAACGAAACACAAGGATTTTCATGCCAGGTAGCCTTTGAAGGCTCCGCACGGGATGTCCAAGTCCTGATGATTGGCGGCACCTTGAATTTCACGAAAAAGGAGATCTTATCATGAATCGAGTAACCTTTATTCCAGGCGACGGAATTGGACC
The DNA here is from genome assembly GCA_036323355.1 of Gottschalkiaceae bacterium SANA. Taxonomy (GTDB): domain Bacteria; phylum Bacillota; class Clostridia; order Tissierellales; family GPF-1; genus GPF-1. Next base: position 781,691 of record AP028876.1, on the reverse strand, counting down.
CGAAGTCGCCAAGGCAGCAAAAGAAATTATTGATGCAAGTGGTGTAGCCATTGAATGGGAAACTGTGAATGCCGGGGAAGCCGTTTTTCAAGAAACAGGCGTCCTCGTTCCCGACGAAGTCTATAAAAGCATCGAAAAAAATCGAGTTGCCTTAAAGGGGCCCATCACAACCCCTGTCGGCAGCGGCTTTCGAAGCATCAACGTGCATTTAAGAAACCGATATGATCTCTATGCCAATATCCGCCCCATCATCAGCTTACAGGGCGAACGAGCCCGCTATCCTGATTTGGATCTTGTTATTTTCCGGGAAAATACAGAAGGACTTTATATCGGTGATGAAGAGTTTCTGGATGCCGATACGGTTATCGCTAGAAAAAGAATCACCCGAAAGGGATCGACTCGAATTATGGAAAGCGCATTTGCCTATGCCGCAGCAAATGGACGAAAAAAAGTAACCGTTGCCCATAAGGCAAATATCCTAAAAGACACCGATGGGCTCTTTTTAACTTGTGCCCGTGCCATCGCAGAAAAATATCCCAATATCGAATATGAAGAAGTGATCATCGACAATATGTGCATGCAATTGGTCATCAATCCTTATCAATTCGATGTGGTTGCCACCATGAACCTCTATGGTGACATTCTTTCTGATCTTTGTGCAGGCTTAGTCGGCGGATTGGGCTTGGTTCCAGGTGCCAATATTGGAGAAGATATCGCTATCTTTGAAGCCGTTCACGGCAGCGCGCCGAAAATGGCCGGCAAAAATACAGCCGACCCCGTGGCATTGATCCTCTCAGGCGCCAGCCTATTGGACTATTTAGGAGAAACTGAAGCCGCAAAAAAAGTAAGAGATGCCGTTGCTGCCATTGTCAAAGAGGGCGTTCACGTCACCAAGGATTTGGGCGGTACAGCATCAACAACAGAGATGACCGCAGCAATCATCAATAAAATGCAGGGGAGGTGATCGAATGAAGAATGATTTCTTCGAATACCTAACAGATTTAGCCACAAAAAACAATCATATACCTGACATTGATTTTGATCGATACAATATCAAGCGAGGGCTCCGAAATGCCAATGGCACGGGTGTTCTCGTCGGTTTAACAGAAATCGGCAACGTTGATGGCTACGATATCATCAATAAAACTAAGGTTCCCAAAGAAGGACGCCTATTCTACCGCGGCATCGATATCTTCGATTTAGTCGATGGATTTCAAACTGAAAATCGTCGCGGGTTTGAGGAAACTGCCTTCCTGCTTCTTTTCGGCAAATTGCCGACAAAAGAAGAGTTGGTAAAGTTCAATGCCATTCTCGATGAAAGAAGAGATCTGCCATCTGGCTTTACGGATTCCATGATCATTGGCATTCCATCGAAAAACGTCATGAATAAACTACAGCGAAGCACCCTGGTGCTCTACTCCTATGATGACAACCCGGATGATCTAAGCATGCGAAATTTGATGGAACAAAGCCTCAATCTAATCGCCAAATTCCCAACCATTATCTCTTATGGCTATCAATCAAAAGCCCGTGCCTTTGAGGGAAAAAGCCTCTATATCCATCCACCGAAAAAAAATGCAGGAACCGCAGAAAATATTCTTCATATGAGCCGTTCCAATAATGAATACACGGTTCTAGAAGCAGAAACATTAGATTTGCTTTTGGTAATTATGGCAGAGCACGGCGGAGGCAATAACTCGACCTTCGCCACCCATGTAGTTGCCTCTACTGGCACGGATACCTACTCAGCCGTCGCCACAGCCGTCGGCTCTCTCAAGGGGCCCAAGCATGGCGGTGCAAACCTAAAGGTCTGCAAGATGATTCAAGCCATCAAGAATGAGGTGGAAGACTGGCACGATCCCGCACAATTACGCCTATACCTGGAACGTTTACTTAACAAAGAGGCTTTCGACAAAAAGGGCTTAATTTATGGGATGGGCCACGCGGTCTACACCAAGTCTGACCCCCGCTCCGTCCTCCTTCAAAGAAAGGCCAGGGAACTCGCCATTGAAAAAGGACGAGTAAAAGAATTTGAGCTTTACGCTCATATCGAATCCATTACTCGAGCGCTCTTTTACGAAAAGCGAGGACCTCATGCCCACATCGCAGCCAATGTGGATTTATATTCAGGATTTGTTTTGGAGATGCTGGGGATTCCAGAAGATCTTTACACCCCTATCTTTGCCACAAGTCGAATTGCTGGTTGGTGCGCCCACCGCTTGGAACAACTGGTCAGTGACGAAAAAATTATTCGACCCGCATACAAAACGGTCAATGAATTGCACCACTACCATCCACTGAAAGAACGGAAATAAAAAAAGACATCCTCGGATGTCTTTTTTTGCTTGATCAATGATTTTTTAGTGGTTCCCGATCTCTTCCATGCGACCATACAAAGATATGAAAGGCCAGTGAAACCACAAGCATGACAGGAATTAAGAAAAAAGTTCGATAGGCTGTAATCTGATCATTCAACACTCCAACAACAATCCCAGTAAACATATTAATAAAAGAAATACTCGTCAACACAAGACTCGTCGCCCGCATCGATTGAGTCGGAAATAACGATTGTGCCAAAAGTAAGCTGGTTGGATAATTAATGGACAAGAAGAGCCCAGCACCCGCAATCAAAAATAAGCCTTGCTCCTTCAGCAGAATTCCTGTTACCGTAAGTGCGCATGCCGCTGCTAAAGAGCAGACAAGGGTTTTTTGTGTCCCAAACCGTCCTGCAACAAATCCACCAATCAACCGCCCAATGGCATGCAAAGCCAAATAGTAGAACAAGAGGTTTGCCGCTTGATTGACTTCAAAGGAAAATCCCTCCACCATATAATTGCTAAACCATTGTCCAATCGTCGTCTCCGCAACGATGGAAGCCGAAAAGGCACCGATCACACCCAGCAAGAGAGGGTTTTTAAGTGATAAACTCCCTTCCGTTTTCCCATGGGCTTGCACCCGATTCTGCTTGGTTGGATAGCTTGCAAAAAGATTAAATCCGACAAGGCCGATCAATCCAAGCGAGGTCAACAAATAGATTTTAGGCCAAGCAAAACCCCTTCCAAGCAATTGTCCGATGGATTTTGACATGGTCATAGCACCCAAACTATAGCAAAAATGCAAAAGATTCATCAATAACGCCGAATTGCGTACCGGGATCAAAGGAACCATGGTATTCAACCCAAAAACCAAGGGTGCAATAAAAATCGACTGGCCCACAAATAAAACTGCAAAAGCAAAGGATGACTCTACGCGCCAAATCCCAAGCGCAACAAGTGCCAGGCCAAACAAACTTCCAACAATCATCTTCTTGTGACCCAATTTCTCACAAATTTTTCCCGAAAAATAGGTCATAATGGTAAAAGAAAGACTCGAAGCAAATACCAGGCTGCCCATGATCGTATTCCCAATTTCAAACGTCTGTTTAAAGGCTGGAATCAAGATGTTTTTCGGGCTATCAAACAAGGCAAAAAATACCATTGTCCCCAATAAAAGCAAGGCTAGTTTTCTTGGATTTCGATTTAGTTTCTGCTGCATACCTTCCTCCCAATTGTTCAACTAGTTGCAGTATAGCAGAAACAGTTCTGTTTGCAATCCCTCAAAATAAAAAAAGGCAGATTTCTCTGCCTATTTTTCACCATCTAAAATTTCCAATATTTCTCTCGAATCTTCCAACAGCCAATCCGGTTGTTCGACTTCAAGTACTTGTCTGTCATTATACCCCCAAACCACGGAAGCAATATGCACACCCGACGCACGAGCCGAATGAATATCTCGCACCTCGTCTCCCACATATAGAATTTCCTCGGGAGACAACTTATATTTTTTCATAATACGCTTTACCTTCGACTGTTTGTTAAACAGAGATGCCGCCAATACAAATTCGAAGATTTCAATATTCTTATGCTTTAAAAATCGCAATACATTTTTCTTTGTGTTGGACGTAATAATTCCAAGAAGGATCTCTCTTTTCCTCAAGTCATCCAAAAACTCCGGAAAATGCTCCTCACAAAATTGAACTTCATGCATATTATGACGAAGTAATTTTTGCCCTCTCCGTAGAATAAAGGGAAACTGGCGTGCTGAAATCTCAATGTATTCCATAATCTCTTTAAAATGCATCTTCTTGATTTCGGTTAATTCTTCTCGGGTAATTTTTTTAAAGTTATATCGTTCTGCTAATTCATTGGAGATGTGAAACGCAAAATGTTCCGTATCCGCAATTGTACCGTCAAAATCAAAAATGATGCATCGAATCGCTGAACTTTTTCTTTCCATCGTCACTCCCCCTCAGCCGTATCTTTAATTATACCATTTTTTACGGCTTTTCGTCATCTTCTCTGTCTAATTTACTCGCTTTTAACAAGAAGAAGATAATTGGCTTGCGCTTCTTTTACCATGGATGTCCAAAGTGATTCTAGATCTGATCCGTCAAGAACCGGTACCTTTTCCGATACGGAAAATCCGATCAATTCCTGCTGCCACTTTTGGATCGATTCTCCATCTGTGCCTGTCAGGTTTTCAAATCCCAAAAATGATTCCTCAATTGGATCAACTTCAATCAAAACCTGGTAAGGTTCATTCTCATATGCAAATTCAAGGATCTGAACAATCTTTGCCGCAAGGCCATCTTCACTTACCATATACGTACGAATCAAATGATCTGACTCCAAGGTGATTTGCGTAAACTCTTGCCCCTCTTCCACACGATCTTGCATCACACTTGCGTACTCGTCCGAACACCCCGTCATCAATAAAACAAACAACAAAATACCCAAGACACCAATCCTTTTTTTCATAGAACTCTCCTTCTTTTCACAAACCTGTAAAGAAAAAAATTAAGTACCAGCCGGCACTTAATTAAATATGGCGCTTATTTGTTTCCACTCTTCTTTCTCGCTCATATCTTCCATACCTTGTTTCACCAATTCCAGATTGTATCGAAATTCGCCTTCCACACTCTTTAACATCTGCTTAACAAATTCAACACGCCACTCAAAGGAACCACTACGCATTAAAAAGACCAAAAATCGACCAAAATCTGTCTCAACAACGCCAGGACGACAATCCTCGAAGTCCAATCCATATATCTGTCCCCGTCGCATCACAAAATTGCTTGGATGGACATCATGCATCACTAGGTCTTGATGTTCCATACAGGATGCGATGGTGTGAAAATCATAAAACCAATTGATTAACCGATAAATCAAAGACTCATTGTCATGTGCATCATAGTGGTCAACTTGAGCCTCTTCCATTTGAAGTAAAATTTCTTCTACCGTAGGTCCATCAATCCACTCACGGAGAATCCCCTTGTCATCAACATCCAAAAGCTTTGGAACACGCAAAGCATGTTTTCTCAAGCTTTTTAAGAGCATGGCTTCCCGTTCTTTTGCTTCTGGTGAAGAAAACTCCTTATAAGCGCATGATGTTTTTTCATCATTTTCAATTTTTGCATAAAACACGCGATTTTGATGGCTTCCAACGCGTGTTATTTCTTTTTCCAGTATCCACTTCATGTCATCACCTAACTTTTCTTTAATAGTCAAGATTATAACAGATTTCCTATCGTTTGTGAATACGATTTCCTCCAGATTCCTTACATTTTATCAATCCAGGCCTGAATACCCAACAAAATTGCTATATGTGCGGGATAAAAAGCATATCCTGTCCATTTGGGCAATTGAATCCGCCAATGGAATTCATGCCAGATCACCGGCAAAGCCAGCACACATGCCAATTGAATCATCACAACCCATTCAAATGATCCCAATGACAAAACGCTGAGTGTTCCATACAGGGCTGTCAGTCCAAATATATAGAAGAAACTTTTTTGTTTTTCCTCTCCAAAGCGATAAAAAATAAAAATGATAAGAAGTCCATATCCTGCATAATCCATCCGTAAAAATTCAGCAATCAAAATGGCAGCCAACATGCCTAGCGGCTCCTGCTTTTCATATGCCTTCAAAAAGAAAATACCCACTAAAAAAGTGAATAATACATTTAAATGACCCGCAAAGATTTGAAAAGGAATCTGGGTAATCAGTGCAAATACACCCAAACGCATGGCATATTTTTTCCAGTCACGGGTTCGCTGGAAACCCATCGCCAACAAATACGCAAAAATTGGAAATGCCAATCGCCCGAATATCCGCAAGGCATAATAAAGAATCGCTGGATTTTCGGAAAAAAATTGAACACCCACATGATCCGCTACCATACTGATCATCCCAATGATTTTCAGCATATCATTTCGTTTCTTCATCCGACAACGATCCCCCCCTGACTTCTCTACTCTTAAAAATGCCAGCCTGCTCAAATCCAGCTGGATCTCCCGTACAGGATACGATTCGTTCTCCATTCCTTTTCTCTAACCACAAATCTACTTTTCCAGCAATTGTTTCTTTTAATATTCGATTCATGCTTCCGTTTTGCGGTGCCCTCAATTCCCCTCCGCCCGACCGGATGATCCGTATCGACAGGCGATATTTGCGATCCTCAAGAGTTAAATGAATCGCCTTGCTATCTTCTTCCCAATGTACAATTTTCGCACCCGTATAGGTCGTAAACCGATACAATTTTTCTGGTGTCTGCAAATAGGCGATAAAGCCTTCAAAGGAAGAATTTCGCCACGGAATGTCTGCAAGAGACAACATAAAACTGGTTCCTGTTTGTTTAAACTGATTGGATTGAACCCAAATCCACGCAGAAGGAAAGCTTGCACCCCAGTCCTTTTCAACATAGAGCCTGCCACCTGTAAAATCAATTGACTGACCTTGAATTTGAATCTCACCATCCAATTCCGCATCCATCATAACAACAGCATGATAACACTCCATCTTCGGCACATAACGATACCAGCCCATGATCCCGGGCGATATTAGAGTCACCGGATAAGTCCTCGCATTTTTAATTTGCACCTGGCCCCGGATCCGTCTGGGCGAATCGACACTGAGATGAATGTTTTTGAGGGAAAAGATGTTTTTACCCGCTCGTACTTCAAAGGGACGGTCCGTAAAGGCCATCTCCTCCATGGGGTAAGACAGCCACATGCCCCTTTCCCATCCTTGCATCAAAATCTGAAGAAAGCCCTCCTCCTTTTCGCCTCTTTGGAAGCCAGGTATCAAGGCAAGAGAGTGAAGATGATCCGCACTGACCAAACGGTAGTACCAGCCTTCAAAACCTGCTTGGCCGCCAGCTAGTTGCCTCCAAACAGGATGATAGATCTTTTCAATTGGTCGAATCATCACAATCCCCTTCTTTCTTATCGCATGGTGTCTAGTATCACCCGCAATCCATTTTCACAGAAAATTTTATCAATGCTTGACGAGGATACCCCCGCCTTTCTCAATCCATGTCTCAATCGGTCCATTTGGCCCACATGAGCCAAATCCATTTTTCCACCAATTCCATCAAAGTCCGTTCCGATTGCAGCAACCTCAACTCCACCCTGATCAATGATATGTATTAGATGTTGCACCAAGGCATCAACCGTTTCATGGTTTTCTTCATTTAAAAAGAAGGGACAAAAGTTCAGTCCAATGACGCCGCCCTGATTTGCTATGGCTCGGATCATGGGATCAGTCAAATTTCTTGTCACATCCTTAATGGCACGGGCATTGGAATGGGAAGCAATAAAGGGTTTCTTGGATATTTCAACAACATCCCAAAAACCACCGTCAGAAAGATGTGAAACATCGACAATCATGCCCAAGTCATTCATTCGCTCTACAACCTCTTTCCCAAAAGATTTTAAGCCTTTTCCCATAAGAATGGGGTCCTTAGCATTAGGATACCCCAAAGAGTTTTCATAATTCCAAGTCAAGGTAATCAAACGCACCCCTTCTTGATATAAAGTTTCAAGCCGGTCCATCTTTCCTTCTAATATGGCACCCTCTTCAATGGTTAAAATCCCAGCCAAGCGGTTTTCTTTCTCCAGTTTAAGAATTCCCTCCAAATTATGAGCAATACCAATTTGATCCTTATAAAGCTTTACTTGGTCTTTAAACAATTGAATGCCCCTTAATGCATAGGCAAAAGGATCTACCTGTACCGCTTCATCTTCCCAATCAACAAAAACCGCAAAAAATTGCGCCAAGGCGCCGATTTGTTGCAACCGCTCCAAGTCAATATGACCGTCATTTTTCATCAAGTCCCCAGTTACCGACCCGTTCATCAATCGTAAAATCGTATCACAATGAAAATCCACCAATCGCATGCATGTTCCCCCTTTAATTCCACACCGATATCATCGTCATCACACCGGATAACAAGACAATACCATAAGTCAACCGTTTAAACTTCATCTCGTCGATTCGTTTAAAAATCAAGTTTCCTACCACCAATCCCAGAGCTGCTGCTCCAAACCCACGAATGGATTGGAAAAACATAGCTTGATTAAACAAGCCAGCCTGCACATAGTTCGGAATGGCAAAAACACCGATCAAGAAAAAATAAGTCAAAATATTCGCCCGATAGGTCTGCTTGTCCAAATCGTAATTGCTAAGAAGGATCACAATGGGCGGGCCACCAATGGCTGCCGCGCCCTTTAATAGCCCGCTTAAAAAACCTCCAACCACCGTATGAAGCATCTTTCCACCACGGCGTACCCGATAGCCCTTGGCCAATAAAACTGCCGCAACAACCAAAATAATTCCGACAATCCCTTTTAACAAGACATCATCAAAGGCAACCAAAATCCAAGTGCCCAAAGGCACCCCAATCATGCCAGAAATCAACAAAAGGCTCACCATCTTCAAATCTGGTTTCTTTCGAATTTGAAACAATTGTGCTGTACCCAAAAACAAACCAACCAAAGTCAAAAGTGGCACCGCGGTTTTTAAGGGCATAAACAAGCCCAGCAAGGGAAGGGCAATCAAAACAAAACCAAAATTAGCCGCCCCTTGGACTGCACCCGCTAGAAATAAAAATACGTATATCATTTTATGCCTTCACATTCTGCGGTGTGCCGTCGATCCAAGCCCTTGCATTATCAAAGGTAATCTGCGCTCGACGCTCAATTGATTCCTTGGTCGCAAAGGCAACGTGAGGTGCCAGCCATACATTCTTGGCTTGGTGCAAGGGTTCTTCTGCTGGTAAGGGCGGTTCCATATCAAATACATCAATCCCTGCTCCACGAATCAATCCCGCATTTAAGGCATCCGCCAAGGCTTGATTATCCACAATAGGACCTCTCGCTACATTGATAAACAGCGCTTCTGGCTTCATATAAGCGATCAAATCGCCATTGATCATGCCCTTTGTCGCGCCCGTCAATGGTGTATGGACAGAAACAATATCACTTTCCTTCATGACCTCGATCAGGCTTTTATAGGTAAGTCCCAGCGCTTTTGCCTCTTCCCGCTCGCTGCGGGAGTAGCCAATTAAATTACATCGAAAGGCTTTAAACAATTCTGCTGTTCTTAACCCAATTGATCCCGTTCCAATAATGCCAACGGTTTTTCCTGCCAGTTCATTGCCAACCAATCCATCCCGTGTTTTTCCTTCTCGAGCCGCCGCATCAACTTGGCGTCCATTCCGTAAAAGAGTCAGGCTCATACCCAATGCCAATTCCGCCACGGCATCGTCGCAATATCCGGCTGCATTGCTAATCACAATTCCCCGTTCCCTGCAAGAATCCAAGGCGATATGATCAACCCCGACAAAAGCTACTGAAATCATCTTTAAGTTTACCGCCGCATCAATCACCGCGGCTGGTAATGGGTGGTTCGCGATCATCAATAAGTCCGCATCTTTGGCACGCGCAATCATTTCTTCGTCACTAACTGCAACCGAATCATAGGAAACAAATTCATGACCATGACCACAAAAAACCTCCGCCATTTGATTCACTTTTTCAACAGCCACACCCAATGGTTCCATTAACACTATTTTCATCCCATCATTCCTCCTTCACATATAGCTTTATTTTATCATAAAAAGAAAGACCGACTCTCGTCGATCTAAAACTTTTCCGCGTATTTTCTTTGAATAACAAACAAGAGACCCACACAGGCCATCGCCGATATGCTAGCAATCCAACTGATCCCCGAAAATCCAATAGTTTCATACACCCAAGGTGCAATCAGATACATCAATACATTCGAGATTGAAACCGTCAAATAGATGATTGTCATAAAGGTTGCCCGACGCTCCGCCATCACTTCCGATGCCAAAGCCTGAAAAGCCGGCCATCCCCCGTCATATCCAAATGCAAAGAAAAAAAGAAGAATCGCGATCAGCGCTACTGGAACCTTTGTTACAAAAAAAATCGAAACTGCCATGATGCTAAAACTGATTTGGCCAAAGCGTGCTTTTCCCCATCGATCCGACCGCCACATAGCCAACAAAACGCCGGCCGCTGTTCCGAGTCCCGCAATCAAATAAATCCACCCGGTGGCACTTTGGGAAATCGATAGTTGGTGCAAGTAAATACTCAAATAGCCATAGACAAAAACAGCTGGAATCGCCAAAACAAATTGAAGTAACATAAAGAGCTTTGCCGCGGGCACTTTCGGAATCATTTTAATTTCTTGCCAATTAAGCCGGCCTGCAGATTCATGGTGATCCGGCTTCGGCAACCGCAAAGATAAAATCAAAGCAAAAAGAACCCCAGCCATATACTGCAGATATAAACCCTTAATGCCAACGAGTACCACCATATAAGATGCATATACCGGCGCCAGAAGGATCCCAATAGCGAAAGCAAATCGAACAAAACCTAACGCTCGTCCCCGCTTTTCATAAGGGACCAAATCTCCCATATAGCCGACAAGCAAACCCGACAAGCTAAAAAAACCTGCTCCAATAATGGCTCGACCCAAAAGAAAATGAAGCGCCGATTGAGAAAAGGCAGTCACCCCCATTCCCAGTGCCAAAACACCTAGACTGCTCGTTATCGTCTTTCGTGTTCCAATTCGATCCGCCAAAATCCCGAAGACTGGTGCCAACAAACCAAATATAGCAAATCCAATGTTAATCAAAATAATCCTTGATGCATCAATCCCGAATAATTCAGCCAAATATGGTGCAATGGGATAAACGCTCCCTAATTCCATTGTCATAATAAATTGAATAAAAAATACCGTTATATATGCTAATCTCATAAATTTCCTCCCAAATAGCTTTCTCAGTATATCGGAAGGCGTTTTACCTGTCTAGGACATATGACCCTAAAAAAATAGATCAAAATCATTTCGAGCAAGGCAATATTTATCGTTGAATCATCGTATATTTTCCAATTTCATGGAATCCAATGCGATTGTAAATCCTTCCGGCATTGGGATTGTCATAGAACAAATATAGACGCTTTCCAAGAACGACATAGTCCTTAGCCAACTTGGTCACACAGGCCGATGCATAGCCATGCTTGCGATATGCCGGATCCGTACAGACTGCCACCACCATGGCAGACTGTGAATTTTCAGCCGTGGTTGCTGCTCCCGCGACTACCTTGCCGTCGATCTTACAAATCACTTCACGTCCCGATTTCGTTTCCATCTTATGGCGCATCAACTTCGCCCCGTCTTTTGATTGACTAAACTCTTGAATGGTACCACGTAAAGTGAGAATTCCTTCAATATCATCAAAATCTGCTTCTACAACGGATTCCGGAATTGGATAGGCCCTTTCCAGTTCCTTGCATTCCGCAAAATACATTTCCTTACTTTCTCCTTCTTCAACATAGGGCATCACTTGTCGAATAGCTTCCGCCCAACCGTTGATATTGGTCCACTCTGAATTTTCCTGAATCTTAGCAGCCACTCGCTCCGCGTCATATGCGCCCGGTGCATAAATAACATAATTGGTATAGTACCTGAGCAATACAGCTTGGAGAGCACCATGATCGTCGCGATCCCCCCAAATCGTCTGAAATGATGAATCATAACCAAAGTTTTCAATATCACCTATAATAAACAAGGCAAATCCCGGTGCTTGCCCTAAGAAGTCTTCAACCTCTTTTGCATGAATTTGATGCAATTGCTCCAACATGTTTTCTCCCCCTTTAATTTCCGTAATTTTACAAAAAAAGACTTGAGAAATCAAGCCTTTTTTTGTAAAATTTCTTTATTTACTTGTAGCTCTTGCCTATACTTCTGCGATTACTTCAATCTCTACCAATGCGTCTTTTGGCAAACGCGCCACTTCCACACAGCTTCTTGCAGGGAAATTTTCAGTAAAATATTGCTGATATACCCCATTCATCGCGCCAAAGTCATTCATATCTTTGATAAAAACCAAAGTTTTAATCACTTTCGACATATCCGTACCTGCTTCTGCTAGGATCGCTTTCACATTCTCCAAAGACAGTTTGGTTTGTTCTTCAATCGTTGCTGGCATCTCAGCGGCAGTTGTCATTCCCAATTGTCCTGATGTATACACCAAATTTCCGATTTGAACAGCTTGTGAATAAGGTCCAATTGCTCCCGGTGCATTGGTTGTTGCAATAATTTTTTTTGCCATGATTACTCCTCCTTGTTTGTTCGAACTTCTTCTATATAGTTATAAATTGAAAACTTAGATACCTTAATCTTGGCTGCCAATACACTCACAGCACCGCGAATCGAAAATACATTGCGTTTTTCCAACTCCGCTACCACTTTCAAGCGATCTTCCTTTTCCCAATAAGGCAAGGGCTTTTCGCTTTTAGCGATGGCACGATCAATCATGCTCTCCATAAAGGATTCTGCATCAGAGAGATGGGTTTCTTTTTTCTTCTCCTCGGTAACCGTCAATGCTTTCAATTTTGCCAAATATGCCAGATCATCGGTAATGTCTTGATTGATGCAAAGGGCTCCTACAACCTGCTCTCCATCTCGAATCAAAACCGTTGAGGACTTCAATATTCGTCCTTCTGGGGTTTCGCTCCGATAATTCAACATCATCTCGTCCCCCATTTCACCGGATTCCAAGGTCTCGGCAATTTCGACCAATAAATCGGTGGCTGGCGATCCCACTTTTCGACCGGTTACTTGACCATTAGCAATGGCGATTACAGTCGAAATTTCTTTTGTCATTTGATGCAAGACGACTTCACATTGTCTTCCCATAGCTGCACCCATGGCTTGAACCACAGGCAAATAACTCTGTAAAATTGGATGAATCGATTCCATACAATCCCTCCTCTGTATTTATTTATATCATACGTATTAAAATAAATCAATAAAGCTTAAAAAGTTTTAGTAAGTTGCTTGCAAGCTTTTCTACCGATATAATAAAAAGAAAAAGGAGGCCGCCATGAATCGATGCGACTGGTGTGGAACCGACCCTTTGTACGTTCACTACCATGATAAAGAATGGGGCGTACCCGTACATGATGATCAGATTCATTTTGAATTTCTCGTCTTGGAATCTGCGCAAGCAGGATTGAGTTGGATCACCATTTTAAAAAAGAGAGAAAACTATCGAATCGCTTACAAAAATTTTGATGCCAAGTCTGTTGCTGCTTTTAGCGAAGAAGATCAAGCGATCCTGCTGCAGAATGCCGGCATTGTACGAAATCGCCTCAAGATCAAAGCATCAATCAATAATGCCAAGCTCTTCCTTCAAATTCAAGAAGAGTTCGGCTCCTTCGATGCCTATCTCTGGAAATTTGTTGATGGAAAACCCATTGTCAATTCTTTCAAAACAATCGATGAGCTTCCAGCAAAAACACCCCTATCTGAAAAAATCAGCAAGGATTTAAAAAAGAGGGGCTTCAAATTTTTAGGACCAACCATTATGTACGCTCATCTGCAAGCTGTAGGCGTGGTCAACGATCATTTGCTTTCCTGCTTCCGCAGACAAGAGATTCTGGATCAACACGCATGATCAAACCTCTTTGATGCCTTGCATTTTTATCCAAAAAACTCTATACTCATAAATAATTAGAGCCACAAGGAGGATTTCCATGTATTATTTTACCAACGATTATAGCGAAGGCGCCCACGAAAGCATTCTACAAGCCTTAATCCAATCAAACCTGGAACAAGAACCCGGTTACGGACTGGATTCGCATACAGCAACCGCCATCCAAAAAATTCGAAAAGCCGTTGAAAATCAAGACGTTGATGTCCATCTGCTTCCGGGTGGCACCCAAGCCAACTTAACAGCCATTGCTTCCTTTTTACGCCCCCACGAGGCTTGTATCGCGGTTGAATCCGGACACATCGCCACCCATGAAACTGGCGCTATTGAAGCCACCGGACACAAGATTATTACCGTTCCTTGCGGAGACGGAAAAATCCGACCCGCACAGATCCAAGAAGTGGTTGATTGGCACAAGGATGAGCATTCCGTCCAACCGCGACTCGTTTATATCTCCAACTCTACCGAAGTGGGTACAATCTATAACCGAAATGAATTATTAGACATTCGCCAAGCCTGTGACCGCAACAATCTTCTTTTGTATATTGACGGTGCCCGCATTGGTGCCGCCATCGTTGTCAAAGAAGCAGAATTGAGCCTTGCGCTTCACTGCCAAGTAGCAGATGCCTTTACCATCGGCGCGACCAAAAACGGCGCCCTTTTGGGAGAAGCCATCATCATTCGCAATGAATCCCTGAAGGAAGACTTCCGCTATCTAATTAAACAACGCGGTGCGCTAATGGCAAAGGGCCGGATTTTGGGTATTCAATTTGAAGCTCTCTTTACGGATGATTTGTATTTCGATTTGGCACGCCACGCAAAAAAAATGGCTGACCGTCTCACCGATGGCTTGCGGAGCAAAGGACTGACATTTTTTGTTGATTCCCCAACGAATCAAGTCTTTCCGATTGTAACAAAGGAACAAATTCAAATTTTACAAAAGGACTTCGCCTTCTATGAGTGGGAGCCCGTTGGTGATCAAATCGCCATTCGGCTTGTTACCTCTTGGGCAACCCCACAAGAATCCGTTGATTCTTTCCTTGCAGCAATTGATTAGAATAACAAAAACCACTTGATTTGGGAAAATTCATTGTCCCAGATCAAGTGGTTTTCTTATCTCTTCCTTACTCTTCTCTCCCAAAGAAACAATCCCATAACAGCAAGGGTTGCGCCCAAAGTTAATAGCTGAATCCACGGCCAAATTTTCCAAGTGGTATGGGTTTCCAAATATTCACCCATGATCAGCGGCCCCACCCCATAACCAGTTCCTTGAATGATGTTAATGATGGAATTGAATCGTCCTCGATAATTTTCCGGGGTATGATTGGCCAAATACACACTGTAGTTGGTCACTTGCAAGACTTCCCCCGCCGTCCAAACTAGCATCATCAAAAAATACCAGGGCAAGGGTCCACGGATGCCCAACATAAATACCGCAAGCAAATAGAACAAATTCGATAAAGCCACATTGAAAATCGAAGAATTCTTTTTGGTCCAATGAACCAAAAATGGTGTGAAAACAATCACCGCCAATCCATTGACCGACATCAGCATGCCAAAATACGCCTTCCCACGCTCTGGACCAAACCAATCATTCACTTGCAGGGGAACGGTGAAATGCATCTGCACCACTACAAAAGAAATAACGGTCAATATCAAAGAGAATACCAGAAGCGTTGGTCGCCGAAAAAGGACCCGCAACAAAGAACCCTCTTCACGCTGTTCTGCGGTTCGTTCACTATCCATTTCCTCAGTTTCCGCCATCGGCATGGTCTCGGGCACGCCCCTAGCAATAAAGACCAAGGCGACCAAGGTTGTCGCCGCATCCCCAATAAATATCCACATCAAAAAACGATTAAATAGAAATCCCGCAATTAAAGGTCCCACTGCAAAGCCGATATTCATGCCCAAATAAAGAAAGGAAAAAGCCTGTTGTCGATTTTTTGGTGTTGTCAAATCTGCCGTAATCGCTCCATGAGCAGGTTGTGCCACACTATTGAAAAAACCGGATGCAATTAGAAACCAGGGAATCCAATTGGGGTTGGGGAAAACCACTACCGCCAAATAACAAAAAGCTGCCAGGGCTTGAAAAATCAGCAAAACCCGTTTCCTGCCCAATTGATCAACCAGCCTTCCGCCAATGATAGAACCGGGCACGTAAGCCGCCACAGAGTAGGTAACATAAAGCCCCGCTTGCGCCGTCGAATACCCCAAGGTCTCTGTCAAATAAATCGCCAAAAATGGGTGCACAAAGGCACCCATAGCACTGACCAAGCGAGCAAGAAAAATCCAATAGATTGGTTTCGGCAACCCCCTGTATTGTTTCAATGCATTCATTTCTTATTCCTCTCCTGCCAAATCCTTAATGACATCCAATAATTGCTTGTTCAACCTTTCGGTATTCAAATCATAATATACACGATTTTGTTCCACTCGGATCGTTACCAATCCCTGCTCAATAATCAAATTCATATGATAAGAAACCGTCGCCTTGGTCAAAGCCAATTCTTTGGCCAATTCTGTAGCATAACGCGGTTTCTTCCCTACCATGCGCAGAATCTCCAATCGACGTTCATCAGATAGCACTTTAAATAACTTCATTGTCTGCATTTTTATAAATTCTTTATCAAACCGCTGTAGATATCCAAAGCCATAGACCCCCATAATCTTGTTTTTATCAATGCTAACACTATGAGAGAGTTCTCCAATCCAGGTCACAGTGAATTCAATATCCTCACTTTGATCATAGTACTCTTCTTTCATCCAAAGAATCTCTTCCATAAATTCCTTGGGGTGATCTTCTAAAAATCGTTGATGGATCTCTAAAATCTTCTTCAACTTATTTTGCAACATCGCTTCTCTTTTTTTAAAATGCTTTTGATAAAAATTGCGATAAAGTTGAACAATTTGTCCCTTTGATTCTTCAGCATACTTTCGTAGCTCAATCACCATTTCTTCGTCACGGTTGGGAAAATCCCAACTGGGCTTAATTTGTTCTTCGATAATGGTCCGAAGCTCCTGATCCGTACACTCTGCCAAAATCACTTGCTGATCATTCAAGGTGAAATAATATTGCAGCCACGATTGAGCGTCCATAGCTTCAATCGCATCGATCATTTCAATGGGCGAATCATACCCATTCTCTAGGGACAAGATCAATGGAATAGACACGGTTCCCGTAAAGTTCAACACAAAATAATCAAGGTCTCTTTTTAAAAAAGGACTGATTTCCTTTCGTATTTCTTCAATGGTTTCTTTCACCTCAGAATCTTGTCGATAATGCTGGATAATTGGATGATTCTGAAAGAGATCCTTATTGCTGATGCGTGTCAGCAAGTATAAGTATTCAATTACAAGACTAGATTTCAGTTTCAATTTTTGCTTCATAAGTCACGCTTCCCCTTTCAAGTCGTATACCGGATCGATACAGATCGCCCACCAAAACGAGGGTCGCAAGGCCTGCATATACAAACAGTATATAACTTGGAAGCACATCCGACAAATACCCGTGAAGCAAATAGCCCAGCGGTGAAATCAGCATGGCAATCATATTTAAAAATCCCATGACACGCCCTCGATTCTCATCTTCCGTATTCTTTTGAATATACACCATCATTGGAATATTAACTGCCATGAGGCATGCCCCCATGGTGAAAGCAAGAATTCCATAATAGACAACCGGTGGAATCGTCTGTAGAATGCCAATGCCGGGAATCACAGCAAATCCCATGGCCAATGTCAAAAGTGGCAGCCAAATCATTTTTTTTGAATATCCCAACAGGGTAACATCCTCATCGGCTTGCTGACTCAATTTGATCGACCATATCAAAGCACCAATGGAGAACAAGGCCTCTGTAATGCCAAATTGTTGACTGGAAAGCTGCAGGTCTCGCACCAAAACCACTGGAATCATAATCCCAATCACCGAAAAGAAAAAGTTGATCCCAATGATATTTCGAATCATCGCCTTCATCATGGGATTCTTGGCCATATATGAATAGCCTTCTTTGATGGAAGCAAAATATCCATGATCTTCCTCACTTTTTGCTTCTGCCGGAGCAACGCGCCAGTAAAAATCAATAAACATTTCTGAAATTCCCGAACATACAAAAGAGATTCCATTGGCCAACAAGAAGAGTTGCGGTGAGATAATCGCATAAAGCATGGCCCCGAAAACCGGTCCTAAAATACTGGTTCCCTGTGTCGCCGCTTGAGAAAGCGATTGAATCTGGCCGATTTTTTCCTTTCGAACCAAATTTGGCATTGCCGCATCAAAAGTCACATTAAAAAAGATACTGACACTGCGCAAAAGAAAGGTAGAGAGATAAACAAGACCAACCTTAAGCCCCACGTTCATCGTTATTGTAAAAACGATCAGCATAATCACACCGCTTAAAAGATCCGCACCCACAACAATCTTTTTTCGATTTTTCCGATCGGCAAGGGATCCCGCAAGAGGAGAAAAGATCAATGCTGGGATTGTAGAAAGCAGGATGTTAATGGCAAAGCTCATCCCGGATCCTGTCATCCGTAATATGTAAAGTCCCATTGCAAATCCATACATTTGTGACCCTAAAAGCGAAACAAATTTACCTGATAAAAATAATACGACATTGCTTCTTTCTTTTCTTTGATCCTGGCTCATACTTTTCTCCCATCTAACTGGTTTTAGTTAGAAGTTTCTCTAACATATTCAGTATATCATCGAACTCATATATGTCAAGTGTTCTTCTAAATTTATTTTAGTTAGACAATGATCTAACTAAAAGATCATTTCTACCTCTTCCTCATGAAAAGCATTAATTGGCTTGGCCAGCTAAATTCATTACATTTCCCCATATAAAAAGACCTCTTACGAGGTCTTAACTTCTTTCTCTTGTGGAATCGAGGCATAATAATTTTGCTTCATTGAACTTCGATAAAACATAATCGCAACAAACAACATGGCCACTCCACCATAAATCATTAAAAGATAAGGCGCAACACGATCCGATAAAATTCCATGAATCAAAAGTCCCAATGGACTGATCACCCTTGAAATTGTCGCACAAAATCCCATCACACGTCCCCGATAGCGATCTTCGGTTCCCATTTGAATCATCACCATCATTGGAATATTAATCATCATTAATACGCCGCCAACAACAAAGCCCAAACCAATATAGATGGGGACCACGTGATTAACAAAAAACGGAAACGGATGCGGCAAAACTGGCAACGCATACAACAAAATCATACAGGCAATCAAGAGCATCTGACCCGTAAATCGACGAATTTGAAAAGCACCCATCCTTTTTGCACCAATCAAACTGAAAACCAGAGCCCCTACAAAAAAACTTCCCTGAACCATTCCGTAAGAATGATCACTAACACGCAAAGTTGCAACCAAAATCAACGGCATCAGTACATCCCATGCGGTAAAGAAGAAATTGTAGATCATGACGTGCTTATACAGGCTCAAAATTTCCTTCTTCTCTGAGAAGTACTCGTACCCCTCTTTTAGATCATTGAATACAGAAGAGAAGCTTAATGGTGCTTGATTGTCCTTTGCAGTCTCATCTCGATTAAATTCAAAGGAAATAAAGGTCTCACTCGCTGCAGACAATAAAAATGAAATCCCATTGATCAACATAAAGGTCTTGGGATCCACCCAAGAATAAACCAGACCGCCTAAAACCGGTCCCAAAATATCTGTAAAATTTCGAATGGAATGGCTGTAGGATTGCATAAATCCAAGATTCTTTCGTTCCACCAAATTTGGCAAAGAAGCCTCAAATGTAACATCAAAGAAAATATTCAACGCATTTAACAAGACGATCGCAATATAAATAATAGAAACGCTCAGTCCCTGGGTGTTGGCAAACCAAAGTGCAGCCAACATGGAAACACCGCTTAATGCATCCATCCAAACAACAATTTTTTTGCGATCAAATCGATCGGCAAAAGAACCTGCAATTGGTCCAAAAATCAAACTTGGCACCATGCTCAGCAGCAAGGAAAAAGCAAAACTCATCCCCGATCCCGTGATGCGTAGAATATACAGTCCCATTGCAAAAGTAAACATTTTTGTGCCTAGCAGGGAAACCAGCTTCCCTGAAAGATAGAAAAACATATTTCTTTTTTCTAATCTTCTCAACCATATCATCTCCGATTTATAATATGTTTAAAAAACAACCCGATCTCTCGATCAATTTCTTTTTTATATAATTCTTTTAAACGGTAACATTAAAATTATAAGGGATATATTACTTAATTGCAATAGTTTTCACTAATTTGGAATTATTTTAAGCTATTTAGAAATAACTTTGTAATAAAAAGAAAGAGTGATAAAATCACTCTTTCTTTTTATTACTCTTTCTATAGGCCTGTGGCGTTTCTCCTCGTTGTTTCCGAAATACCCGGCTAAAATAATGCTGACTTCCATATCCACAATTCTCAGCAACCTCATACATTTTTTGTTCTGTACTCATCAAAAGCAAACAAGCTTTTTCAATTCGAAGGGACGTAATATATTCCCCAAAACTCATGCCAAATTCCTTTTGCATGCTTCGAGTTAAAGAAGATGCGCTCACATGCAATGAAGCTGCTATTCCATTGAGGGTCGTTTCAGAATCCGTAAAACTGCCCTCCAACAAGGCCCGTGCTTGCTGCGCAAGATTCAGCTCGTCACTTATTTCCTCCACACCTTCAATTGTGCTTTTTGCCAGTCTTTCTCCCGCATCCCGCAAGACCATAAATAGTTCTTCGCGGTCAACCGGCTTGAGTAAATAATCCAACACACCCAAACGAATCCCCTGCTGCGCATAATCAAATTGATCATAGCCCGACAAAATCACAACCAGGGTATTTGGCAGAATCGAACGAAGTTTTTCAATCATCTCTAAACCATTCATTTCCGGCATATTAATATCAACAAGCGCAATTTGCGGTTTCTCTTGGCTGGCAATTCGTAAGGCTCGCTTTCCATTTTCTGCTAATCCAACAATCTCCCAATTTGGAAACCACTTACCAATCAATCCAGCCAATCCATTTCGAATCGTTGACTCGTCGTCAGCAATTAATATTTTCATGCTTTTCCTCCCCGCTTTGGAATTCGAAGTTCAATTCGTGTCCCTCCATTTCCCGAAAGGATCCGTGTAATACCATAGGCTCTTCCATAAACTAGCTGCAGCCTTCGTTGCACATTCATCATACCAACCCCTAAAGATTCGCCGTCTCCTTCTACACTCTTTCGCAATTTTCTAAGTGCCGCTGGATCCATACCAATCCCGGTATCACAAATTGCTATCTCTAGCCGCATCGATTCCTCACGAATCTCGATTCGAATTAAGCCGCCCTCCGCTTTAGGCTTAATGCCATGATAAATCGCATTTTCCACTAGCGGTTGTAAAATCAATTTTGGAATCTCCCAATTCATATCAGCACGGCAATCAATCTCAAAGTGCAACCGTTCCTCATAACGGATTTTTTGAATAAATAGGTAGTTTCGAATTTGCTGAACTTCATTTTCAAGGCTTGTCCATTCTTTCCCTTGATTCAAAGAATAACGAAAAAATTTCGACAAGGCCTGAATCATATCGGCTGCCTCATCAGCGCCGTACTCCAATGCCTTCCACTGAATCGTATCCAAGGTGTTATAGAGAAAATGGGGGTGAATTTGTGCTTGCAATGCTGTCATTTCAGCCCGTTGTTTTTCTTTTTCCTTCTTTTTCACCTGTATGACCAGGCTTTGAATTTGTTCCAGCAACCAGTTAAACCGTTCTCCCAGCTGGCCAATTTCATCTTTACGCTTCTCTTCAAATCGGACAAAAAGATCCCCAGAACCAGCTTGTTCCATTAAAATCATCAAGCGATTCATAGGGCGAAAAATTCCACTGATAATCATACCTACCAAAAGAGCTGCAATCAATAAAATCCCACCGCCAAGACCCATTAGCGATGTAATTAGTTTCTGCGTTGGCGCGGCCATGGCTTCCTCAGAAATCACAATGCCCATCTGCCAACCCGGCACACTCTTCAACGGGGCCAAAAACAAACGACCTTCCTGGCCATCCTGGCCTTGGACTCGAACTCCCTGTTGATTCCCAACCACGAAGGATCCTAATGTTTGAAAGGCTTCCAAGTCGGTTACCTCATAACCAGCTTGGGTCGGTGTGAAAATATGACCGCTACCATCTACCAGCCAGCCTTGCCCATCCTCCACAACAACCTCGCTGGCTAATTCCGAGAGCTTTGACAATCGGATTGCTGCATTTACATGCCCCAAGG
Organism: Gottschalkiaceae bacterium SANA; assembly: GCA_036323355.1. Classification (GTDB taxonomy): domain Bacteria; phylum Bacillota; class Clostridia; order Tissierellales; family GPF-1; genus GPF-1. The sequence continues at coordinate 759,581 of AP028876.1, read as the reverse complement.
TTTCGTCATTTTCACCAAATATTCGATGATGAATAATGACAATCGGCTCTTCATTTGATTTTGAAATAATCGGATCACTGATCACAAAATCGGCTCCAGTTTCTTGAATGCGTTGAAAATATTCCCGATCGCCAATATCAATCATCGTATCATCAGAAATCCACATCATGCCTGCTTCATCGCAAATGCCAAAGGATTCAAAGGCTTCATCATGTTGTGCATCAAAGGCACGCATATAGGGTTTGATTCTAGACATATCCATAGACCGAAGCAATTCGCTCTCTGTCAGTACCTGAACCTCTGCTATTCTCTGTTCCATCCATCCGCTGATCTGCGCGGATTTTGCTTCAATGATTTGTTCCGTCAAACTTCTTGTCATTTCCATATTTTGTCTATTCACTTCCTGCCGCGTCACTGCCAGAAAGCTCGTCAAGGTGACGCCCAAGGCAATCACCACAATCCATACAATTCGATTCCGAAAAGAGCCCATATCCGCCTCCTAGTTTTCTTCCTCTGCTATTATACAGGAATTTCATCAAAAAAAAAGGCTGCGCATTTGCGCAACCCTTTTCTTTCTACCTTGCCACCTCTTGACCAGCGATTCGGCCAAATACCGTCAGGTCTGTAATTGCATTTCCACCCAATCGATTTTTACCATGAATGCCACCGGTCACTTCTCCAGCTGCATATAAGCCTTCAACAGCTTGTCCTTCAGCAGTCATAACCTGAGCTTGTGTATTAATCACAATTCCACCCATGGTATGATGAACAGAAGGTGCTACTTTTTGAATGTAGAATGGCGCTTCTTCAATTGCAAATTTTAAACCGCGGCGATTCCAAACAGAATCTTCTCCACTTGTCTTTATGTCCTCGTTGTATTGATCCAACACCGCTTGCATAACTGAAAGGTTTAGACCAAAATGATTGGCCAATTCTTCCACGCTATCCGCTTTGTATAATTCGCCATTTTTTACTAGCTCATCATACTCCTTTTGGAAATTTTCCATATGACTTGCTTCTGTCACTTGATTGTCCCACACTAGATAGCCTACGCTGTCTGTTTGCGCCAAAATCCCTTTTGAAATCACATCACGTCGATCCAACTCACCAACAAAACGATCGCCTTCCTTGTTAAACAGCAAGGCACCATCAAAACGAGTATCTGCAACATATGAAAGAATTCCAGTGGTTGTACTACAAGCCGGGTAGGTTTGGATGAACTCCATATCAACCAAATCAGCACCAACAGCTTCCGCCATGGCAATGCCATCTCCAGTAGTTCCTTCTTGATCCGTTGTATTATAACGCTCATCATACTCCGCATTATAGGCCATGCGCATTTCTACATTAGATCCAAATCCACCGGTTGCCAACACGACACCATTCTCAGCAAGGAAGGTCAATGTTTGATCACCCTTTGTTGCTTCCACACCAATCACTCGACCGCTCTCATCTGTCAAAAGCCTTGTCGCTCGCGTATTCATATGGAAAGGAATTCCCAATTCATCCGCCTTCACTTTCAGCTTGCTAATCATTTCATAGCCCGATCCACCTTCCGGGAAGATCGCACGCGGTACAGAATGACCGCCAAACTGCATCAAATAATCCGACTGATAGTTGACCTTAATTTCATCGCGCAACCATTCAGCACCCGCCAAAGCATTTTCCGCTAATACGGCAACCAATTCAGGATTTGCTTGATTGTCTCCGCCTTTTAGTGTATCAGCTGTATATTGCTCAACCGAATCCTCAACACCCTTGTTTTCCTGAACCCAGCTGCCCGGCACATTTAATTCTCCACCAGACACTAAGGTGTTACCACCAACAAAACTCATTTTTTCCAAAACGACAACATCTGTTCCCGCTTCTTTTGCCGTAATCGCTGCCGTCATGCCGGCACCGCCAGCACCCACAACAACGACATCAACACGATACTCCAATGGCGTTTGATCTTCTTCCGCTGCTGCTACAGCAACCAAATCCGCTACTGTCACACCTGCTGCGCCCAAAGCGCTCTCAATGGCTTCTAATAGACCATTTGTCGAATAAGAGGCACCACTCACTTCGTCGATCGTCAAGTTATTCTTCGCCAAGACTTGATTAATGACTTCTTGCATTGGAGCTTCTGAAAGACCTTCAGTTTCATGACTTTCTGTAATCTCAATTCCAGTAATTACATTTTTCTCCAGAGTCAGGTTAACACGAATTACACCGTCTTTTCCTTGACCTGTTCCTTCAAATATACCACTTACACCAACTGCATCTGTTGTTAGTTCCGTTGTCTTTGCTTCTTCTGTCGCTGTCGATGCACTTGCACATCCCGCCAAAGAAACTACCATCAAAACAACAAGCATCATTGCTAGAAATCGTTTCATATTTTCTCCTCCGTTGTTATAGTTTTCACAATCACCATTGATTATAGCGCCCACAGACAAAAGAATCTTTAGACTGATTTTCCAAACTTTGCACTTTTTTGCAGGACGCTAAATGAAAAGGTAACTTCTACCATTTCTTTGAAGTGTGATAAATGCACAACTAAAGTCCCCCATCTAGAAGTTACCTTTACACTTTACAGGATGCCCATCCTTGAGATTTGACTAGAACGTATGTTCGTGTTATCCTAAAGGTGAAAAGAGAAGGTGAAACCATGATTATCTTTCATATTGATGTAAACTCCGCCTACCTCAGCTGGCAGGCAGTCTATGAACTTGAAAACGGCAGTTCCCGCGATCTGCGCACCCTTCCCGCCATTATCGGCGGCGATCAGGCCAAACGCCACGGCATTGTATTGGCCAAATCCATTCCTGCAAAAAAACAAGGCATTATTACAGGAGAATCCCTGATGGAAGCTAGACTCAAATGTCCCGGTCTCTTGGTGATTCCACCCAATTATCACTTATTCGCCCAATGCAGCCAAGCCATGTACGAGCTGCTGTTGGACTATTCCCCCCAGGTGCAGCGTTATTCCGTGGATGAATGCTTTTTGGACTACACTGCATCACAGCGCCTCTTTGGAGACCCTGAAGAAACGGCTCACACCATCCGCAACCGCATCAAGGAGGAGCTGGGTTTCACCGTCAATATCGGCATTTCATCCAATAAATTATTGGCTAAAATGGGTGGTGAGCTGCAAAAGCCCGATCAAGTCCATACCCTTTTCCCCGCCGAGATCATGGAAAAAATGTGGCCTCTGCCTGTGGGGGATCTCTTTATGGTTGGCCGCGCCACAAGAAAAAAACTCAGACGCCTCAATATTCAAACCATCGGCCAATTGGCAAATAGCGAGCCCGCCTTTCTGCGACTTCACTTCAAGAGCTACGGCACCCTGCTTTGGCAATACGCCAACGGCATCGACGACAGCATGGTACGCGAATCTAATTTTCCAAAGCAAAAGGGAGTCGGAAACAGCACCACTATATCCTTCGATGTAACAGACCGAAAGGAAGCCCTTTTGGTCCTCTTATCCCTTACGGAAAAGGTCGCTCTTCGCATGCGAAAAAAGAAAGCATTCGGGCAGGTGGTGGCCATCTCTATCAAAAGTTTCCGCTTGGAGCGCATCAGCCATCAACGCCGGTTGGCCCACCCTTGTCAATCCACCCGCGCCCTCTATGAAGTCGTTGAATCTCTATTTGACGAGGCTTGGACCGGCATTCCCATTCGCCACCTTGGCCTTCGGATTTCTGACCTTACGGATCTGCCCTTTGAACAACTCTCTCTTTTTGATTCATACGATCGTCAAAAGGACGCTGTCCTTGATGCAACCATGGACAAACTCCGAAAACGCTACGGAGAAAAAATTCTAGTCCGCGGTTGTTTCCCCCACAGTGGAATCAAATCCATCCAGGGCGGTGTCGCCGAAAACGATGACTACCCAATTATGACCAGTCTCTTATAGAAAGGAGGAATCCATGCGTATTATTTCCAAACCCATCGAAATGATCGCTTGGTTCCCCACAAAGAACCAACCGCGACCGCTTCGTTTCCGAATCCAACAACCCGATGAATCCTATCAAGTTGTGCAAGTCCACCGTGTCCAAGAGGTGCGAAAGGAACGCCTCGCCGGCATCGACTCCTTTGTTTTTCGCTGCGAAAGCGAAATAGACAACCAACTGCAACTCTACGAACTCAAATACCTGATCCGCGAATGTCGTTGGCTACTCTATAAAATGTAAAAAGGATGCGTGCCCATCGGCATGCATCCTTCTTCTTTACTATTTTTTTATTTACTTGGCATAGCCAATTAAAACATTCCGGCATCTTTTCTTTATTCTGAAATCAATCCCGCATTCACCAAAAACTCATGAGCAACATCTTTAATTGGCGTCTTTTCCACATCAACATTATAGTTCAATTGTTGCATAGCAGCCTCGTCCATAATCTGATCCAACTTTTCCAATTCAGCTACCACTTCTGGATACGCCAGATAACTTTCCCCGTTCATAATTGGCGCCACATAATATGGTGGAAAGAAGTTTTTGGTGTCTTCCATGATTGTCAACTCATATTCAAGAATTTTTCCATCCGTTGAAAACGCATCAATAATATCCGTCTGCGCTGATTTTATCGACTCATAGCGAAGTCCGGGATCAATACCCACTTCTTCCTTAAATTTAAAATCTTTATAGTGCTTTTTCACACCCGGAAGTCCATCCTCCCGCGCTAAGAATTCAACCGTTGCAGCGAATCGTAATTGATCGGCAACCTCAATCATCTCTGGAACCGTTTTAATATTATACTGATCAGCAATTTCTTTTCGAACAGCGAATGTATAGGTATTGTTATATCCCAAATCCGGTAACCACTCGACATCAAATTGCTCTTTGTATTCCTTCACGACATAATCATATACCGCTTGTGGGTCTTTTAGTTCATTTTGAGCAAGAATCGCCCCATAGGCCGTCCCTGTATATTCTGGATAAACATCGACTTCACGTGCCTTTAAAGCCTCGAAAACAATGCTCGTACCACCAAATTCTATGAGTTCAGTCGCATAGTCCGTATTTGCTTCAATTAATTGCGCAAAAACTTCGCCTAAAATTCGAGCTTCCGTATAGTTTTTCGTTCCCACCTTGATCACTTTGGTATCCGCATCCGTTCCACCGGAACAAGCTGTCAAGACCAATACCACCGCTAAAAACAAGATCATCATCATTCTTTTTTTCATTTATTTTCCCCCTTAAGAGCCGTTGGTGTCAATTTTAATTCAACAAAATTCAATAGCGCATCCATAAGCAACGCCAATAAGGCCGTTGGAATTGCACCGCTAAGTACCATCATATTATCTGCCATTGAAATCCCCTGGAAAATAAAAGTACCAAGACCACCAGCACCAATCAAAGCCGCAATCGTCGCTGTACCAATATTAATAACAGTCGAAATCCGAATTCCTCCCATAATCATAGGTAGCGATAACGGCACTTCAATCATTTTCAAAATTTGCATTCTTGTCATGCCCATTCCACGGCCTGCCTCAATCACAGCTGGATCTACCGTTGTAATTCCGATATAAGTATTTTTGATAATTGGCATTAATGCATACAATAACAAAACAAATACCGAGGGCTTAAATCCAATTCCCATGATCGGGATAATCAAACCAAACAAAGCCAAACTTGGAATCGTCTGCATAATATTAGCGACGCCCAACACAAAACCAGCAATATTTTGTTTCTTTGAAATCCAAATTCCAATGGGAACCCCAATCAAAATAGCAAAAGCTACAGCGATTCCCGTAATTTTCATATGCTGAATTAACGCACCGAAAATTTTATCGGCATGCGCCACCATAAAACGAATCAAATCCATCAGTCCTCATCCCCCTCTTCGTCATATTCAGAAACGAGGTCTGCTAATACATCCAAAACACTGGACTGCGTTACAATACCGACCATCTTATTCTCATCATCGACAACCACCAAACGATTGGCTTCCGTTTCCTTCATTAAAGCCAACACATTGGGAAGATTCTCGGTTTCATGTACGGCCTGAATCTCTACCTTCACCAAGTCCTGCAAAGTTTTTTCTTCCGCCTTCTGGCTGCGCAATTGATTAATATGAATCCAGCCCAATGGTACCTGCTGCTGTTTTCCTTCTTTTTCCACAACAATCGCCCGTCTAATTCCCCGCGCTTTCATAATTTCAAAAGCCTGCAAGCCGCGACGACGCGCGCCGATCACTTCTACTTTTCGATTCATAATATCTTTTGCGTACATCATCTCTGGCAATTTCCACAAGCGATCTTTGCCCACAAAGTTTTCCACATAGTCGTTAACCGGATGTTTTAAAATTCGTTCCGGCGTATCAAATTGCAGAATCTTTCCATCTTTCATGACGGCAATTTTATCACCAATTTTTAAAGCCTCATCCATATCATGGGTAACGAACACAATGGTCTTGCCCAACTCATCCTGCAATTTCAGCAACTCTCGCTGCAATTGTTCCCGCGTCATGGGATCCAATGCAGAAAACGGCTCATCCATCAAAATTACATCTGGATTGGTCGCCAATGCTCGAGCAACGCCAATTCGCTGTTGCTGACCGCCGGACAATTCATGTGCGTAACGGTGATAATAGGATTTATCCAAATCCACCAAATCCAGCAATTCCAAAGCGCGCAATCGACGCTTATTCTTGTCCCAATTCAATAGCTTGGGTACCAGCTCAATATTCTCCCCAATCGTAATATGTGGGAGTAAACCAACCTTCTGAATCACATACCCAATCTTCCTTCGCAACTCTACCGGGCTATAATCCATAATGGATTTTCCATCGAACAAAATTTCTCCATCCGTCATAGGAATCAATCGGTTAATCATCTTCATACTGGTTGTCTTTCCACAACCACTCTCGCCAATTAGAACAATGATCTGTCCCTTTTCAATCGTCAAATTAAGTCGATCTACTACAATCGTCTTTTGATCATAGGTTTTCACGACATTTTTTAATTCAATCATTTGCACCTCCATTTTTCAATAACAACTTAATCTTATCATACAAGTTGTTTTTTTGTCAAAAACGATCAAAACACTGTTAATTAGCAAAATAAAAAAACAACCTATAAAATAGGTTGCTTCTGTTTTATATATTCAACTAATTTTTCTTCGGCTTCTCGGCTTCCTACGGCAAAAATTATATCTTCTTCGCAAAAATTATAATTCGGACCCGGCGACAAAATCATTTGCCCGCGAGTGCTGACTGCAGCAACCGTTACACCGGTTTTCTGCCAAATTCGAAGGTCGCTAATCGTTTGATCGATAAAATGAGAGCCCGGTAAAATTTCAATTTCGTGGGGCTGCACCACTTGAATTGATCGATAGCGCTCCGCATAATCGACCAACTTGGCGACCAATTCCTTCTGTCTAGCATCTAAATTTCGGCGCGTTTCATCCAGCTTACGCATTTCCTGCAACAACATGCGAATGGATTCCCTCTCTCGAAACTTTTCAACAAAGGCTAATGCATTCGCCTTGCTGTGGATCACAATCCCCCAACCTGAAGATACTTCAATCACTTTCATTTCTTCCAGAAGGCGCAGAGCCCGCCGGATTGTTTCTGTCGACACGCCATATTGGCTCGCCAAAGTGGAACGTCCTCGAATCTTCTCTTTTTCCTGATATTCTCCCGACACAATCTTACTCGCAATATCGGTTGCAATTGCAATATATCGTACTTTTAATGTTTTTGTCATCATCTCACCCTACTTTTTTATTACTTTAAGAATAGCAGATTTTAATCAACTTGAGCAAGAAAAATGTTTTTTGTCTGAATCATCGTCTTCGTCATTTTCAAGCCCGACTTCGGTACGATAGACAATCCACCTCGATCACTCATCAACAAAGGTAGTCCGCCCATCCCCTCATACAGTGCAAACAGGTATCTTTGATTATTTACACGAATATAGGGCCTTTCTCTTGCGCAACAAAAACGAATTGCGTTACCAAAGGGGATGCACACCCGTCAGCATGCATCCCCTCTACTCTCATTCATTTTCTGTTTTTCCATCCTACATTTTTTTAATTAAAAACTTCCTGGTGCCGGTGCCTTTACAACAATCAATTCCAATAAGTCATCATCCTTATTTCCCACATTCATCTTCGTCTGATACGGGATTTTCAATACGGTTCCCGCCTCATAAGGATGTGCTTCCTGCTCACCAAGCCGAATCGTTAATCGTCCCTTCACCACAGTCATATACACAGTGGAATTCGAAAAATGTTCCGGCAATCCCTCGTCTTTATTGAATAGCATATGAATATAGTGAACATTGTCATCCATGATCAATTTTTCCACGGCTTTTTCATTTCCCGTAGAATAATGAAAAATTTGTTCAATCATTATTATTCTTCCTCCTTTCTCTTATGAATACCCTTAGTATACGAAAAGAAGAAAAAAAATAGTGTTACTAAAGTAACACTATTACGTCGTTAGCCCATTGATTTTTTCATTTTTAAGACCTGTTTTCTCTCAGTTGCACCATCAAAAGCGATGCAGACAACCGCCAAAAGAATGGCCATACAACCCAATCCTGAACGAAAATCTAACCGTTCTCCATAAACCACCATCCCGGAAACCATCCCCACAACGGGTTCCAGCATATTAATCATAGATGCCTTAGTTGCGCCAATCGTTTTAATTCCATAGGTCAGCAGCAATAAAGCAAATACCGTTGATACCTGCGAGATAAACAAGAGATCTACCCAAGCCCGTGCCCCCGAAGGAACCACCAACTGCCCCTTAAAAATCGCCTGCGCACCAAAAAAGACAACCGATACCAAGGTAACATAAAAGAGAATCTGGGGAGCCGGCAAGTCTCGCAAGCTTGTTTCACGATTACCGATGACATATACCGCATAGGTAATTCCGGACAATACCGCCCAAATAATGCCTTTAACAGACAAACCGCCACTCAAATCCATCAATAATACCAATCCAATTACCGCCGAAATTACAGCAAGCCACTTCATCCCGGAAGCTTTTTCATGAAACACGCCCATCATCATCAAAACAACAAAGATTGGGTAGGTAAAATGAAACATGGTAGCCAAGCCTACCGGTAAGGTTTCATAGGAACTGGCCAGAAAAAAAGCCGTCAGGCCAAAACCAGCCACACCCAAAACCACAAGATCCTTCAATTGCCCCCGCGTCACATGCAATCCTTTTTTGCTAACCAGCAAATAAATGCCGATTGCAAGATGGGCTAGCAAGAATCGGTAAAACACAACCGATACCGTCGGCATGCCTTGTAAAATCAAATTTTTTGTAAAAACCGGCATAATACCATAAGCAATGGATGCCAATCCTACCGCTATTATTCCTTTCATTTCGCAAATACCCTCACTCTTTCTCTAAATTCTCCCTTGCTAAATAGTCCACTTGCCTGCAGTATAAACCACAACTTCTTTTTTGTATAGTCTATTTTTTCCCTTCCATTCTGCTTAACTAACCGATTTTTCCTCTTTTTTCAATGAAGAAATAGCAGCCGGCTGAATCCTTGCTATGCCGAATCCGGTAAATGCACAGAACATGGACATAAAGATTCCCAAATAACACGAAATTGCCCAAATGCCATACTGACCGACCTGAACGCCCAAAACTTCCACATAGAAGATCGCTGATGCACCCCAAGGCACAAATGGAAGCCACATGGTCCCTGAATCTTCCAAGGTTCTTGAAAGATTTTTCGCTTCCAACCCCATCTCCTTATAGGTATCCTTCAACAAGGTTCCAATCATAATAAAGGCTACAGACGCAACACCTGCGGTAAAGACCATAACAAGACTTGCAAGTATCGTGATTCCAATCAGCTGCCATTCTTTTTTGATCTTTCCGTTCAAAGGACTCATAAGTGCTTCCAAACATCCGATCTTCTCTATAATTCCGGCAAAAGAATAGCCGCAGAAAATGGTTACCACAATATTCATCATGGACCGAATGCCGCCACGATTGGCCAGCTTCATGACCGGAGCAATAATTGTATCTGGATCCACGCCTTTTACTGCTGCCATATTCACATTAAAGCCAGATACAACAGCCACCATGCCGTCACTGAAATTAAAGCCATGGACTACTGCACCCAAAACAATCGCTACAGCCGAAGACAAGAGCATCAATGGAACCGTCGGTTTTTTCATCATCGACCCAACAAGAATAATAACAATCGGCAACAGGAGAAAGATATTCCAATTGTACAAGGCATCCAGATTCGCCATTAAGAGTCGAATACTTTCGCTTTGTCCCACTTCTACTCCGCTAAATTGCATACCTGCTATAAAATACACCACAAGGCCGATCGTCGCCGCCGGCAGCGTTGTATAAAACATATGTCTAATATGCTCAAATAGTTCTGCACCGCTCACCAAGGGTGCTAAATTGGTTGTATCGGACAAAGGAGACATCTTGTCGCCAAATACGCCGCCTGCAATAATTGCACCCGCCGCCATGCCCAATGGGATTCCCATCTGTTCCGCTACGCCAATCAGCGCAACGCCCGCTGTTGCAGTAGAGCCCCATGCTGTTCCCGTGGCTGTGGAAACGATTGCCACAATGATAAATGCCGTTACCAAGAACCATGATGGGTTAATCAGTTTCAATCCATAGTAGATCATCATGGGCACCGTGCCAGAATACACCCAGGTTCCCACAACAATGCCTACAGAAAGAATAATAAAAAGCGTTGGCATCGTCTGCTTTAACTTTTCAGATATGCCCGCTTCCATCTCAGCGTATGTATAACCCAATCGAATACCTATGATCGCTGCGTATACAGCGCTTATAATCAGAAGCGGCTGTATGCCGATATTAAAAACTCCTTTTCCAATGCCAATCGTTGCAAACATAACCACTATACATGATAAAGCCAGTCCAAATGACGGTTTTTTCTTCATACAATACTCCTTCCATCGCCTCTTTTCATTTGATTCCCATATATTCCTAATTGGACCCAGATATCAAGAAAATTGGCTGTTCAGCCAATTTCCTCGATGTCCTATCCTTTATGTCCTTATACTCTGCTAATTAATTCGTTCAATGATGCACCTTCAAATCCCAAACTTTTCAAGGTCAAACCGCCTTCGCGGAAATCTCGTTGCAGCATGGTACCGCCCAGAGTGATCACCGAATCGATATTCGGTGTTTTTACTTCCGCCGCTTGACCAAGATCAGACCACAATACCAGGCCTGTAGAAATATCTTCTGTGAAATATCTTGCCGTACAGCTTGTTGGTCCCTTAATTTGTGTGAAAACTGGGCTTGTATTGAACAACTCTTGAAGGTCGTCATCTTCATTAACAAAATAGCCTCGTCTTGCCCGACTTTGAACAGCATCCTCGATCGTAAAGCCAAACGCTTTCCCGATTGCCATTTGCTCACTTTCAATACCTCTAAGAACGCGGGTGGTATGCTCGGTAATGCCTTCTTTATATAGCCAGAAATCGCCTCTTGAATAATCGATTCTACCTGCATTCAACAAGCATGGTCCCGGATGAACAACTGGGTTTCCGTTTTCTAATGTAACTTGCCAAACGTTCTTGGCAGCAACCAATCCATCATACAATTGCGAACAGGCTTGAAGTGCTTCTTCTGTATTTTCTTGCGGATATGCCGCTACAAATAGCTTGTGCACACGCAATGTTAACTCTACTCTGGCTTCATCATAAAACGCTCTGGTACCATACGTCAATGAGTTTGCTTCACAAATTTTGAAGGATTTGTCAATTCCCATTTCCTTGGCTTTGTTTACAAAGCGTACAGATCCCATGGCAGCCGCCCCGTTTAAGAAAATCACTTGATCCTCGCTAACAACAGGAGCCAATACTTCTGTAAAAGCTTCAATGGCAAATCCCGGAACAACCAGCATAACCACTTGCGCGTCTTTAATCGCCTCTTCAATGTTGTCTGTAACCGTAGCGATTTCAACAAATGATTCGCCTTGATCGTCTTGCAAAAGAACGCCGCCTTTTTCTTTGATCAAACTCAAATTCGAGAAAAAAGCTGGCAATTCATACAATGATGTTTCCAATCCCTTTGTCTTCAAATCCGCAGCAGCTGTTACGCCACCGTTTCCTCCACCTAATACTGCAACTTTTTTTACTTTCATTATAATCCTCCTTAACAAATGCTTATTTTTTAAAATCTTTGTTAAGAAAAGTATATCAAGCGATCATTTCAATTTCTATGGAACGCTTTCCATAAATCTTTGTGCTGTAGCACAAATTCTTCAATTCGATGCCTAATATTGAAAAAGACAGAGCCTTTCGCTCTGCCTTTTCTGATTACATGATAATATTCTCAATGCAAAATGCCAGGTAAATCTTTACAAATACATCTACCTGCGATAAATCGCAGTCTATTATTTTTTCTATCTTTGCCAACTGATAATTAATGGTGTTGCGGTGCAAGTACATTAACTCCGCAACCTTTTTCTCACTTCTATTATTACTGATATATAGTTTCAAGACTTCTTTAAACCTTGTATCTTTCAGCCGATCATAATCTTCTAACGCACCAATTGTCTCCGTGTAAAACTCTTTCAACCGCTCCTGATCACCAATTAGCGACAACAATTTATAAATGCCTATATCTTCGAAATTGACAATACAATTTGTAATATCCTTTTGACTACTGACCTTCACACACCATCTTGCCTGTAGATAACTCTCCGATATTTTTGTAAGCCCACCCACATTATTACCGATTCCAATCAAATAATCACATTCTATCGAAGCCAACACTTTCTCAATTCTAGAAGCAATCTGATTGATTATATCCATAGAATATTTTGAAAATAAAATGATAAAACTATGATCCCCCTCCGTTACGAACGAGTTTGTCCCCATAGCAATCAAAACCATCTTAATTCTCTTCTTAATTTGCTCAATTCTTTTACCTTCAACTTGAGAACACAAACCGCAAAATTCCACTAAAACCGTGCAATATGTAGCATCTTCCAAAAAACCATGTTTTATAAATACCGGCAGATAATCCTCTTCACGATCCGGTACAGAGATTACGTTCATTAAAGCTTGCTCCAATGCCCGATCCATGCGTTCATAATCCAAAAAAAACATGCTTAAATCTTTCATAATCAATGGAAGGTTATTTTCCCAAGGAATACTGAATAACGGATAATCATGATGGTTGCAATACGAAATTAACTCGTCAGGAACTTGCTTAATATTCATTCCAACATGCAAGACCGTTCCACTAGACTTTTTCTGATGTTGCATTTTAACGAGCTTAATTAACTCCTTTTCATCTGTAATGGCAGCGCCCGTCGTAAACAATAACATCTCTTTCTCCATATACTCAATAATATCTGTATTTTCCATAACTCGAAACCAGCGCACATCATTCTGCAAGCCTTTCTTACCTGCAATCAAAGAGATACCATGTTCTTTGGCAATATCAAATATATCATATAACTTAACTGTCATAATCCAATCCCTCCACCACATAATTCGCCCTTGCAAACTTTCTTTTCAAATAATTATTCTTTGCTCATCGTACACCCTTTATTTTTATTATAACATTAGAAATCACTCTGCTAATAACTTATTATTCTATCGGATAAACGCTCTTCAAAACACAGATGCATTGACAGAAAATCTAGAGATTGCTACAATAATCACTAATAGTAGTTGTATTAGTAACCACTATTAATTTAGATATTAATTTGGAGGAATTTCAATGAAGAAAACCGGATTCAAAGATGCTCTACCCATAATGGCCGGCTACTTTCCCATTGCTATGGCCTACGGGATCTTAGCGAAGTCCGTAGGCATTACCATGACTGACGGCATCATGTTCTCGATCTTTCTCTACGCTGGTGCTGCCCAATTTATGGTTGCCAGCATGATCGGAGCTGGAATCAGTGCACTCAGCATTATTCTTGCTGTATTTTTTATGAATTTTCGACATTTTATTATGAGCGCTTCCGTGCGGGCGCGGTTAACAAAAACAAATCGCAAATATTATTCCATTATCGGCTTCTTTTTAACGGATGAATCCTACTCCGTTGTTAGTTTAAAAAAAGAGATTGATGATCCCGGCTACCTAATTTCCTTGGAGCTAAGCGCCTATGCCGCTTGGGTGGGTGGAACCGCTGCTGGATACCTTTTTGGAATGTTCATTCCCGCCATCATTACTGACAGCATGGGCATTGCACTTTACGCTCTCTTCGTCGCCCTTTTGATCCCAGCAGGAAAACAGGCAAAAAGCGCCTTGTTGGTTGCCTTAATTGCCGGTGGACTCAATTCTTTATTCATCCGATTCACCAATCTTGAACAGAGTGGAAGCTTCATTCTCACTGTACTGTCCGTTGCTGCTATGGGAACCTTGTTCAAACGCAACTTTCCCTTGAAAAAGGAGGGTAAATCTTATGAATCATAAACTAATACTCTTTGGCAGCATGGTCGTTACCATGGTACCCAGAATCCTTCCCTTCTTTCTCTTTGACACAAAAAAAATACCAGACTGGGTGCAAGACTTTCTTTCCTTTATTCCTTTTGCTGTACTGGGTGCCTTGATTCTACCCGGTGGGCTTTCCGGTCTTTCTGGGCATCCATGGGCCTCCAGCCTTTGTTTGCTTGTCGCAGCTCTGATCGCATGGTTTCATAAAGGCATTATCGGCCCGATTATAGGAGCTGTCGGTGTCGCCGTATTGATTCAAGTGGGAGGAGTCTTATGATAAATGAATCAATTATCAATGATATGAAAAAACTGGGTTTCAGCGCCTATGAAGTCAAGGCTTATATGAGTTTATTGCAACAATACCCCGTCAACGGTTATGGTCTCAGTAAAAAGTCCGGCATTCCACGATCCAGAATTTACGAAGTTCTGAATTCCTTAGAAGAAAAACAGGTTGTTTTCAAACAAGAGGATGGCGATGCCCTCATCTATTATCCCCTTGAACCCAAGTTACTGATTCGAAAACTACGGGAAGATTTGAATGAAATTATCGGACGGGTCGATCAAATGGCTAGCAGTCAATTGAATCGAAACCGTGATGATCAACGGATGATTGTTATCAAGGATCGTCAAAAGATCATCAAGCTTCTCAAGCTTTTAATCAGCGAAGCGCAGTCTCGAATCGCCCTTTCCATCTGGGACGAGGAGATAATGGAATTGATGGAGCCCCTGAAGGAAGCCAAAGCGCGCGGCATTCAAATTCGTGGAATTTATTTCGGTACGACTCTTCCCTTTTCAACCATGACTGCTCATCGAAGAATCGATCGCTACCTGCTTGAAAAAAAAGAGCGTCATCTTTCGGTGATCCTAGACGGCCAACAGGTCATCTCTGGTGTAATTTCCCGGGGCGCTGACAGCCGGGTCACTTGGATCAAAGACCCGGGTTTTGTAGAAATGAGCGAGGACTATATCTCGCATGACATTATGATCAATCAATACGCCGAAACCCTGCGTGGACAAGCTAAAAACAATTTTGAAACTTTTAGCGATTCTTCCCGCAAAGAATATTTCGAATACAAGGATGAAGAGTAGAAATAACACTGGTTTTTCCATGAAAAATTGAATGATTCATGGGATTCTAATCTCAGCTTTATCAAGTAATTCATACTATGATATACTTAATTCAATTCATTCGAAAGGAATTTCTATGAGAAAAATCGAATCTAAAAACGCACTGATCCCCTCTCTCGTAATCGGCATAGTTTCTGGCATTTTAGTTTTGTTTTTTTCTTTTTATGCCATTCGAACCCTTGAAATTCAAAACACACAACAAGAGCGGCTCAAAGTCATGGAACAATTTTTGCGATTTCAAACAGAAGCCGAACTGACAATCAAAGAAAGCATTCATCTGTTAGAAGGATATTTGGCTTATATTGAAGTAACGCCAGATCTCTCTGAGATTGATTCCTCTTCTTACTTAGATCGCCTTCTTCAAGAGAAAGACACACTGATTCGAAACATTGGCATTCTAGAAAACACCACCATGATCTGGAATTATCCACGGCAAGGAAATGATTCCATTATCGGTACCGATTTTGCACAAGTAGAACTGCAAAAAGACGATATTCTTCGTGTAAAAAATCAAAATGAAAAAATATTTATTGGTCCTGTTGATCTACTGCAAGGAGGAACTGGTTTTATCGTCCGTATGCCCATTAATAAAAACGGAACCTATTGGGGCCAGATCAGCATCGTTTTAGATGCGATTAAATATATGCACTATATTGAGTCTTTAGCCGAAAATGCGCAACTAAATATTGTTGTTTATAATATAGCAGACTATCCAACATCATCGATTTATGGAGATGAGGGAATTTTGGCCCGAGAGGGTCTCGAACTTAACATCAATCTACTCGACAGCACCTGGCGAATTGCAACCGAACCCATCGACGGATGGGACGAGTCAAAGCCTTTCTTTTTCGCACTTCGAATCTTGTCTAGTATTTTTAGTCTAGTCATCGGCACACTTATGTTTTTGTTACTCTCTACCCGTTCGAAAATCAAACAACAAGCCAACACCGATGCCTTAACGCAATTGAAAAATCGCCATGCACTGGGTGCGGATCTCAAGCAATATAAAGTCACAAAGAAAGCAGAATCTCTCATTGGAATTATGTTTGACATCAATTACTTCAAACAGATTAACGATCAATTCGGTCATGATTCGGGGGATCAAGTCTTAAAACGATTTGCAAAAAAACTAGTTGAACTCCCTTATCCAAAAAAACAAATTTATCGCCTTGGAGGAGATGAATTCTTACTGTTTCTTATTTCCGAAAACTCTGTGCCAGATATTGAAACCCTCAGAAAGCAACTTATCTTCATTCACAAAAACGACACTCACACTTTCGAAGTTGTTCCAAGTATTGGAATCGCTTCATTTCCTGAAGAGGCATCAGACTTAGAAGATGTAATCAAGTTAAGCGATCAACGCATGTATGCTGATAAAGATCAAAATCGTACACCTGCGCACCTATAATTTTAAAAAGCATGATTTCTTCTTCGATATGAAAAGATGACTGTCTTTGATGTGAGTTGCACCTGACACTCAAATCGAGAAAATAACCCGTAAAAAAAGGATCAAGGAAATGAACTTCCCTGATCCTTTGCTATTTATTTTCCCTAGCCCAAAATTCGATCGTAGATTACCTGAAGTACACCGTATTCTTCATTGGACGCCGCTTCATAAGTCGCCTCATCCTTTACACCCGCTGGCGCATTGGCCATGGCATAACTGTACTTGGCTTCCTTCATCATGGAAACATCATTGAAATAATCGCCAAATACCATGGTGCTATCGAAATTCGCTCCATAATGCTCTTGAAGTTTTTTTAGGGCAAAGCCCTTGCTTGTAGACTGATTGTATACATCCACCCAAAGAGGAGTTGTAATGACAAGGGTCAAATGTTGCTTCCATTTTGGTTCTAATCCTGCATAGGTAAGCTCAGAATCCTCCATGTGCATAACGGAAAGCTTAATAACTTCCGCCTCAACATCCGTAAGATCCTCTACAATTTCTAGGTTTGCATAATAAATTTGCATTTCTTTCAAAACCGCTAGATTATCCGTTTCAATATAGGCACAATCCTTGCTGCATAGAACCAAATGCGTGTTTTCTATCCTTCGAACATCCTGAATAAATTCTGGAATCAGCTTGGGTTCAATTACGCTTTTATGAATTTCTTCCCCATCCAATACCACAACGGCTCCATTTTCAGCAATATAGGCAATTTCATCTGCGATGGGCGCAAACTTATTTCGCAAACTTTGATATTGTCGCCCACTTGCAACCACAAAACGCACATCTTGCTTATGCATTTTTTGAATAACATCAAAGGTCTCCGGATGAAGTTTTCCCTGTCCATCCACAAGTGTTCCATCCACATCAGAAGCAACTAATTTAATCATATCGATATCCCCTCTCTCTCAAAAACTGAACAAACGCTTCTTGAAAAATTGTATCATCTTTCCCTGTTCGCTTTTTAAACTTGGTATATTTCTGGTGTTTCATTCGATTCTCTCGATTCACATGCCGCCGACTCAAATGCATATCGATGTTATAGTCATTCAAGATTGCTCCCATAATGGTCATGGCTTCCCCCTTGCGCGCAAGCACCATGGCTGCGAGTCCATAATCTTGGGTAACGACTAACTCTTTCGGTTGAATATGGTTGGTAATGTAATAGTCTGCCGAATCACTGCTTCCGTCTACTGTGACAACTTCCACCCCCGGAATTTCAATTCGATGAGAATGATTTTTCACAATTGTAACGGGCAACTCTGCTTTTTTTGCCAAATCAATAATGATATTTTTAACGGGACACGCGTCACCGTCTATCCAAATCCGCATATCGGCCTCCTTGTTATATCCATCATTATACCATTCTTTTTGAAGAAAAAAAGCGAAATTCGAATATTCCATTTATTACAAAAAGCCTATGTTTTCAAGGTTTTTAGCTACTCTTTATGTTCTTTCGAACAAAAATCTCAGAATTCTTTCACATTTTGGAAAAACATGTTTATTATCCTTTTTATGCAAACTTATAAGAGCTTGAACGATGATTGTATGGTCTTCTTTCCTCCTACAAATCCAATTCTCTTCATGGTTAAAAGAGACTAAATCCACCAGCAAAAAATAAAAAAAACCAGCGCAAAATTTGCGCTGGTTCCGATAGGAGAATAGTCTTATATGACTATTTAAAGGTATTGTAAAACAATACCAAATAACCGCTTATAATTGTTCAAATATACCCTGGTCCGCCAAGGCGTGATACAGGTTTCGATAGGTACTATATCGTTTCTCATAGATTGCTACATTTCCTGCAATTGGTCTTGTCTCATCTGCCACATGAACCATTTCCTTAACAGCCGACGCATTGTCTTCAAATAAGCCAACACCCACGCCTGTCAAAATTGCGGAACCTAAAATCGTTGCATCCGACACCTTCAATCGTTTTACCGGCAAATTAAGCATATCTGCAATAATTTGCGCCCAAATATCTGACTTTGAAGCGCCACCTGTCAAGACAAGAGAATTAATTGCAATCCCAGCTTCCTGCATATGTTGATACATATCCTTGCTTTCCAAGGAGATCCCTTCCATCACAGCACGGATCATATCGCTTTTTGTGGTACTTGATTTTAAGCCTGCAAAAATACTTTTAGCATGAGGATTCCAATAGGGATAGCCATTGCCATAGAGATATGGCATAAAAATGACGCCACCTGCTCCAACAGCTGATTTTTCCACATGCTTGTTCATCAACTCGAAGGCATCCCCTTGAATCTCTTCTGCCTGTTTCTTTTCCAAGTCTGCGATGGTATCTCGCACCCATTTATAACTGGAGGCCGCACCTAATTGAATACCTTCAAACTGATATAGATCTTTGCTTGCAGCCATGTTAACCATGGTTGCACAATCCTCCGCATACACCGGTTTCTCGGTTGCCGCAATCAAAACTCCCGATGTGCCTAAGGTCAAACACGCATCCCCCGGTGTTGTGACACCAACACCCAAGGTCGCCAATTGATTGTCCCCTGAATTGGCCACAAGAGGCGTACCTTCAGCAAATCCGCAAAGTTTTGCCGTTGCCGCTGTTACATATCCTACAATGTCACCAGGGTTCACCAAAGGACATACAAGCTCTTGATCCAATCCATAAGTGTCAAAAATTTCTTTAGACCAACATCTTTCTTCCAAATTCATCATGCCGCTACAGCCGGCATTTGTCACTTCCGACACCATTTCATCGGCACCAAATTTATGCAGAATATAATCTGGTGCAAAGACTATTTTCTTAATTTGTTTATACATTTCCGGCTTGTTTCTTTTCACCCAAATCAATTTCTCAAAAGAAAAGGTTGGTGTGATGGGCTGACCTTCAATCTGATACAATTTCACCGGATCCATCACGGATTTGATATAGTCCATCTCCGTAATGGCACGATTGTCCTGCCATGTCATAAAGTTTCCGATTGGCATTCCTGCTTCATCTAAAAAGCCAACAGTGGCACGCTGGCCCCCAATGCCAATCCCTTTAATATCCTTTGGATCCACCTTGGAATGAGCCACTGCTGCTCGGCTGACCTCAAAGGTTTTTTCCGCAACTAGTTCAAAATCCTGTTCCACCCATCCGTCGTGGGGGATCTCTACTGGATATTCTTGATAAGCTTTTCCCGCAATATTGCCTTTCAAATCAAGAATCATAACCTTGACACCGGTGGTGCCAACATCAATTCCCGCTACATATTTTTCCATCACAGCCTCCTTTATTCAGCATTCCTTTCTTACAAAGAAGCCCGATAAATTTGCATCGCATCCTCTCGGCTTACTTCTTTAAGGCTTGCATCGATACATCCTTGCATGGTCCTGTAAGCACTATCTACAAGTTCTGGAAGCAACTCTTCCGTTACCCCCAAGTCCATTAAGCTTACAAGCGAATCAAATTTCTTCAGTACATGCCGAAGAGCATCGCCGGCTCGTGCCGCTTGCTCCTCCTCTGAAAGTCCATCCACTTCATATTTTAATAGTTGAGTGACTTTGGCATATTTTTTGATATTTGCATCAAAGGAAAAATCTAGAAATGCAGGACCAATGGCTGCCATAGTCAATCCATGAGCAGCATTCGTCGCCCCGCCAACGGCATGCCCTAGCCCATGAATAGCAATGGTGGTCGCTTGTACAATGGCAACTCCCGCCAGGGTATTAGCATATGAAATACGCGTCCGAGCATGTAAATTTTGTGGATCAACAATCACCGTTTCCAAGTGTTTCATCACAATTTCCATCGCTTCAATCGCCAGCAGATCAGTAAATGGTGTCGCTGGTTTTGACAAGTAGGCTTCCATGCCATGAAATAACACGTCGACTCCCGTTGTCTCTGTAATCCGCTTTGAAAGAGTTAATGTTAATTCCGGATCTACAATCGCCAGTTTTGGATATAAACTCTCATGTCCAACCCCAGGCTTTTCTCGCGTTTCTAGATTTGTGATTACAGCGAACTTTGTTACTTCAGCACCCGTTCCTGCCGTTGTCGTTATAGCAATAATCGGAAAAGCAGGAACGACATTCTCCAAAGTTTCTCGTCTTCCACCCGGCATATAATCAACCATTTTTCCACCGTTTCTTGCAACCAAACCGACTGCTTTTGCTGTATCCATGGCACTGCCGCCACCAAGGCCTACTACAGCATCACATTTCTCATCCAAGAACAGACGAACCATATCGTCAACATAATTGGCAACCGGATTCGGCATGACGTGGTCATCAACAACCACGTCAATTCCGACTCCTCGCAATTGATCGCATACTCGATCCAAATAACCCATCTTTCGCATCACAACGTCCGAAATCACTAGGGTTTTTGTTCCAATTTTAGTTGCCGCTTCCCCTAATTGATTCAAACTTCCTGCCCCAAAGATCACCCGAGTTGGAATTTGAAACTCAAATGTTTTCATCTTCTGTCTCCTCACTGGGTGTTTATAACCAATTCAAACTTATTTGCAAAGGGCAAACATGTCTTCAATTTTTTCAAGTGTATATAAATCACCAAGACCCCATGCTTG
Source organism: Gottschalkiaceae bacterium SANA (assembly GCA_036323355.1). Taxonomy (GTDB): domain Bacteria; phylum Bacillota; class Clostridia; order Tissierellales; family GPF-1; genus GPF-1. Next base: position 738,053 of record AP028876.1, on the reverse strand, counting down.
TGCCGTTTGCAAGGCATCTGGCGCCATTTTTGCAATGGCTTTTGGATCATCAATCCCCGCTTCTGCCAATGTTTTTGGCGAGCCAATCTTGTCAAACCAGTCCAAGGTCAGTTTCAGTCCCGCTTCCGCTGCTTTTTTGTCATCGGCTTCATCCAGTTTAAATACCTCGCGGGCATAGCCTGCGAATTTTGCTGTTTTGCTATCCATAAAGTATCGCATAGTTGCCGGGATCGTTACAGACATAGCCGCACCATGAGGTGTGTCATAGAAGTTGCTTAAGGAGTGACCCAATACGTGAATAGTCGCATCAGCTGGTCCCAAGCCCAATGGATAGAATCCATTCCAAGCAAATGATGCTGTCCACATCATCTGAGCTCTCGCTTCTTTGTCTTGTGGGTTGACCAACAATCGATCCATGCAATCCATAATGGTGCGAATGGAAGCTTGTGAATATCGGTCTTGGAATGGTGCCCATGAAAGTTCATGGCCAAAGTAAGCTTCCATCAAGTGCGATACAATATCCGCTGCTGAATACGCTGTTTGGCGCATAGGCAAGGTATATGTCAATTCAGGATCAAGAATGGCTACTTTTGGAAGAAGGATTGGATTGGCATAGCCATCTTTTCTTTGAATTTTTTCGTAGTTCATAACCGTTGTATAGTTCAATTCAGAACTGGTTGCCGGTACGGTAACCACCACTACAAGAGGCAATACAGACTCAGGTGTTGCTTTGCCTTCAACAAAATCCCAGGCATCTCCATCATATGGCGCCGCCATGCTGACGTATTTTGCTTCATCCATGGCAGATCCGCCACCAAGAGCGATCAATACATCCGGTTTTTCCTTTTTGGCAATTTCAATGGCTCCCTGAGCATGCTCAACAGTTGGGTTACTTTTAACGCCAAAGTACTTAATCAACTCTACGCCTGCTTCTTTACAGCTCTTCTCTACTTTTTCAAGGAAATCAACTTTAGTAAAAAAGTCTTCCTCATAAGTAATCAATAATGCTTTTTTTCCAAACTGTGCTGCTTTTTCCCCAACTGAGGATACAGCACCTTCGCCAAATTTAATTTGTGTGGGTAGTGAAAATTCAAATCCGTACATAATATTTTCTCCTTTTTAATCTCATATTTTCTCTGCTTGGCATTGCCAAAGACAATACCTGACCTTATCTACTCTTGGCTCGATCTTGGCATGCCATAAACCTAGCATACCCTGGATCGACTTGACATTCCTTGCGAATACCCGGGGTTATTTTCCTTGTTTCTTACCTTGTTGGTCCAATAGAACGGCTATTACAATCAAAGAACCTACAATAATATTTAAAATAAATGGATTGATCCCCAATAGATTTCCACCATTTCGAATCATAGCGATAATAATCGCACCCAAAAACGTACCTAAAATACTACCTTCCGCACCCATTAAACTAGCACCACCAACAACTGCCGCTGCTACCGCATCCATTTCATAGCCTTGTCCCGCTGATGGTATGCCATTTCCTAATCGAACCAAGAATAAAACACCTGCAATGGAGGCTGTAAAGGCACAAAATCCATAAACAGCTACAATATTCTTTTTAATATTAATTCCACTAAGTCGCGCTGCTTCTTCGTTGCTGCCGATGGCATAGATGTTGCGACCAAATTTTGTATACTTTGCAATAAATGCACCCAATCCTAGAACGACCACCCAGATAAAAAAGACTGCTGGCAAACCCAAGAATTCAGCTGTTGCAAAAGATCGGAAAGATTTTGGCAAACCAGAAACCATATTGGCACCGGTAATCAGCATCACACCGCCTCGAATAATCATCATTCCTGCCAAGGTTGCAATAAATGGCGGCACGCTTCCTTTGTGAATGACCCAACCTTGAATGACACCGACGACTGTACCACAGATCATTGCACCAATCACAGAAAGAATTATTGGCACGCCACTCGTCATCAAAAGAGCTGCAATAATACCGCTAAGACCCAATACAGAACCAACGGATAAATCAATTCCAGCTGAGATAATAACAAAGGTCATTCCGACTGCAGCAACACCGACAATCGATGTGGAACGAAGTAAATTTGAAATATTGCCTAAGGTCAAAAAGCGATCTGATGCAAATGACATAATAATGATAAATACTATTAAAATCGCACCCAAAGTGCTTTCACTGTATCGTTTCCGAAAAGCATTAATTTTATCCAAAATTCCTGTTTGTTTATTTTCCTTCTTCATTGTTGTTTCCATCATGTTCTTATTCCTCCACCGAATCTTTTATTCCTGACGCCAATCGTAAAATTAGCTCCTCATCAAATTCACTCCGAACTAAGGTATCCATCTTTTGGCCCTCATGGATCACAATTAATCGATCCGATATACCCATTGCCTCGGGTAAATATGAAGAGATCAATACGATGGAATTTCCCGCCGCCAAGATTTTCTCAAATAAACGGAAGATTTCACGTTTAGCCCCAACATCTATACCAACTGTTGGTTCATCGAAAATAAAAATTCGACTATCGCGATTCAACCACTTTCCTATGACTACTTTTTGCTGATTTCCACCGCTTAAATTTTTTACTTTTTGATCGATTGTCGGTGTTTTTATCAATAAATCTTTGACATATTTCTCAGCAATCTTAGCTTCCTTGCGTAAATTAATAACGCCTTTACTCATAACGCGATCGTATGCTGCCAAGTTAATATTCTCTTTTACCGATGTCGCCAGAGACAAGCCCTGCTCTTTTCGATCTTCCGGCAAAAGTCCGATTCCTAATTTTATGGCATCCTGCGGTGATTTAATTTTTACCTCTTGACCAAATAATTCAATAACGCCCTCTTCATAAGAATCCGCACCAAAAACGGCACGCATAATTTCAGTTCGCCCGGATCCTACAAGCCCAAACATCCCCAAAACTTCGCTCTTTCGAAGACTCAAATCAATATTTTCAAAGCTGCCCTTTCGAGTAAGGCCTTTTACCTTTAGCACCTCATCTCCCGGCTCATAATGCTCAATGGAATACATATCCTCAATGGTTCGTCCAACCATCATGGCGATCAATTGATCTTCATCCGTTTGATCTGTCTCCACGGTATTCACCCATGCACCATCTTTAAATACGGTAATGGTATCGCAGATTTGAAAGATCTCTTCCAAACGATGAGATATGTAGATGACTGCAATTCCCTTGCCTTTTAAGGTTTCAATAATCTTAAATAGTTCTTCAACCTCTTCATTGGCCAATAAAGCCGTTGGTTCGTCAAAGACAACAACCTTGCAATCTTGATGAACAGTTTTTGCAATAACAACCATCTCTTGTTGCGCTACAGATAAGTTTTTCACCACTTCTCGCGGATTCACCTGTATATGCAAACTATCCAGGGTTTCTTTTGTTTTCTGATGTACCGTATCCCAGTCAACCATGCCCTTTTTCATTGGCAGTTTACCCAAAAAGAAATTTTCTCCAACGGTCAAGTGCCTAGCAATCGTAACATCTTGATACACGCATCCCAAACCCAACTGGCCTGCGTGGATTGGATTTTGAACCGTTACTTCTTTTCCCTCGATATGAATTTGGCCTTGATCTTTTTGATGAACTCCCATCAATGTTTTTATTAATGTAGATTTCCCAGCGCCATTCTCTCCCACCAAGGCATGTACTTCTCCCGCATGCACTTGAAGTTTCACACCCTTTAATGCGTGAACCGATCCAAATGATTTATGGATATCTGTCATTCGTACTACTTCATGTGTCCAGTTTCGCATATTTCTCTCCTCACTCAGGTAAAAGTATCGGCAAGCCTAGGTTCAGGCTTGCCGTTTTTTTCTACAGATCTTCTTTACTAGTTACTTGAACACCTGTGTCAATGAACTTCGGCAACTCTTCACCCGCTTTAACTTTCATAATCGATTCACAACCGGCATAACCCATGTTGTGCTGATCTTGAATAATCAAAGCTTTGATCACACCATTTTGTAAAGCTTCAACTTCTGACGGATCATCGTCAAAAGCAATGGCAATAATCTCGTCTTGAAGACCTGATTGCTCCATGGCACTTGCTAGGCCTGTTCCAGAGAAGCAGCAATCGCCATAAACGCCAATCAAATCGTCATATGTAGTAATAAAGTCTTCCGTTGCAATCATTCCCTTTGCAGGGTCGCCTTCAATGTATCGTGGTTCAAGAATTTCAATTTCCGGTGCAATTTCTGCCATGCGGTCAATGAAACCGTTGTCCCGTTTGATAATTGTATCAACACCAGCAACACCAGCCACAATACCCACTTTGCCTTTCAAAGCAATACCAGCCGCATTCAAATACTCGACCATTGCATCAGCTGCCATGGCACCACCCGCTACATTGTCTGTTGCCAGATGTGTAACAACCTGATCACTTGGTACTTCTGTATCAATTGTGATCACAGGGATTCCCATTTCAGTTGCTCGCTCAATCGCTGGTACTGCGCCTTCAGCACCGTCTGTACCAATTACGATTCCATCTGGTTGACTGTTAATCACGTCGTCTAAGATTGTCAACGCCTTTTCGAAATCGCTTTCCGAAGGTGCCCCGTAAATGGTTACATTGACGCCTTCATGCTCTGCTGCATAATCGCGCCCACCGTCCGCTACCTTTTGCCAGAAAGGTGAATCTGTTGCCTTGATGATCAAGGCAATTTCTACCACATCATCCTCCGCTGCTGCCACCGGATCTGCAGCACCTGTGCTGCTGCAACCAGTAAATGCAATTAAACCTAGTACTGCTACCAATAATAAAGCTAAAAATCGTTTCTTGTTTTTCATTGAAATTCCTCCCCCTTATTATTTAACGGCAATTGCCGTTTTTTTACGGCATGCACCGTATTATTAAACGGCAATTGCCGTCTACATCGATCCCTAGATTCAATTGCAAAAACTTGTTACCGTAAATCTGCAACCGAATCAGTTAATTCAAAACTGGTGCGCAATTGCACCACTTCTGGTACAAAATCATCTTCCCATTCTCCTTCAATTCGATGAAGAATCAATTCTGCAGCTCGACGCCCCAAGGCTTCGATCGGCTGCTTTATACAGGTGAATTTTGGCAAAATGAAATTCATAAATTTTAAAACCGGCACTTGTGTATAATCATCAAATGAAATCACAGACACATCTTCTGGAATCTTCATGCCCGATTCCACGATCCCTTCCAATACCCCGATCGCGATATAAATATTACCCGCCATAACGATTGTAGGTGGATTGGCCATTCTCATCAGATCAATAAATTTGTTCTTGCAACTATAGCGCACAAAGTCACCCTGAACAACATACTCAGCTGGAATTTCAAGACCCGCCTCATTCATGGCCCGCACATATCCTTTATAGCGTTCTACAGCTGTAAATTCATTTTCAGGTCCATAAAGAAAGGCAATTTTTTTATGACCCTTTTGAATAGCGACCTTTATCGCTCTATAGGTTGCTTCCTCATTATCTACAATTACTGCATCGCATTCTAAATTTGGGATCTGCCTGTCAAGAAGAAGGACTGGAATCTTATCATTTAATAGGGTTTGAATATGCTCACCCGTTTTTGATGAAGAGGCCACGATAATCCCATCAACCCGTTTCCCTGCCAAAAAATGGGTCCTTTGCTTTTCTAGCTTTACATCTTGTTGATAATTACAAAGAATTACACTGTATCCCTTTTGTGTGAGGACCTCTTCCAAACTCTTAATAATCGGAGGGAAGAATGTGTCCGTCACATCCGGCAATAGAATCCCAATGGTATTGGTTCGATTGGTTTTCAAACTGCTGGCAATGGGATTTAGTTGATACCCCAGTTTGTCGATTGCTGCAATGATCTTAATTCGATTGCTCTCGGTTACATTCTTTCCGTTTAAGTATCTAGAGATTGTTGATTTTGATACACCTGATTCCCTTTCTACATCCAATATGGTTGACATTGTCATTCCTCCATCATTTTTTTCATAAGCTTATTATACACCATTTTGAGAACGTTCTCACCAATTCTCTAAAAAAAGACGTGAGAACGTTCTCACTTCAGCTCAAAAAAAACGAATGCTTGCATGATGGTAAGGGAATAAAACATAGGGAATTAGAATAATTCAGTCATTGCTCATGGTTCACCTCTAAGTTTTCGTCTGTTTTCGGGGATGAAAACATTTTCAACTCGATATTAGTATAAACGCTCTTAATTAATAATGCAAGTCTTTTGTGAGAAGGTTCTCATTTTTTTGCAAAAAAACACCCCAACTATTTGCTGGGATGCTCCATTTGTTGCTTTGCGTGAGCCAGTCGAAAGTTCCCCACCAGCTCATTCTTCCCATTTTTCACACTGACACAATCCACCCGATTAAAAAACATCAATTTGATTGCATCCATGGCGGATTGTGAAGCAAATACTGCATGATCTGTCAGTCGAGGTGCTTTCGTATCCATCAATTCTGACACCGATGTTAAGGTTAAATAAGAGACAAAATTCTTCAATCCAAAAAAGGATTCAACGAAAGAATTAGCTGGCTGAAAAATCAATTCTTCTCTTCTTCCCTGCTGTTCAATCTGTCCATCTTTAAATAAAATGATCCAAGTGCCCATTCGAAATGCCTCTTCAATATCATGGGTGACAAAGAGAATGGTTTTTTTCAATTTTCGGTGCAATGCAACAACCTCTTCTTGCAAGCCACGTCTTGAAATTTCATCGACAGCGCCAAAAGGCTCATCCATTAAAATAATCTCTGGATCCGCAGCCAAGGCCCGCGCTACCCCAACCCGCTGCTTTTGCCCCCCGCTAAGTTCTCGTGGATAACGATCCAAATAACTTGGGTCGAGTCCGATCAAATCAATTAATTCTTCCGCCCGTTTCCGCTGTTCCGGCTTTGATACTTTCTCTAAGTCCAATACATAGGTGATATTTTCGGCAATGGTTAAATGTGGAAACAAGCCGATTTGTTGAATTACATAGCCAACCTTTCGGCGTAGTGCAATAGGGTCCCACTCTGAAAGAGCTTTCCCATGCACATATATTTCCCCCTCTGTCGGTTGTATCAAGGCATTGACCATTTTTAGAATGGTGGTTTTCCCACATCCTGACGGCCCAATCAAGGTGACAAATTCACCCTTTTCAATTTTCAAGTTCAGATCTCTCACCACGGGTACACCAGCTTGATAGGCATGCCCCACTGCGTCAAATTGTATGATGTCCATTAAATCAGTCCTTTATCCTCCAAGAATTTGCGTGCTACATCTTTTGGATCCAGATTTTCTTTTTCCACTTGATAGTTCATTTCGATCATCTCATCATCGCTGATCTGATTTGCCAGCTTATTCAACACGTCTTTCAATTCTGGATATTGATCTAAAGTTTCCTGTCGAATCAGAGTCGCCGCCTGATAAGACGGAAAGAAATTCTGATCATCCTTCAAAACCTTCAGACCATACTCTTTCAGAAGACCGTCCGTTGAAAAGGCATTCACAACATCGATCTCTCCTGAACCAATAGCTTCATACTTCAGGCCAATATCCAATTCTTTCTTCTCCATAAAATCAAATCCATAAATCGCTTCCAAGCCTGGATATCCATCTTCCCGCTCATAAAAGTCATACTCTGCACCAAAGGTCAGCATGGGTGACTTGTCAACCAAATCCGAATACGTTTCCAACTGAAACTCGTCAGCAATGGAGCCCGCTACTGCCAAGGCATAAGTATTGTTAAATCCATAGCGATCCAACCAAACAATATTAAACTCGCTTTGATACATGGACATAACAGACTCGTATAACGCATCTGGATCATTGATCAATTCTTGTTTTAATACAAAGAGCCATCCCGTTCCGGAATATTCCGGATAAATATCAATCTCGCCCGCCAGCATGGCTGGTTGAATATTTGCTGTTCCTCCACCGATTCCCAGTTTCTGTTCCACCGTAATATCTGTATGGGTTTCAATCAACTGAGTTAACATCTCTGCCAAGATATATTGCTCGCTATGGGGCTTTGAGGCAATGACAACCTTCTTTTCCTCCGTTTGACATCCTGCCAAAACAACAAGCAATAGTAGCATAATCAATCCCAATAAACTTAATCGTTTCATTCTATACTCCTTTCTCCGTGCCCAAGACACGTTTCCGTATGAGTCGTTCCACAAGTCCCAAAGTCAAGTCTGATCCCATGGCCAAAAGAGCAACCAAGAGACTTCCCAAAACGGTCATCTCAGTGAAATTCGTCGTGATACCCCGCCAAATTGCAACACCTAATCCACCCGCTCCAATAAATGACGCAATCCCCGCAAGAGCGATCGTCATCACCACCATGGTTCGAAATCCTGCGAGAATCACCGGCAAGGCAATTGGAATTTGCACCTTCCACAGCAATTGACGGTCCGTGCTGCCCATACCGATGGCTGCTTCCACAATCTGTGGATCAACCTCCTCAATTCCCACATAGGTGTTACGGATAATCGGCAAAATCCCATAGGCTGTCAAAGCGATTAAAGCACTTGTATTCCCGATTCCTGTAAAGGATACAAGAAAACCAAATAAAGCAATGGAGGGAATGGTGTACAATACATTCGTCATGGCCAAAACAAGGTTGGCAATTTTTTTATTTCGTGTGATATAAATTCCCAAACTAATTCCGATCACAGTGATCCAGGCTATTGCAATCAAAGACAAGGCAATATGCTCGCCAACCAATTTTATGAAAAACTCTTTTCTGTCAACAAGTAATCGTCCCATTCTTACAATGAAAGCCATATCGTCCTCCTCAGGTCTTCTCTTTTATTCAATACCCAATTTCTTCTATTCCATCCTATAATCCCGTTGGCAAGGCTATCGCATCCACTGGACACGATAATAAACACCGACCGCATTCATCGCAAAGTTCAGAATCAATACCGTATGGTGAACCGGCTTGAATTGCTTGAAAGGGACAAACACTTTGACAACGACCACATCCAATACAGTTCTCTTGAATCTCGCAGCCCGACTTTCTTACTTTCTCTCCTCCAAATGCAAATCGATGCCGTTTCATTTTTACCTCTTTCCCGCTTAAATCAAAGATCTCACCTTTACCTCGAAACACACGAAAGACTTCCATAAATGCATGATCATCATTCCGAGGGAATAGTTGATCAAAGTCTTGATTTTCCCTATAAATTTGATCAATCAACTCTGAAGAAACAACTTCTACCTCCCCGGTCAATCGAATCTGTACAAAGTCTTGCGTCATCCCTGTAATTGCGACATGAGGCGACTCTCTTAATTGCCGATAAAAAGGCTTTGACTTGCAGGTCATAAAATATAAGCCGTCCTCCCGAATAAACATTACATCAATAATCCTTGATTGCGGCTTTCCCTCCGAAATTGTAGCAAAACTGACCGAACGCAAGCCACGTAACAACTTTAATGCTTTTTCCATTTTCATTCTCCTTTTTATTTGGATGTCCAAGTATTTGTGTAAAAAATTACTGGAAATTGGCATACACCCTTTCCAGTAATTTTGCAAAGTTTTTTCGTTCTTCTTCACTGATTCCTTGATATTCCTGTTCATACATGGCTTCTGAAATTTCAACAAAGATCGGATGCAAAGATCGGCCCTTCCCAGTTACATAGACACAATTCGATCGCGCGTCCGCAGGATTCTTTTGAACCTCTACATAGCCCAACCGCTTCAACTTATTAACCAAAGTCGTAACCGTTGAGCGATCACGATGAATGCGATCTGCCAGTTCGGTCATCGTCATAGGCTCCTTTTCATACAAAGCCACCAACAAATCTCCGTGGGATGGAACCAATCCAAATGCACCGGCTTTCTCCAGCTCAGCCTGAATCTTTTCATTTACTTTTTCTCGTATTCGACTCATATAATGAATCGTAGCATCTGTTTTCATGATCTTATTTTACTTGGATATCAAAGTAATGTCAAGACATTTTTTCATCTTTGATCCAAATCAACTCTCTTCTTCTAAGAATTCCAATATGAATCAATCCAAATAACAAAAACATTGCGCCCACCAAAAAGAGTAAATAGAGAAAAGGCGTCTTTGGAAAAATTTCTAAAATATTTCCCGCAATTGGACGACTCAAATACCCATAATTCCCGCCTGTAAGCCAATTCACCGGCAAAACGAATACAACGTAAGCCAAAGACCATTTATAAACTGCATGGATTCCGTCTTTCAAAATACGGTGTCCGCGCACCCAAGCCATAAACCCAATTGCCATCAAAAGCCCGCCATGCCCAATAAAGTATTGGATGAACATAAAATGCGGAAAGCCAAAACCCGATGTGTCTGGCGAAAGCAAGGCAACCGTTGCGCCGGCACTTGCCCAATAGAATACAATCTGATAGATCTTATCACTATCCTTTAACAACATCAAAATTGTCACTAAAATGGATAATCGACATGGATACAAAGGCAATGACTCAGCCCATGAAAATGCACCTGATGTGATATACCAAAGATAAAGCAATCCTTGTTGTAAAAGTAAAAGCAAAGCCAGAATCCGTGCAGCAGATTTCTCATGCTTCTTCATCCATTCTCGTTCCCGATAGACCCAACCGATTCCCATACACACCAAAAAAAGTGCAATCAAATGCTGATTCCCAAACATCTGAAAAGGCTTGCCAATATTCTCATTTCCCCAAAATAACATCCTTAACATACCAATTCCCCCTTAATAGCCGACTCTCAGTTTATCCAAACGACTCTTCTCTGACAAGTGCTAACCTAATCATTTAAGATTGATTTAATCTTTGATATACTTAAAGGAAAAAGAGGTGACCCATGCTTCAAATTCCTGTAACACCAACTCTATTTGACTTTTCTAAAGACAATACACCTGTCGCCACTGCAAAATCCGGCGACACCGTTGCTTTCGATACCTTAGACTGCTATGGAAATGCCGCTCCAGGGTGTACACTCCCCTTACCAAAAGAAGGCGGAAATCCCGCTACTGGACCCTTATTTATCGAAGATGCCATGCCAGGCGATAGCCTGCAAGTGGAGATCTTAGATATTGAAGTCGCCAAAGAAGGACTAATGAGAAGTGGTCCAAACAAGGGGGTTCTTGGTGACCGCTTTACTCAAGAATTTGTCAAACGAATCCCTATCGAAAATGGCCTTGCACTCTTTGACGAAAAACTCCACTTGCCCATTGATCCCATGATTGGTGTCATCGGAACAGCACCGGCCAATGAATCAATTCCCGCAGTTACCCCCGATACCCACGGCGGCAATATGGACTGCAAAGAAATCAAAAAAGGAACAACCCTTTTTCTTCCCGTCTTCGTAGAAGGCGGACTCCTTGCCATGGGCGATCTTCATGCGGTCATGGGGGATGGAGAAGTTGTAATCTGCGGCCTTGAAGTTCCCGGACGCGTAACGGTTCGGGTAACCGTGCGAAAGGACCACACCATCACACAACCCATGCTGCAAGCCGAAACGCAATGGATGAATATCGTTTCTGCACCGACCCTGGACGAGGCCGCACAGCTTGCTACAGACCACATGCATGAGTTTTTGATGAATCACACAGAATTAACTGCTGAGAATGCAGGCATGCTATTGAGCCTTGCGGGCAATCTTCGAATCTGCCAAATCGTTGATCCCAATATGACGGTTCGCATGGAATTTCCTCTGTCCATCATGAAAACCTACGGATTCATCCCATGGCAATGTTAAGTTCTTGTAAATCGGGCGAAACTTATTGGCAGTCTTGATATAATGAAATTCACCTTGAATATAGGAGGAGAATATGAAACTAAAAGTAGCTTTTGTTTGTGTCCACAATTCTTGTCGCTCACAGATGGCTGAAGGCTGGGCCAAGGAATTAGGAAGTGAATATTTTGACGTTTATTCCGCTGGTACGGAAAACTATCCGGAAGTAAAACCATTAGCTGTCGCTGTGATGGAAGAAGCGGGTGTCTCTATGAACAATCATCACCCCAAATTGCTTTCTGAAATCCCTTCTGAACTGGATATCTTGATTACCATGGGCTGTAACGTGACTTGTCCCTTTGTACCGAATCGTTTGATGGAAGACTGGGGATTAGACGATCCGTCTGGCGGACCCATTGAAGACTTTCGTGCAACACGAGATCTCATTAAGGAAAAAGTGCTGGATTTGATTGCACGCGCCAAATCTCAAACTCTATTATAATCAAATAAAGGAGCAAACCTTCCGGTTTGCTCCTTCTCTATTATTAGACGAGTTATGTCTTCTCATTCTCAAAAATCAAAAGAAAAAGATCCACTAGATCTTGAGAAAAGGCCTTACCTCTCTCCTTATTGATAACTTCTATGGCTTCTTTATGACTCATTGCTTTTCGATATGGACGATCTGATGTTAGTGCATCATACACATCACAAATCGAGACAATTCTTGCTTCCATAGCAATCTCGTCACCTTTTAGGCCTCTAGGATACCCCTTGCCATCAAAGCGTTCATGATGATCCCTTACAGCCCCTCGAACCACACGAAAAACCTCCGATTGAAACAATAACTCATATCCCCTTTCTGGATGAGTTTTAATAATTTCATATTCTTCTTCCGTAAGTCTACCTGGTTTATTCAATATCTGAGTTGGAATTGAAATTTTGCCTACATCATGAAGCAATCCAGCAATCTCTATATCATTCGGATGCTCATAGCCAACCATTACCGCTAATTGTCTGGCTTGAATCGCCACTCGCTCAGAATGACCCTTGGTATAATGATCGTTGATGTCTACCGCCTTAACCATCAAATGGACCATATCCACTTGATCTTGACTCACCTGCTTTTGATATAAATCAAGCCCCGTCGACATTTGATTAAAGGCATCAATCAGTTCATCCATTTCTTCAATCTGCATTGGCTCCATTTGCTCTCCAAAAAAACCATTCCGAACACGGTGCAACACTCGCTGCATAACACTCAACTTGGCAACAAAGTCCTTGAGTGCGCGGAAAACCAAAAGAATAATCAAGCAAATTCCAAATACTATCAAGATTAACACGCCAACCTGTCCATCATATAGAAAGGTGTATAGATAATCCAACTTATATTCCAAATGTAAAAAAATAGGCGGCATGGTCGTCGAGTGATTCAGAGGAACACAAAATTGAGCGGTGTCACAGAAAAAACTTGGATACAAAATAGCGATCTCATCCTCTTCAAGCCAAATCGATTGAACCAATTCCAAATTCATGGACTTATGTAGTTTCTCCCAAAACACATCATCTATTTTTCGACCAACCACATAAAACCCTCGATTGATCAAACCATCATTGTCGGACAAATAGGTTCCATTGATCAGATATGGCTCTTCGTCAATTTTGATAATTCCCGCTTCAAACTCTTGCTTCCCCACATTGTGAGCTACTTGACTACGCAAATACCTTACCCCTTCCACTGATGCACCTAGGGCAGATTCAAAGCCAGTCGAACTGTCTTTTATGTAAACGAGGTCAATATCATAATTGGTTTCTTGCAATAAGTTTTGTGATGCATTTTCTTGAATCCACTCAAAATCTTCCTGATCAATGTGATCAATGAGATCTGTCCAATGCCCGTGAATCCGCGCATAATTAGCCAATGTTTCTTCATACTGTTCCATAAACTCTTCTATGTTATTGTTTCTGGCACTTACAAATCGATCTACATATGTTACCATTTGAATATGAAAAATGCCCAAAACAATCAGAAAAGATAGGGCAACACCCCCTATTACCTTGGGAATAATAAACCAGCTAATCGTTGAGCGTAGTGATTTTGATTTTTTTAGAGCCATAACCCCTCCCATAATAAAATCCCCTGTCAATGACAGAGGATTTCTCTAATTCCTTAATTTTCATTCCTATTTTATAGGAAATTCCATAAATTTTCAAACCTTATATCCATTTTTTTACAACTTTTCGCTTTCAATTTTCTATTCTCCCACAGCAGTTGATTCATACTTTTCAAACCTCAAAAAATCATCACTTAGAAGGGAAACTGTCTTCTTCTGACAAAACGAATAGTTTTTCAAGCGTAACGTGCAAAACCCCAGCAATCTTCATTGCCAAAATCAAGGAGGGATTATAGCGTTCCTGCTCCAAAGCCACAATGGTTTGGCGGGTGCATCCAACCCGTTCAGCTAGTTGCGCTTGCGTCAAATTTGTCTGTCCACGTCGAATTTGACGTATTTGATTCTGCAGCTTTTCTGGCATTACAATCCACCTTTCCGATAAAAAAATACGGAAAACGCTGTGACTGATATGTTGGCCACGCAGATCAAGCTGTAAGCCAAAAACCATAACCAAGCAACAGGAACAAATCCACTGCTTTCATTTTTTGTGTATAAGGTAATCGCAAGAAGAAACACGTAGATCAAAGTAACAATAAACCCTGCTGATACGGCGCGCTTTTCGATCGCATCGTCCCGTTCATCTTTAATAATTTCTCCATTCTTCTTCCGGTAGACAATATTCAAAACAGCATCGCCTCCAAATCCCGCAAGAAATAGAACAGCTAGCATAATTGTTTTTCTCGTGTTATCGCCCCAGGTGGTCAGGGTATCTCCCGATAAAAAAATCGCAAGAAAAAACACAAAGACTAGAGACCATAGAATCATTCGAATAAAGGCTTGTTTCATCTGTTTACTCATACTCTTCACCTCACTTGAAGTGTATTCTATTTTATACAAAATGTCAAAAATACATTACATTTTAAATAAAAAAAACGATGCTTTCACATCGTCTCTTTCATTTATTTTTCATTTTCTTATGAAACGAATTTTGCGACTAGATCAACACACTCTGCCGCATCTTCGCTATAGCCATCTGCGCCATGTTCTTCCGCCCACTTGCTTGTAAGCGGTGCTCCCCCATAAACCAATTTGATATTCTCTCTCACCCCAACTTCTTGCAGATAAGATTCGATCACTGGCATCTCAGTCATCGTAGTTGTCAAAAGAGCTGACAAGCCAACAACATCAGGGTTATGCTCTTGAATCGCATTTGCAATCACTTCCTTGCTGACATCTGTGCCTAAATCAATCACATCATATCCCGCGCCTTCTAGCATAATACAGCACAGATTCTTTCCGATATCATGAATGTCCCCTTGAACAGTAGCGAAAATGACCTTACCTTTCGCCTGATTCTCTCCCTCTTTCAATAAGGGTTTTAATCGCTCCAAAGCCATTTGCATGCCCATTGCCGATACCAATACCTCGGGAACAAAGATTTCTCCTTCTCGAAACCGTTTCCCGATTCCATTCATACCAACAACCAAGCCCTCATTAATGATTTGATTGGCTGTAAAACCGGCTTCCAAGGCTTCTTCCACAGTCGATTTCACCAATTCCGGATTATTCATCGACAATACTTCGATCACTTTATTTATCATAATTTCCTCCTGCTAAAAATTCACTTTTCTTATCAAATCAAGTATTTGTTTCACTTCACTCGCAAGTCGATCTACATCCTCCACAGACGTGTCCTGACCGAATGAAAACCGTACGCTTCCCTTAATATAAGCACGATCCACCTTGCCAGCCTCTAAAACATAGGATGGTTCAACAGATGAAGAATTGCAAGCCGCCCCCAAAGAAGCCACAATTCCTCTTAACATCAAATGCATCAACAAACTCTCGCTTTCAACCTCACGAAATCCAATATTGGCAATATGTGATAATTGATATGTCGGATGTTGGTGAACCTGAAAATCAAGATTTTGACGCTTCAATTCATCCATCAATCTTTTGCGTAAAACCTTGCCATGGTTTTCTCGATCCGCTCGTTCACTTTGTAAAATTCTCGCCGCTTCTCCAAGTCCTATTAAATTTGCCACCGATTCCGTTCCACCGCGGTATCCACCTTCCTGGTCACCTCCGGTAATCCAAGAAACAATAGGCGTATCCGTTTTTAGGTACAAGGCACCGGACCCCTTCGGTCCATAGATCTTATGTCCCGAAATACTCAATGCATCAACACCCAGCTCCCTAACCGATATCTTGCATGTCGTTATAGCTTGCACGGCATCCGTATGAAAATAAACACCTTCCGACCTCGCAATTGCTGCCAATTCTTGTATAGGCTGAATGGCTCCAGTCTCATTGTTTGCCATCATGATGGAAGCCAGGATCGTATCCGGACGAATCGCACTTTCAAAGGCTTCAACAGACACTCGAAAATGATCATCAACGGGCAAATAGGTGACCTCGAATCCTTGCCTTTCAAGAAATTGAAAACTCGCTAAAACCGCATGATGCTCAATCTGAGACGTAATCAAATGCTTTCCCTTTTCCCGCAAAGCAAATGCAATCCCCTTGATTGCCATATTGTCCGCCTCGGTACCGCCACTGGTAAAAATAATCTCTTCAGACTCTGCATCCAAGAGTTCAGCGACTTGTGAACGTGCTTGTTCAATCTCTTTTCGTATTTTTTGCGCCTGAGGATAAAGCGCCGATGGATTAAAGTATTGTTCCTGAAAATAGGGTTTCATGACCTCGAATACTCGAGAATCTAAGGGTGTTGTTGCCGCATAGTCCGCATAAATCACGATCTTTCGCCCCCTCTTTCCAGATAGTCAATGATCGAAGACAATAATTGTTTCTCTTTAAAATGCGAGATAAATGGCTTTCCGCTCACCAACATACAGGGAGCCGTCTCATACAAAGGCATCATTTGAATCACCACATCAAGCCCCTGCATCTCTACCGTTGGAGACTCCCATACATTTTGAATTTTTACTGAAATCGAAATATCTCGATCCCGACACTCGTCTTCAATCATCGAGGCTGCTCGCAACATGGTCATCCCGCACAGCCCTCCAATCAACAATACTTTCTTCATCGGAGTTCTCCTCTATTTTAGCTTTTCAAGATCCAAAGGATATTGGCCATATTCTCTTGCCAATTCACATAATAAAATCAAATTTTCAATCGGCACATCCGGTTGAACAACATTTGCCGGTGACATAATATATCCACCGCCAGGGGCAAGATCGCGAATCCGTTCCTTCACTTCTTGTTCTACCACTTCTGGTGGGCCTGCCAATCGTTCCTGCAAATCAATTCCACCAAAGAACACAATGTCTTTGCCAAAATCACGCTTCAATTTTCCCGTATCCATCTCTTTTGCCAAGGGTTGAATGGGATTAAGTACTTCAATTCCCGCTTCAATCATATAGGGAATCAATTTTCTTACAGAACCGCAGCAATGCTGATAAATCTTTGCCTGTGGTGCTTTGCTCTTAATAAATGCATTTAACTTTTTCCGATATGGCATCATAAACTCTTTATAGGCATCCGGAGACATAAATGGCGCATTCTGATGAGCCAAGTCATCTTGTGTCTCAACAATCTGTACATAGGGTCCTACTGTACTCAATAAGACATCATAGTAGGCAATCAAAACCTCTAAGATCTTTTCCATCATCTTATGAATAAATGGTTTATTTAAAATCATGTCCATAGCGAACTGATCAAATCCCCGCAATTGAATACCCAAGTCCCAAAAACCACGAGAAGGTGATCGTGTTGAAATCGCAAAATCTGTTTCTTTATACCAATAGTCTATATCTGCTTTTAAATCACGGTCCCGATTGCCTTCATAGGGCTTGGGCCATGCATAATTGTCTAAATCCTCAAGCGTGGCACCTTGCAATGGATGGCTCATCCATTCATTGAATTTGCCGACTCGAATAACTTTTACACCCCATTCGTTGATTCTTCCACCGTCTTCTGTTGTTGCTGCCTTGTATTCTTGATTTGATTTTAAAAATACATGCCGAAAATCTCCACCTAATTTATCAAATACCCTGGGATCATAAATATTATCTCCATGACCGCTGCGAAAAGGTTCAACGTCTCCTTCAATTTGAAAATGCTCTTTCAATTGATAATAGACGGCATCATTCACGCTGGCTCCACTCGACCCAATACAGATTGGAACGCGATCCGGCTCTTCAAAATTCAAGGTTGCTGCAACCCGTTCTCTGGGCGTCATTACTTTTTTCATTTCTCCACCTACTCTTTCATGTAATCCCGCAATACCGTTAAAATCTCATCTTCTGTTGTTGCCGCTTTCATTTTCAACAGTGCTTCCTCTTCAGAAAAGCATTGCATCAATCGCTGCAAGGATTCTGGCTGATCCGACTGATCTGTGTTTGCTAAAAGAAAAATTAGTTCAACATCCAACTCTTCTGTTGCATCCCCCATACTACAAAAAGTCACGGGTTTCGAAAGCGTCATGACACCAATTGTGGATTGAATCACGTGATTCGCATTCGCATGCGGTATGGCTACCTTTACGCCTTCTGTGGGAAGTCCTGTTGGATATTGCATTTCCCGCTCAATAACAGCGTCGATATACGCCTCTTTAATAAATCCATTTTCCACCATTTGGTTTCCAAGGATCTGAATTGCTTCTCGTTGATTTTTTGCATCAACCCCGAGCAGCACATTCTGATTTTCTAGAATAAACATACTTTCTCCTTTCTCCCGTCTTGTAAAACCTAGCCCGATACCATCGGGCTAGGTTCAACAACTCCTAAAAGATGCTAAAAATCTTATGAACCAAGAATCCTAAAATATCGCCACCCATGTCAAAAGAAGAGCTTGCCGCTTCGCCAAGTCCTAATGAAGCCATAGTTCCAGTATGCACATCGCCCATTGCTGTTGCGATATAGAAAATTGGAACCATCCAAAGCATGGTTGTCAATACAATACGGAATACATTGCCTTTACAATAAGGTGCAATCGCTCCACACCAGTAAGGAATAATCGCCAAACTAGCAATTGGAATGATGCCATTGCCTGGTAGTAAAACGCCCATAATAACAGCGATTGGGTAAAGTAAAACGGCAGATGCCATAACAGATGGATGGCCCAATAGAGCCGCACAGTCAACTGCTACATAAACTTCCTTGTCCTCAAATTTTTCTTGAATAAATTCTGTAGCCGAGTTGGCGATTGGAATAACACCCTCACAAAGAACGGAAACCGTCTTTGGCAAGAAGACCATCATCACACCAACTTGAACACCCAAGTTTAAAACAGCCGCATAGCCATAGCCTGCAAGCAAACCAATAAAAGCACCAATCACAACACCCATAACACCTAGTTCACCAAAGATTCCCATACGCTTACGAATGTTTTCTGGCGACCCATTAATATCTCGGATTCCAGGAATCTTTTCAATCAATGCGTTAACTGGTTGTGCAAAAATTCCCGCTAAACTGACTGCACATGGAACCGAAATTCCTGGCATCCCATTGAATTCTTGATATCGTTTTGCCGTGTAGTCGGCAATAAAACTACCCAAAGTCAAATACAAAATAGCTGCTGCCACACCTAGCGTTACGCTTCCTGTTGTATACCATACAAAACCACCAACAACTTGACCATGCCAGTAAGACCAAATATCTGTCCACATGGTCTTTACAACACCAAGCATGACCAAAATAATATTAACAACAATAACACCGATAATAACAAATGCTAATCCTGGCCATGAAAAGGCAATACCCGCAGATCCCCAACCAACATCAGTTAAGGTCAAGCTTGTGTCAAAACGTGCTGCAAAAGCTTGAATCGCTGGTGTCAAACTTGCTGTTACCGCATTGACAACAACAAATAGACCTGCTAAGCCAATCCCTGCATATAATCCCCCGCGTATACTTTTGGAAAAACCAGCTTGAAAAATCAGACCGAGTAAAAACATAACAATAGCGACAAGTACGGGTCCCCCCAAACTTCCTAATATAGATGCAACCATAATAGTCCTCCATTTATTTGATTTATTGCTCAATAATTGCTAGAATTATTAAGTCATTCGTAAAGTCTCTTTGCGATTTGATTAAGTAGCATCACAAGCTGTTTCGACGCCTCTTGTGATGCTATTTTTATTCCTTGCAAATTTCTTTCATTTTCTGCATAATTTCTTCAGATAAGGCACGCTTTTTCTTCTTGGTTCCAATTAAATATGCCATGCCTTGCACGCCTGGTGCCTCGAACTTTGCATCAATCTGTGTCATCCATACCACAACCATGTTTTCCCTGCCCCGATAAGGTGTAATATCACCAATCATTGCATGCTTAACCTCAACATCATCCATCCCCGCATCACGTAGATGTTCCATAATCGTCATTTTTGCATTCATTGACGTGTTAATTCCTGCTCCGCAAACACATAAAATCAATTTTCTTTCTGCCACTTTGTCACCTCCCTTCATTTTTGGCCAACTGCGGCCTGACAAAATTGAAACGAACCCTGAATCTCTTCATTTGTAAGTTGATACGGTTCGCCCAAAAACTTTGCAATCCACGCTGTGTGCGCGGTTACTTCTATGGTTACTGATACATCCAAAGCCATTTCCAAATCGGTGCCTGCGCAGATCGGGCCGTGCGCAGCTAAATTGCATGCCCACCCATTTCCCAGTGTTTCAGCAATTTCGTTGTAGAAGGCTTGATCATAGGGACCAACATGAACGGTTTGCACCACAGGCACTTGGCCCCCGACAATATTTCCCTGAGTCGTTGTAATCACAGGGATTGGCTTTTTCACCGCCGCAAATGCCGTTGCATAACGGGAATGCGTATGAATCAGCGCATTCACATCGGGCCGGTTTTTAAAAATAGTCAAAAACATATCGGTTGCTACCGATATTTTTCGCTCGCCAGCAAGAAGATTTTTCTCTTCATCAATGATTAAGACATCCTGCCAGGTCATCTCTTCATAAGACATGCCGCTTGCGGAAATCGCAATCAATCCGGTTTCTGGATCCCTCGCACAGACAGTCCCCCCTGCTTGCGCAATCAAACCATAGGCCTTCATTTTAAGCCCAATGTCCAATACCTTTTCACGTAAATTTTGTAACATGTTTCCTCCTTTTGCTGCTAGCTTTTATGTTTGCAATGCCTCTTGGATTAGAGTAAGCATTTCACCCTTTGATTGTGATGCCCGAATCCGTCTCATTCGGTCTTCGTTTTGAAATATTGTGCGATTCACTAAATAGGGTAAACGACTTTCCGAATCCGTCAATGCCATCACCACAACAACATCAATATCAATCGCATCCCAAAAAATAGGTTGTCTTGTGCTCAGAATGCTCATCCCGTCTCGAATAAC
Source organism: Gottschalkiaceae bacterium SANA (assembly GCA_036323355.1). GTDB lineage: Bacteria > Bacillota > Clostridia > Tissierellales > GPF-1 > GPF-1. Next base: position 716,965 of record AP028876.1, on the reverse strand, counting down.
TTCTTTAGACGATACCGTATGAATAATCGCAATTCCTTTTTCCTGCGCGTCCAACAAACAGGTCAAACCCATTTCTTCTCGCTCATAAACATCTTGTAAATATCGTTTTGTTACAACTCCCTGGTCCACCATCTGTCGACATAAGAATTCAATACATTCTTCTTTTGTCGAAACTGCTTGTCGATTGAAAATCAAGTGACGATCAATCGGATACTTTTCCTTTTCACCATACTGCTTACGATACAAATAGCGAATTGTTTCAACCGCTTTTCCAGACACCACCTGATCTATACTGATAAATTGAATCCATTCTTTCTTGGGATTGATTGTTCCAACCACACATAAAATGGTATAGGTTTGTGATAGTTGCTGGATTTGATCATCTAAACTCACCTCCGAGAAGACGCCTATTTCTTTGATCTCGATTGGCAGATCATCAAGTGAACGATCCAACAGTTCCTTCAAATAAACGCTGGCACCTTGTCCCGTCATGCAGGTCGTTATAATCAATGGTTTTTTCATGGCTGGTTTTATCCGCTTATCATCCCGCCTCAGATGGCTGCGCTCTGGTGCTATCAAGTGCTTATGAATATCACTCAAGCTTATTTCTGCCATTCGACACATGCGCACCGCTTCCATCAACATCAAGACATCAAATCTTGCGACGGTTTTCACCTTAATCCCTGTGCTCTCTTCAATCAATGATCCAAATGCATTCAGCGAACCCATATCAACAAAAAGTAAAACGCCTTTCCCTTCATCCATTTTCCGAACTCGTTCCATCGCAAGAGGTAACACTTCGCTCGGTTGATCCTCCATCTTCATCGCGACATTGGCAATGTTCGCCTGGCCCATTAATGTTTCTGCCAAACGAATCATTGGAAGACCATACTCCCCATGATTAAGAACCAAGATTCCAATTCTCCCTGTATCTTTTTCCTTCTCGATATAACCCAACAAATACATAGCCACAAAGGCCGCTTCATCTTTTGGAAATTCCACCCCAGTTCTTGAGGTAATATACTCAGTCATCCGTAATGCAATCTCAAAAACATCCTTATGCTTGCTTTCAATCGTGCGGAGCTTTGGATTTTCAATGGCTTTCCCCGCCTTAACACGTTCAATCGTTTCATTGATATGCACCGCCAAAGAATAAAATAATTGCATATCGTATTTTTGGATAATTGGTGCAGCCAACTCCAATGCACGCTCGACGGTTGAAGCCAATTGTGTTCCAATGATTTTGATAATATTTTGCTTGTCAATGGGATAAGTCTTGTTTACCTTTTTCTGAATAAATCCTTCAATTTTCTCTCCAATATACTGTTGTGTTTCTTCAATTGATCGTTCCGATTCCTTGCTTTCTTGAAAAAGGTGTTCCGTTAATTTATATATGGTTTCTTCGTCTTTAAGATTAAATAGCGAAGCTTCCAGACGACCATCTTTTGGAATCGTAAGTCCTTGATAATGTACAATTTGATTTGCCTCTTTGTAGAATTGATTCTTATCCATCAAATTTCTTTGAATCTGATGATCCACCAAATCAAATGTAATTCGGATTTCTTTTTTGTTTTCAATCATTGATTCCAAATAGGCCTTTGCGATACATACTTGAATTTCATTGAACAATTTTCCAACATTACCCTTGGGCATATGCAACAAGAAAGCCAAAGCGCTGTCATGGTCAAGCCAAATATCCTTTTGCAGTTGTTTGGCTTGTACAAGCAGATATCGTTCGATCAACTCCAATCGTTCCGATGCTGGCCTCTGCTTCAATGGTGGAATATGAACCATCATGGGGAATCGCCTCAAAAAGGTATCCAGCAAACATTCTGTTGGTTCCTCCGTTGTTGCCGCAACGATGAACACATTAATTTCTCGCTCACGGTCACTCTCACCCAATCGTCGATAAACACCTTCGTCAATAATTTTAAAAAGAATCTCTTGCCCTTCTGCTGGCATTCTGTGTACTTCATCTAAAAACAAAATGCTATTTCGCGCCTTTTCCACCAATCCAATACGATCATCAGAAGCACCCGTATAGGCTCCCTTTTTCACACCAAACAACATGGATAAGATGAGTTGTGAGTTTTCTGCATAATCCGCACAATTGAAATGCACAAATTCACTATTTAAAGGAAACCTTCCCTTCATCCGCCCAAACTCATACATTTTTCTTGCAAGCATAGTCTTGCCCACACCGCTTTCGCCAGTGATCAAGGTATTTAGACCCTTTGGCGGATACATCACGGCTGCTTCAAGGGATTGAATCACGGTTTTAAAACTGCCAAGATTTCCTACAATATCCGAATAAACACTTTCTAATTCCGCTATATTGACAAGCTTTTGTTTCTTGTTCCCTCGCTCTGAATTTTTCGGTTTTGCTTCTGTCATGCTGACTCGAATCTGTTTCATCATATAGGGGGAAATTGAAAATCCTTTTTTGCCAAGCTCCCGGATTAATTCTCGATTGGGAAGATCACTGTCTTCTTGCAAAATACCTGCGATTTCCTCAGCAACATACTGCTTAAATCGAGTTCGAGACTCTTCAATTCCATGTCGCTTTCTCGCTTTTGTAATACTGGTGCGATCACAAGCAAGAAGTTCCGCCAATTGTTGGTCTTGATAGGGCTCCTTCCGGTCTTCTTTTTGAATTTCCTGCAAAATCATCTCAACTAGTTCCATCTTCTTCTCCCACTCCTTATTATTGCAATTTTCATGCCAATCACATTATTTAGACTTTTTCCCTGTAATTCAGGGCTTATTTCTACTTTATCGATTTATATTCGCCCATTTATTTCAAACATGAAAAAAAGTGACGATATATTTTATTATATCATCACTTTTTTTCAATTTTCTATCAACTTCACTTTATTAATTCACTTTTTTAAAATCCCATTTCTTGAATGTAAATTCCGTTGAAGGTTTTTTCGCTTGATAACTCGATATAGGCACATTTTTTTTGTATTTCCTCTAGATTCTCTTTCAGATTCAAATCAAAAAGTGCTTTATAGGCTCCTGCGAAGGAAGCATTCCCGATCGCTTTGCTACGACCTACCAACTCATTAGGAATGAGTCCGATCGTCCCCGCATGCTGTAGATTTAAATATTGACCAAATCCCCCTGCAAGATGAAGACTTTTAATCTGACCGATCGAGATTTCCATATGTGATGCCAGGACCTTGATTCCCGCTGCAATCGCCGCCTTTGCAAGCTGAACCTCACGAATGTCTTTTTGCGTGAAGACAATTTGATTTCCTTCTTGGCACAAAATCAAATCACCACTCGCCATTCTGCCAGTTTTATCAATCCGTCCGGTCCGAATTCCTTCCGAAACAACATCGATAATCCCGGACCCACAAATCCCAATTGGATCCGCCTCATCGATTGTTGAATATGCAATGCGATCACCATCAAATTGTACCTTGTCAATCGCTCCAGAAATTCCACCAATTCCCGACTGTATTCCAGCACCCTCAAAAGCGGGACCTGCTGCCGTAGCTGCACAGACCACTTTATTTTGATCCATCAGTAGGATTTCCCCGTTGGTTCCAAGATCCAACAGACAAACCGGCTGACATTCTTCAAGCTCTTTTCCATATGCATAGAGACCCGAGACAATATCGCCACCAACATAAGCTGAAATACATGGAAATAGATGAACCGTTCCCGGCCAGTTCTCCGCAAAGAACATCTTTGCCTCAAATTCAACATATTCCGAATGACTTACTACAAAGGGAGCAAGAGCCAATTCTTGCGGATCATAGCCTTGCAGCAAGTAGAGCATGGTTGTATTCCCCGAAATCACAAAATCTGTGATGTCTAAACCAGCAATTTTTTCCAACTCGCATAAGGCTTTAATTTTCTTTTTGATTTCCTCCAAAATTAAGGCCTGCAAGACCTCACCGCCATCTCTTTTAGATGCCTCAATTCGTGAAATCACATCTGCTCCATAACTACTTTGCGGGTTTAAAAAACTTGCCACTTGAACAATCGCCTTCTTCTCGCGCGATACAAGCCCAATCACAACAGTCGTTGTGCCCAAATCAATGGCCACGCCATAGCCCTTACCCTTTTCACTCTTCATCTTAATGGAATCGGCAAGGTCAAAGGTGGATAGACTTTGATAAGTCACCTTGTCTGCTAGCCTAATCTTCATGCCAGAACGAATTGGGTGGGCGCAAGACAAGCGAAGTCCAGCCTCAATTTCCTCAGATGAAAAAAATCGGCCTTCCTGTTCATTGGCTATTGGACACTCTTCTAGAATTTGCACCTTGCATTTCCCACAGGTCTGATTTCCCGAACAAACTGCCGATACCTCGTAGCCCGATTCTCGCAGAAATTCAAGAATGCTCTGCTTCTTGTCACAAGAAATTTCTCTTTTTCCGTTTCCTTGAATAATCTCAACCATTGCCTCTCCTCAATATCCCGTCCGATAGGGACAAAGCCGATTTCCTGTACAACGTGTGCATTCGTGGTCCACCTCATTATAAGGAAGATGACGACCAATGCCATATACAAACATCATTGCTTTATCCGGCACAATCATATAAGAATCATTCAACTCACCCGATAGTTTCGTCTTACCCTGTAATTTTTCATAAATCATTTCTTGTTTCTCTAAAGGGAAGCCCTTCTCTCCAGGTGAATACCGAACCGTTAAGTTTTCCCCCTCCGACAAAGATTTCATCATTTCCAGGCGAAGCTGACTTGCGACTTGCATAATGGTCTCTCCAAGCATTTCATTCAGCAAATAACCCAGCATATATTGCTTGCCTGCAAAGTAGCCTTTTAAAATCTCAACGACTTTGCTGCCGATATTCACATAACAGTAAGCCTTTTTTTTACAGGAATCCAATTCAACAATATCAAAAGTCAACGAATCTTCTTCAATTAAACAAACTGATTCCACTTCAACCGCTTCCTGAATCTCCACAAGAAGGGTTTGATAGTATTGATCCATTACGTCGGTCATGGCCTCCGAAACCTTCATTCTCCGATAAATTTTCTTTTGGTCCAGTTTTATCTCCGTATTGATACGCAATAACAAATCCTTCCACCCCCTATGTCCCTATACGTAGATTCAAGCCTTGCTTCTCTGCCATTTCCAAGATACGACTTACAAAACGAATGCCGATCGCCGAGAACAAAACAATTTCCGTAGCCTCATGATGCTGAGCAATCTCCCATCGTAATGTCTGACCAACTCCATTGACCAAATAGACACCTTCCGAGCTTCGAATAAATCCCTTCAAACGATAGGTCTCTTTGGCAATCGATTCAATAAACAGCTTCCAAGCATGAATTGAATGCTCCCCATTGTCATGAATCACAACCGTCTGCATGCGAGATTCCCACGTATTCAAATTAGCTACGCTTTCTTGCCCGCGATGCGATAATAGCGCCAGCATCTGTGACAAATCAACATCACAAAACTGAGTCCGTAAAATTTGATTGTCGGGTTGAATTTTACTTAAGACCGCTTCCACTAATTCTAATTTTCTCTCGGTCTGCAAATCAGTCTTATTCAATAGTACAAGATCACTATAGTATATTTGCCTTTCAAGAACGGGTAGAATCTGCATCTGATCAAGAAAATAAACTGCATCCACCATACAAATTGCTCCATGGTACATTGCATTGACTTTCTTACCCTTCAGATATTGAATCGCATCCTGCATGCTTGATGGATCGGCCAGTCCAGAGGCTTCAACAAACAACCACTCCACTCCCTGATCATCCATTGCCTCCAGTGCCGTATAAAACTGCGATTTTAAACAAGCACAAAAAATCGAACCTGAATTCAATTCCGATAATTGATACCCCATATCCTGTATCAAGCGCCCGTCAATGCCAATATCGCCAAATTCATTCACAACCACTCCAACGCGGCCTTCCAAACGACTTGCTAACAAGCGAGAAAGGAGCGTGGTTTTCCCCGCTCCTAAAAACCCTGTCAATAATATGATCTTCATGGCTTCTCTCCTACTATGCCAAACTTTTGATTAGCCCTTCAATAGTTTCAAACAACTCTTTTTCACTCGGAATAATCGAAGACCATGTCAACTTTCCATTGATATAAATAGATGGCAAATTGGTGACACCCATTTTCTTTGTCCTTGCAATATCCTCTCGTCTCGTATACTTGTACTCTACAATTTCAACTGCATCTCCAAACTTCGGTTTTGCAAGCATGGCCGAGTTCATCATATAGGTACATGCTGCACATGTTGCCGAATCCAACGTAAACACTTCAATTAAAACATGTTTAAGGTCTTGATAGACCGGCAATTCGATTTCAATTGGTTCTTCTTCAATGGCTTGATATCCCGCCACCATCTCACGTACTTCTTCTGTTTGCAGAGCTGCCTGTGCAGCCGCAATGGTATTTTCGATTGGCACATCATAGGGCATGTCACAACCTGGAGCGACAATTAAATTTTTCTGATCCATAGAGTCGATCAAATCAACGACATATTTCATATTGTCCAATTGTGAACCATATAGCATGGTTGTTGTTAAAGGAATATTGCCGCCTGTCGTGATATTATAATCGTCCATGACTTTTTTTGCATCTTGAATCACGACATTTTCATCAATCGATATGGAATCTGGATTTGTTTTACACATAACATCCAATTGATTCGTTGCGTTTCCACAAACAAAGAAAGCTGAATACGCTTCTTTTGCTCGAATATAATCAAATACCGCTGTAAACGGCTCCGATAAATGTTGAGTAAAATGCGCCGGTGACACCTGGCTGACCAGCGGATCCACAACCGCTATAACATCCATTCCCGCTTCAATATAATACTCCGCCATCTTCATTGCAACTTCCGCGCAATATTCAACCAACTCTTTCACATACTTTGGATCTAAAATCATATCCATAAAAATCTGGCTGCCACGAAGGTGGGACGCCAATGTGAATGGTCCGCAGATCAATCCATAAAGGGCAGTGTCTTCTCCTACAGCCGTTTTCATTCGTTCCATGGTGCGAAGAATCATAGGAATCCTTCCACTCTCTTTTTGGGGCATTTTGCATGCGCAAGGAATCTTCTTTTCCTTACTCAATGGATGAGATGCAATGGAAGGTGGATTGTCTTCTGCCCATAATAAATCACATCCCATAATTTCTGCTTCCACTTGCAAATCAAATACAATTGGCATGCCATCTGGTCGATACAACCGGTGTACCTCAAGCAAAGCCTCTTCTAATTTCTTTTCATCTGTCAAAACTTCCTTTGCTGTATAGCCCTTTAATTTACCCGCATGAATCCCTGCAAAAGGAACCCAGCCCGGTCGTTCTACATCCTCATGTCGCAGTATACGTAACAATAAATCTTTTCCCATCATATCCTCCTCGACTTTATCTATCTTTATTATATGATCATATTAATTACTTTTCTTTCATTGAGGCTTTATGTTTTAGCATTTTTATGTCATAATAGCAGAGATAACCAAAATGAAAATGATGAAAATATAGAAATAATAGAAAACCAAAAACGTCTTTAGCATTATTTGGAGGTGCTTATGAAGAAAACAGATTTGCCACTACCATCGATTCAACAACATATTGACGCCTTGAGCCTCTCTACAGAGTTGCCAATCCGCTTTGTCTCCTCCGATCATTTAACCACGCACTTTTCTCTGCAAGAACAACATCTTTGCACACCCCTAGCCCTTTATAACAACACCGAAAGCAGTTGCAGCCAATGCTTTCAAACGGCTCAACGGGTAGCAAAAAAGATGGGAGAAGCTTATATTTTTACTTGTCCCTCCGGATTTATTCATATCGCCATGAGCCTTCTTCAAGATCACGATGACTTTGGAACCATCCTTATCGGTCCCATTCAAATCAAAGCTTTGGAACAACACACCCTTGAAGAATTTATTCGCTTGCATCATGAACCTTCCCATCAATTAGCCGATTCCTTATTAAAAATTCAGCGCATGCGTTCCTTCACATCAAATGAAATTCATGCCCTTGCAACCCTAACCTATATCACCATTACACGCCTATTTGATCAAGAAATTATCTATAAGAAACTGCGAGAAGAAAAAAAGAGCCAAGCACGCATCGGCGAAACCCTTTACGATTACAAGTCTTCAAATTTACCGATTCAATTTTCGAATGACAATAAAAGCAATGTGCTTGAGTTCGTATTGCAATGCGACAAAGAAAATGCAAAAGAATCTATGGAAAAACTGATCAACGAACTATTATTGCTCGAATCAGGTAATCTCGATTTGGTAAAAGTAAGGGTGCTTGAATTCTATTCCCTCATTGCGCGAACAGCGGTAGAAAAAGGACTTGAACTGGATTCCGTTTTTGATTTGAATTTCAAGTTCATTTCTTCTTTAAGCAACATCTTTACCGTAAATGAGCTTCACGCCTGGGCAGTTGAAACCATCTCTTTCTTTATCGATGAGTTATTTGTTCATGCCTCTAGGCAACATACACCACTCATTTCAAAAGCGCTATCCATTCTCGAAAACAACTTTACAAGTGAAATCTCTCTTGCTTCCGTTGCAAAGGAGCTTCATGTAAGCGAAGGACATCTTTCTAAACTCTTCCACCGGGAAATGGATGTGCCTTTTTCCACCTACATCAATCAACTCCGCATCGCAAAGAGCAAAGACTTGCTTCAAAGCACGAATATGACCATTAGCGAAATCGCTTTTGCCGTTGGTTATAATCATCAAAACTATTTCACCCGTGTTTTTAAACGCATCTCCAATATGTCACCTTCTGTTTTTCGGGCAAAAAAATAAGGCAATCCTCGTTATGAGAATCACCTTATTATTTTACCTGCAAGGATAAATATGATAAAATCGGTACATCAAAGCTCAAAACAGCTCTCTGGCGGGAGTAGGATTGCTCGACAATCAATGTTTTCGAGCTTTGTTTTTTTGAGCTTTTTCATCTGTTCCTCCTAAGTTTTTACTGCAATTCGTCCAAAATACTTACTACAATTTTATCTGAATCCAAGCCATATTTTTTCTTAACGTCTGCTGTTTTTCCTGATTCTGTAAATTCATCCTGCACACCAAATCGCATCAGTTTTACCGAATTTGAAAAGCTACTCAATTCCTCTGCAATTGCTCCTCCGAGTCCACCAATAACAGTATGGTTTTCAATGGTCGCAAATCGCTCCGTTTTCTTTGCCATTTCTTTTATCAAAATCTTATCAATCGGCTTAAGTGAACGAATATTAACGAGAGTCACTTTTTTCCCAGCATTTGATAACTCCTCAAAGACCTCATGTGCTTGTTTCGCAGCCGTTCCTTCATATACTAGTGCAACATCATATCCATCAGATTCAACTATTTCCGCTTCTCCTGAAACGAAAACCGTCTTACTCTCTCTTTCTGGAACAAGATCTCGGGCTACGCGAATATATACAGGACCATCAATCTCACAAGCAAGTTTCACTGCTTGCATGACTTCTTTTTCATTGCTAGGAACTAGCACCGTCATATTTGGTATAACACGCGTAATAGCAAGATCTTCATTTGCATGATGTGATGCGCCGTCAGGTCCATCATCCATTCCCGGATGCGTTCCTAGTATCTTCACATTTGCATTTTCATAACACGCTTGCCTCAATTGCGTCCACGAGGTTCCAGTCACAAAAATTGCAAAATTAACATAAAACGGAATCATTCCCTCACCTGCCATACCCATGGCAAGGCTCACAGCACTACTTTCCGCAATCCCTAACTCTACAAATGACTCAGGATGTTCTACAGCAAACTCATGAGCACGAGTTGATGTATCGAGATCACTATCAATAACTGTAATATTTGGAAACTCTACCTTAGCAGCATTCAATGCTTTCCCAACATAATCCCTAAGAGAAATATACTTTTGTTCCATCATTCTACCCCCATCGTTGCTAAGTCCTGCATTGCAATTTCATATTCCTCATCCGAAATAACACCACTATGCCATTGAGGGTTGTTTTCCATAAAAGAAACCCCTTTTCCTTTTACGGTTTTCGCTATGATGACTGTTGGTTTATACTCTTCATTTTTCGCACAATTAATTGCGGATCGAATTGCATGAAAGTCATGGCCATCAATTTCTGTTGCATTCCAATTAAATGCTTTGAATTTTTCATCAAGAGGATCAATATTCATTTGTTCACAGGCTTTACAATGCGATGAAAGACCATTCTTATCAACAAACACAACCAAATTGGATAGACCATAATGACCTGCTTCCATAATTGCTTCCCAAATCTGTCCCTCTTGCATTTCGCCATCACCTAAAATGACAAATACTCGGCTCTCATCTTTATTAATCTTCTTTCCCATCGCCATACCAACACCAATCGATAGCCCTTGACCTAAAAGTCCCGTTGTTGCATCGGTTTGTGGAATCGATAATGCGTGTGGATGACCCTCTAGCCGCGAATCGATATTTCGAAATCCTTTCATTTCAGATTCAGCTATAAATCCAAAATCATGCAATATCGCATACTGAGCTGGTACTGCATGTCCTTTCGACAACACAACCCGTGATCGATGTTTTTTGCTAAAATCAACTTCATCCTGATAAACAACATTCAGAAAATCAATACAGGATAAAGCACCACCCGGGTGACCCGCTCCACCATCATAGATCATTTTAATAATCTGTTTTCTATATTCTTGTGATTTTACGGATAATTCCGCGATATTCAAAAGCATTTTGTTCCTCCTACGCTAAGCCAAATAGCTTCCCAATGTTAAACAGGATTAAGCCTAAAAAGTTAAAGTCTGTTTCTGGAAATCCAGTTCCTGTCAAACCAATTGATTCCATCACTGGATACATTAATGCAGGTCCCACTGCAATTAGAATTCCTGTAACAAAGCTACCAACAACTGCACCTTTCCAGCCACCTGTTGCATTACCAAATACACCCGCAGTCGCACCGATAAAGAAATATGGTATTGCAACTGGTATAATTACAGGCCATCCAATTGCTGCGAAAATTACCATACAAAGCAAACCAGCAACATATGCTGAAATGAATCCTACTACAGTAGCAGTTGGTGCATATGGAAATACTACAGGGCAGTCTAAAGCTGGTTTAGCATTTGGAATAAATTTTTCCGAAATACCAACAAAGGCAGGCACAATCTCACCTAACAACATCCGTACCCCAGTAATAATTACATAAAGTGCCGCTGTAAAGGTAAGCGCCTGAATCAATGGATACAACAGCCAATGTGTTCCACCAGCAATCGCTTCTACCTTTGTTCTTCCAGCTGCAAATGCTGAAATATAGTAAAAAATACCAATGGAAATCGCGACCGACATAATGTAATCCTTGAAAATCGCAAGCCATCCAGGTAAAACAATGGATTCCGTGCTTTTCTTTGGATCTCCAACTTTCGATCCAATCCAACCAGATATTGCATATGCGATTGTACAATAATGTCCCATCGCTATTTCATCATGGCCCGTAATTTTTCTCATAAATGGTTGAGCAATCGAAGGATACATTGACGCTGATAATCCTAAGAAAATCGCACCCAATACAACTGTTACTCCATCACTGAGTCCCAAAGCTTTAAAAATCACGGTTAGCATAGCAGCTAAAAATAGATTGTGCTGTCCAGTTAGAAAAATATACTTAAATCTCGTTAATCGGGCGATGATAAGGTTCATCACAAATCCCAATACCATTACAAGTGCAATTACTGCTGGAAACTGTGTCTGTGCCATCGCCGTTACAGCTTCCGCTAAAGGCAAAACACCTTGCACATTAAATCCTTCTGAAAATAATGTTTGAAAATTCGCTAGAGCACCAACTGCAACCCCAGCACCAGCCCCAAAGATCAAAAATCCAACAACTGTTTTAAACGTTCCCGTAATCACCGCGACAGATGATTTCTTCTGCAACAATAACCCAATTAAAGCCATTGTTCCTACTAATAACGAAGCTTGACCCAAAACATCAAATACAATAAATTTAAGTAAATTAGATAGAATTTCCATTATTTTCCTCCAATCTTAAGTTGTTGATTCAAAAAACTTCATTAATTCCGCCTTCATGTACTGTTTATCCATGATATCCAAAATACCAATAACATAAACTCCCGAGTCTTTAAATTCTGAAACAAGGTCTTTCATCGTAATGATTAAATCAACATTGTAAGAATTTGCCCCACTCATAACATCATGCGATAATTCAAGCGGAAAATTATTCTCTGCAATTACTTGATCGAGTTTGATTCTAAGCATCATACTACTCCCCATACCAGTCCTGCAAAGTACTAACCCTGTTTTCATCTTATCCCCTCCTTTCTCTCTTCAAATTTGACAATATATTTAAAGACCTCACTAGGGCTATGAGCAAGATCTATCGCCCGATAAAATTCATCTACTTCTAGTAGCTCAACTAATTCCGATAATGCCTTCATATGTGTCTTAGCATCAACTGCACTTAATCCAAAAACATATTTCACAGGGTCATTTTCTTTATTGCCGAAATTCACAGGATTCTTTAGCGAAACCAAGCTAATCCCAATTCGTTTCGCTCCCTTTTCAGGTCGAGCATGCGGAATCGCAACATGCTTAGTAATCACTACATAAGGACCCAAATCGATAACCGATTGTATCATTTCATCAATATATTCTTTCGTGACACAATCTGCTTCATATAATAACTCACCTGCAGATTGCACGGCCTCTCTCCAATTATCACATTCAACCTTCAATTTCACTTTGCTTTCAGTTAGAACTTCACTCAACAACGGCTGTGCCTCCTTTTTATGACGTTTTACAAAATATCGATCAACTTTATTTAATTCAAATTTCATTCTATTTTTTAATTCTTTATTTATGCATTCATCGGCCAAGCAATATAGTTTCTCTAGTGCATCCGATATTTCTAGGCTTTGCTGCTCTCCTTTCTCAAGATTACAGTTCATCCGATTATGATTAAAGTATCTCTTCAGATCCGTTACATTCTCATCGGTCAAAAAAGGGCTCACCCGAATAGATGGAAATTTGCTCTTTATTGGCACCGTCGTAATAATTAAATCAAGTTCCGATCCTGATTCATATTTAGTCAATTCATGAAATCCAATTACACCTACAATATGCAAGTGAAAATGCTGATTCAATCGCTGCAAAACTACCTGGGCAGTCCCCATCCCTGTACTACAAACAATTAAGACCTTTGGAATCAATAAAACTTGCCTTTTCCTCTCGACCGAGGCACCAAAATGCATGACCAAATACGCAATTTCATCGTCCGTTATTGTTGTATCTACAAATTTCTCAATTGGAGAAATATGAGTAACAACCGCTTGATATATTTCAAAATAATTTTCTAATATTTCTTTTAGCAGGGGATTTCTTAAGATCATATGATTCTTAATTCGATAAATCGCAGTATTAATATGTTTGATTAAACCTTCATATAAGCGATCATCATCCTTGAAGTCAATCTTCAATTCATTACCTACATTTTTTATCAGCTCTGATGATACGATTTGAATATTTAACCATTTTTCGTATAGTTTCGTTTCACCTTGCATATCATTCTTTCCAATAAGGTGTAATGTAATATATCCCAATTCTTCTTCTGGCAAGGTTATATCTAATTCACTTTCAATCAACTGAGCAATATATCTTGCCATCAGGAATACTTTTTCATCCTTGATTTCAGCATACAATTCTTGATCGAATACGATTTCGTGACCACTTTCTAGCCTCAATATCGAAACGCCAATATGAATTAATAAGCTATCAAATGCGATATCGGTTAACGTATGGCCGAAGAAATCTTCCGCCTCACATATGATCTTCTTGATTAAACGCAGATCAATTTCTCGGAAAACTTTTCCCAAAATACTATCATCTTTAGCAAATTGTACCATCCCAATCTGTTGATGTTGAAAGTCTTTAATCAACGAAACAATTAATTCACGTTTTGTCTCTTCTGGTCCCTCAATTTTCATTCCCTTGTGTGCCGATCCTTCGAGACGAATCTGATCAACTTTTAACCATTTTTTTATTTCTTTGATATCGGCAATAATCGTACCTCGACTCACTTTTGCCCGATCTGCCAAATCATCAAGTGTAACAAAATCTTTTGAAAACAACAATTCAATTAAGATATACTTCTTTCTTTCTTCAGGAGAAAATTGATATTTGATATCGTTTTCTTCATCTATGTATCGTAAAAAACGATTCAGTTCTTCGTTCGATGCTTCAAGATCAACATTTCTTCCATGATATTCAATGGATATCTTTAACTCACTATCCCATAATATTTTCTCTATATACTCCAAATCATTTCGTATCGTTCTTTCGGACACACCAAATGTATCCATCCAAGTTTCTAAATTTAATTTTTGATTGTAAATCAATCCTTTTAATAAAATTGCTTGACGATAATTCATCTCTTCTCCCCTCACATACAGTGTAATTCGGACTATGTCTTTCAAACAGTTCAAATTATTACAAGTTTTGTGAAAAATATTATTACCTAATTTTATAATAAACCGGATTGATAAAATCAACCCGGTTTATTATAAAAAATATATTTTTTTAGTGTCATCACATGCATAGGATAAAAATTATCCAAATTTTCTTCAAGCACATTTTGAAGCACTTCGATCTCCACCCACCGCAAGTTTTTCGTTTCATTGGTCTCCTCTGCAAGCTTGCCTATCGCTCTGCAAATAAATGTCTGCACCATAATCGGATAAACCTCACTAATATTTTGCGTACTTGCAAAGGGCGTATACTGAAGAACTCGATATCCATGGGATTCAAACCAAAAAGCATTCTCTTCCCCTTCAATCTCAGTCACCGTCAATCCTGTCTCCTCCCAAATTTCTCGACGCAAACAATCATAAATATTTTCAAATTCACGAATTTTTCCTGCTGGAATCTCACATAAACCAGCCTCTGCTTCCGCACCAACCTTTTCTCGATCCTGAAGCAAAACATACCGCTTCCCATCTTCAATTTTCTCAATAATTCCTGCCGCTGCCGGCTTCATAAAGCGTTCTTCCATCTCGGTCCCCCGTCAAAAACCTATCATCAACCTTTATTATGGCAAGATCTGTGTATGATGATTCTTCAGCCATTTTCGTTCTTCCTTGTAATTGGGGCAAATCGACTCCACCAAATTCCAAAATTCTTTGGAATGATTCATCTGAAGCAGATGACAACACTCATGCACCACCAAATAGTCAACCACTTCAATTGGCATCACAATGGCATGCCAATTGAAGTTCAGATTCCCTTTGCTGCTGCAGCTTCCCCAGCGGGTTTTTTGAGATTTCACACGAATTTGATTCACACTCACACCCAAACGTTCAGCAAAAAAAGAGACCCTCGCTTGGAAAATTTCTTTCGCCAGTTCTCGATACGTCTGTTCAATCAAGACTTGTGCCTCTTCTGGCGTTCCATCACCAGTCAATACAACAGCCTCAAACCCCATATGCAATTGAAAGGGATGCTGAGCCTTCTCCCACCGAAAGGGTCTGGCTTTGCCCAAATACTGAATGACCTCCGCTTCCAAATAGTTTTTCCCCTGTTCTGATTCCCTAATCAGCATTTGCTTTCTTGACCGATTAATCCAATCGTCTTTATCTTGAATCAATTGGTCAATGGTTTTCCGTGAAGTACCTAAAGGTACCCGAACCCGCAATTCATGGGGATTAATCCATTTTAATTCAAAGCTTCTTCTTTTTCGATACTCCACCTGAATCGTGATTGCTTTTTCCATTTTCACTGATCCTTCCATAGACGTTCTTTACTTTCTCTGCCCTTATTCTATGCAAGGCACCGTCTGATCACAAGGCTTTTCTCCAATAAAAAAGCCGGCTACATAACTAGCCGACTCTACACTCTTACATGCCACAAATTTTTTCAAGTTTTCCTTGGAAGCCCTTCAAAAGCCACTTCACAAAAAATCCAGTTACAGGAATAGAAATGATCGTTCCTTCCTTGAACCCGACCAAATGTCCCAAAAAGACCATGGATACAACAATCGCAAGAATAACAATCGTTGAGTCAAATGCAATCTTCACATTTCCAAAGTTTCTATTGGTTCTTTTAGCGATGGCACCAATAGCTCCCTCTGCCGGTGGTGTAATAACGTCGGGCACGACCGATAGAACAATACCCACAGCCAAAACAAAGGATCCAGCAATCAAAAGTCCCATACGGCTTATATAGGTTTCCGGATGAACATTCTTCACCAGCATCATCGAAAAATCTATAAAGGTACTGAATAAAATGCCTACCACGATTTGAAAATATTGCCGCTTCTCGAATTCTTTTCCCAACAAAACCACCTGAATTAAAATATAGGCAATTGTCAAAAAGAATGTTGTTACGCCAAAGGAAAACGGTGTAATAAAGGACAAGGCATAGGGAAATGTACTAATTGGCGCAATCCCTAAATCTGTTTTCACTGTTAATGCAATTCCCAATGTATATAGGAAGAGTCCAATTACATAGACTGCAACTCGTCGTTTCATATTGCTTTTCATTTTCTATTCCCTCTTTCCCTACTCTGCACACATCACATCGAGCTTATTTACCGCTTCAAACAAGACTTCAATAAATTTTTCCCGGTCTACATCCACCAAAACACGTGTATTCGGTTTCTCATATCGCATCCACTCGCGAAGATCCGCAGCAGTTCGGCCTAATGTTGGACCATCGTTGCAATCAATCTCCACCTGAAGATCTTGATAGGTAAAAATCTCTGGCTTCAACAAGTACATCACCGCGCAAACATCATGCAATGGGAATGAAGCATAGCCCTCCGCATCATGATAGCTTACATAAAACTTTAAAAGATCGCCGCACATTTTTGATACACGACCGCCTTTTTGACGCAAGGATTCGATTTCCTCATGAGTAATTCCACCAGCATGAGTCACTTCCAATCCACTCATAATTACCGGAATTCCTGATTTAAAAACAATCCATGCCGCTTCTGGGTCTACCATAATGTTGAACTCGGCATCCGGCGTCATATTGCCCGCATAAATCGAGCCGCCCATAATGGAGATCACTTCGATTTTTTCTTTGACTTCCGGGAATGTCGCCAACAACAAACCGATATTCGTTAGTGGTCCCACAGGCACCAAGGTAACCTTGCCATCGCAATTCATAATCTTTTCTCGCATAAAGGTAACCGCATTGGTTGAATCCAACTCAAATGTTGGTTCTGGGAAGTCCCATCCGTCAAGACCGGATTCTCCATGAACCAGATCGCCCAAAACCAATTCTCTGGCAATCGGTTTTGCCGCCCCACTAGCTGCAGGCGTGCTCATTCCCAAGTAGGTATAAATTCGTCTCAAGTTCAACGTTACTTTTTCTAAGGTCTGATTGCCTGCCACCGTGGTTACACCCAGTACATTGAAAAAATCTGGATTTCCCAATGCTAACAGAATAGCCATCATATCGTCATGCCCCGGATCACAGTCGATCATAATATTTTTTCTCATTTTTGCCCCTCCTAATATCATCCATTTGTTTACTTATCCTTCTCCATAATACAACATTCTTTTAGCGTCTGCACGAACTTTTTTCAACAAAATCAGACCTTCTAAACTTTTGAGTGAGTTTTAATCAAATGACGAAGCCCTTGCAACGACCGCATCTCATAGAAAAGTCTTGTAATCATTTTTACCAAGCCAATTAGAATGATGAAGAAAGAATAAAGGGGCAAGCCAAGTCTCCACGATATCAATTACATTTGGCACAATTCTGCCTTTCTCTGTTGCAGCAGATAAGGCAGAATCAGAAATATGATTAATCGAACCCTTCTTCTTTGGAAATTACATGAATAGATATCACTTATACTAGTCATTCTTATCATTTGTCGTTAAAGAAAAATGAATTGCCCTAAGTCTTGCACGTATCTCCTGCAAACTTTTCTTTATCTCTTACTATTCTAGCTAAACAAGGTTTTTACGCCCATATTATCCATTAACACAGAAGTTTGGCTCGTGTTGGTTCTTCTGGAATATATATCTAACATATGTTGTTAATACACTTCATTAAACTATATTTATTCGTTATTATTGATTTATTTAAACAATAACGGGTATAATTTGAATGTTGAAATTATGCGATAACAGTCTATCTTTGTAGCAATTTATTCATTCTGCAATTGTTTTTTCTATTTACGAACATAGTGATTTGAGAGGAGATTTCATGAAATGCTCAATAAGAATAGGAGGAAAACTATGAAAACCAAAAAGTACATCAAAGTATTGGCACTTGTAGTCGTAACCGTGTTACTGCTTAGCGGTTGTACAATCCGCGGTGGTGGTCTGCTAATGGATTGCGAAGACCCTTGTGCTCATCCTAGCACATTAACCACATTTGGGATCAATGCAGTTATTGAAAAGGATCCTTGCTGCGATGATCGATGCTGCGAATACGATGTGTCCGGTCACTTTACTTATTTTGATAAACAAGAATGTGTAAAAATTAAAGGAACCGTTGAGGGTGGTATGGTTCTTGATTTTGATCCGTGCAAACCAGGTGCAATTGGTACGGTATATGGCGAATATACCGATATGTGTGGAGCTACTGGAGCATGCTGCATTATGCTTTATGATTCAGACTATGCAGGCCAATTCAAATGCGATGCTGTCGCAATTAAACTTCTTTCAGGTCCAGAAGAAGGCTACAACAATTTCGCACCACTATTACGTGGAAATATCAAAATTAGAAGATAAATCAGATGCAAAGATCACTCCTCTCAGTGCCGGTTAATATGTTACATCAAGAATGCGGAGCACTCTACAATCAGAGCGCCCCGCATTCTTTCATCATTTCGTTTTTCTAACAATCATCATCTAACAAATTTACTGTTATATATAATGCACGATCCATTACTCAGTAATCCGATATTATTAAAAATCTACCCTTAGTCGAATTTCAGCCACCCCTTAGCATGTTTCACTGCCCGCTCCCACATGGTGCAAAGTTCTTCCCGCTTTTCTTCAGAAATCTGTGGCTCAAATCGCTTGTCGAGCTGCCAATTCTCCTCGATCTCATCCAAGCTTGTCCAATATCCCGTTGCAAGTCCCGCCAAGTATGCAGCGCCCAAGCATGTGGTTTCAGTGATAATAGGACGTTCGACAGGAATCCCCAGAATGTCCGCTTGGAACTGCATCAAGAAATCATTCTTTGCTCCACCACCGTCAACGCGTAGAATATCAAGTTTCTTGCCAGCTGAATTCTCCATAATCTTCAAGGCATCTCGCACCTGATAAGCCATGGACTCCAGGGCTGCTCTGGCGATATGAGCCTTGCCCGTTCCCCGGGTAAGTCCGATGATGGTACCACGGGCATAGGAATCAAAATGTGGCGACCCCAAGCCAACAAAGGCTGGTACAAAATACACACCGCCATTGTCTTCCACGCTGGTTGCCAATGTTGTTACGTCTTCTGTTTTCTCAATAATCCCTAGCTCGTCTCGAAGCCATTGCACCACTGCACCCGATACATCTGCCATGCCTTCAAAAGCAAATGAAGTATCATTTCCGATCGTCCACAGTACCGGCGAAAACAAGCCCGATTGCGGGGGATTATATTCCGCACCTGTATTCATCAGCATAAAGGAACCCGTACCATATGTATTCTTTGCCATGCCTTCTCGTACACAAGCCTGCCCAAAGGTTGCTGCCTGCTGATCGCCGGCAATTCCAGCAATTGGAATCTTCGCGCCAAAAAGCGCTTCATCCGTATAAGCCACAATCCCTGATGAAGGCACAAGCTTAGGAAGAATTTCTCTAGGAATCGCAAGCTCTTCCAATACGCGCTCGTCGTATTCCAAGGTGTTCGCATTCAACAAGGCTGTTACCGATGTATTGGATAAATCCGATACATGAGCGGCACCCTTGCTCCATTTCCATATCAGCCATGTATCAATGGTCCCATAAAGCAACGTTCCTTCTGCAACACCTACTTTTATTATTTCATCATTGTCAAGAAGCCACTTGATTTTTGATGCAGAGATATTTGGCACAATCGGCGCACCGGTTCTTTCAGCAACATCGGGATCCATAGCCAATAGATCTTCTACAACACCCAAAGATCGTCTGTCTTGCCATACAATCGCACGACCTACAGGTTCTCCCGTTTCCTTATTCCAGAATACGGTGGTCTCCCGTTGATTGGTAATGCCAATGGAATCTACCTGCTCCATGGCCACATTTCCCTTGGCCAAGGCCTCCTTCACCACACTCATAGTTACATCCAATATTTCTATGGGATCATGCTCAACCCAACCGGGCTTTGGATAATGTTGTTGAAATTCAGAATATGCCTGGGCAATTATATTGGATTTCTTGTCAAATAGAATCGCCTTGCTTCCTGTCGTCCCCTGATCAATTCCTAGTACATACCGCTCCATTTTACTCCTCCTCAATATTTTGATAAACACAGCGTCCATGATAAACAGTCATTGCTACCTGAACATCCTTGATGTTCTTCTCCGCCACTTCAAACAGATCCTGTTGCAAAATAACAAAATCCGCAAACTTACCCGCTTCCAGTGACCCTTTTTCTGCCTCTTCAAAATTCAATTCTGCCGCACGGATCGTATAAATTTCAATCGCTTCCATTCGCGATAATCGCTGGTTTTCATAAGGAGCGTTTACTGCCGCATGAATACCAAGCAAGGGGTCCATGGGTGTAACCAAACTGTCAGATCCACCGCCAACCCGCAAACCCGCATCCAGCAATTTTCGAAGAGGATAAGCATTTTTCACTCGCTCTTCTCCCAAACGAACTCGATAGTTATCCCCCTTCAGATAGACAAAGGCCGGTTGGGTGGCAATGGCCAGCCCCAATTCTGCCGCCCTTGCAATCTGGGCATCTGATGGAAATCCGAAGTGTTCGATGCGGTGTCGATGATCCCGTGCAGGATGACGCTTCAACACCCGCCCGTAGACCCGCAAAGCCTGCTCGATTGCCTTGTCTCCAATCACATGAAAGCTGATTTGTATACCCGCCATATGAGCGTCCTCAATTAGCTGTTCCAATTCCTTGTCAGCCATATATAATTCTCCAGCCGTCTCTGCATCGCTATAATTCTTCGAAAATGCCGCCGTCCGCCCCGAAACTGACCCGTCAAGAAAGAGATCTCCCCCCATCCTGGAAAGTCCCAGTTCCCCAATCTTCTTCACCCTCTTGATATTGTAGAAGAGAACTAAATCTAACAAATTTGAGTTTTTCCGGTGCAAGAATTCCGCGTAGGCGTCGCCCCAAAATTCGCCACCCTCAATGCAATGAATGGTCGTCAAGCCCCGCTTGACAGCTATTTTGGATGCCGCAGCCCACGCCCGGTCCAAGTCGGCAACCTCTGTTTGTTTTGCTATCCACATTTTAAAAACGGCATTATTGCCCCGGCTGATATAAGCCCCGCCTCCTTGATCCGCTTCCGCTTCAAAAGGTAAACTTGCCTGTTGTTTTGCCCGGCTATTCAATAAACTGCTGTGATAGCCCCTGTGATTGATGTACAAGGGATGATTGGGCACCGCCTCATCCAATTCCTCAAGGCTGGGCATCCTTTTTTCTACAATACGATTTTCATCGAAATTCACTGCCATGACCCATTCCCCCGCTACAAACTTTTCAGCCTGCTTAGAAAGAAGATTAAGCAGTTCATCCATGGTTTTTACTTCACCCAAATTCAACCTTGTCACACTGAATCCAGTATCTAAAAAATGCGCATGGGTGTCAATCAAACCCGGAAGCATCATTTTTCCTTTTAAATCCACTGTTTCATAAGGAAAAGTCGCAAGCGCTTCAAGCGCTTGCTTCTCTCCTATTGCAACAATTCGTTCTCCCCGGGTTAAAATTGCGCTATGTACAAGACCCTTTGGACGAATACATGTTACCTTTCCATTAATGTATAAGCTTCCTTCATTTTTCATTTCGCCACTTCCATCTATCCTAAGATTCGTTTTACTTCCTCTGCAACGACTTGACCTAGTTTTTCATGAGCGTCCAGATCCAGATGGATGCCATCATGCTTGCTGCTGGCAATATACTGGCCCGCATCGATCACAGGAATTCCGTACCATCCAGCAACAGTCGCATAGTGCTGTGCCAAATATTTGGATGTCTCTTCCGATCCCTTGAACATATATTCAAAAATACTGCCTGCCAAAGGACCTGTTGGCGGTGGCGTAATCAAAAGTATTTTCGGTTCGCCGTTTTTGAAGCAAGATACATGATCCAAAGTTTTTACAATTAGTTGATTGACACCAAAGGCTACATCCTCAGCAGTCAAAGAGTAACGTGATTTAAAATCATTGCTTCCCATGAAAATAATCACAAGATCCAGGGGATCATGGGTATCAAGCAATGGAATTAGATGGTGTTTGCCGCATCGAAACTCCTCAATGGGATCATCCCAAACCGTTGTGCGGCCATTTAGTCCCTCAGGAATCACCTTGTATTCTGATCCTAAAATCGCCTGCATGACTCCAGCCCAACGCTCATCATCCGTGTACCGCTCGATGCTTGCCAATGTATTGGTCGGTTTCCATCCCCATGTGTTTGAGTCGCCAAAAATTAATACGTTTTTCATCTTTACCTCCTTTAGGCTTTTCTCCTTTACTTCACTACCCGCATTGTTTGATATGCACGATCCGGCAAACCCTCTTGAATACACATTCCTCCTTACTTAGAAATTCGTCCTACAAGACTTTTCCTGTCAATTTCTGCATCATTGCAATAAAAAAAGCCGCACAAACCACCCCTACAGGCGGTTCAGCAACTCTTATTCTCTCGCTTCCCCTATCGTTTCCATAAATTGTCTTTGCTAGCTGCAACAGCATGAAAGCCATTTTTTCTGGCTTCTTGAATCGCTTCCTCATCGAAAGCCATTCCTCCTCCAATAACCGGAACCCGCGCTTTTCTTTTGATTTCTAACACTGCTTTTTTTGGCACGCTGGATGGCATTACAATCACCGCATCAGGTGCCATGTCCCCAATGGAGCGAAGACCCGTCCGCAAGGCATCGGAGTCAATCAAGAATAAACATAAAATTGGTTGCATACCTAATTTACGAATGCCTTTAATCAATTGAGGTTTTGTTGTAATTAGATAATCCACTTTCAGGTTAGCTAAAAATTCTAGCCCTTGATGATCACGGGCAATTCCTCGCAAAGAATCTTGATGGAGCATCACCTTGCGACGATTTTCCTTCAAATAGGTCATAATCCCAGGCAGTGTATTCACATCGCCAAACTTCACCATAATCAATCCATGTCTTGAATTTTCAATTACATTTTCCAACTCCTCCATCGATCGTGCTGAAGGCACCACCACTTGTTTTACCAGCTCCTGCTTGAATTGATCCGATGTCAGCATACATCTCTCCTTTTGGATATAAAAAAATCCATACTACCCCCTAAAAGTAGTATGGACATCTCTTAGACTCTAGCCCTAAGTTTAGAATAAGTGATTTCTATGCGTCTGTCAAGAAAAGGTGATGTCTGCTTTACTCACGTTTATTAATGTTGATCCAAAACAAATCTCATCGGAACCTTTGTAACCTTACGAAAAAGCACAATCCACACTCCTTAAACCTAAATCGCTAAAATAGAATCTAAATAACCCAGGAAACTCACCTATACTTTTGAGTGATTAAAATAAAACTCATCTCCTGCTTGTTCCTGCAGTTCTTCTTCATCGAGAATCCGGTATTGGCCTTGTTTTTTTTCTAGGATTTTATCATCACAAAACCCTTTTAAGGTGCGCAGTAAATGTCGATGACTACACCCTAAATGATTTGCCAAATGTGTGTAGTTACTTGAAAACAAGCCCTGCTTCTGTGCATATAAAATATAGCTAGATAGACGTTGTTTCAAAGAATAAGTGAGATTTATCGATGTATTTCGATCACTCCGTTCTACCTTCCAGCATAATTGCTCAGCAATAAAGCGCATTAGCGGAAGATCTTCCATCATTGCATGCAAACACTCTCGAAATCCAAGGACAAAACAAACGCTTTTTTCCAGCGCTTGAACACTACTTTGATATTCCCTTGGATCAAATAATTCAACTTCGCCTATCACACTTAAGCCTTCATAGTGATTAATAAGAAAAGTCTTTCCGCTTTCAACTGTTTTGGAAACTCTACACTTTCCTTCTACTAGGAGATACAAGCCTTTAGGCAAATCCCCTTCTTGGAACAAGTATTCTCCCTTGCTAAAGGAACAGAAAACTCCATTGTCCCAGTTGTCCTTGCTCATGATATCCTGCAACAAGCTATATTTTTTCCCATATACTACCTGTTGCTGTTTATTTAATCTCACCATCGATCTCACCTCCTTGGGTTAATCATACGTTAATTTCTTTGCAATAGCTATGACGAATGTCATACTTGCAAGCTTGGTTATTCTGCCATACTTGAACCATAACTAAAAGGAGGATACTCGATGTCACGAAACGATCAACTGAACTATTGGAACACCGTTGCCAATGAAAAAAAATTCACTTTACCTATTCCTATGCATCTTATAAGTAATCACTTGGAATGGAATGCGTCCATTCTTGATGTTGGATGCGGTTACGGTCGCACCTTAAATGAGTTAGTTCTTGAAGGGTTTGAGCAATTGATTGGCGTCGATTTCTCAAGCAAAATGATTGAACGAGGAAAGAGTCTCTACCCTGAATTAGATTTAAAAACACTAAAAACGCCCGCTTTACCCTTCCCTGATGAATCATTTGATGCTGTAATTTTATTTGCAGTACTGACTTGCATTGAATCAAACGAAGAACAGATTGCATTATTATCCGAGATCCATCGTGTGCTCAAGCCGGCCGGCATTGTCCTCATAAGCGACTTCCTGTTAAACACAGACCCACGCAACCTCGATCGTTATAAGAAATATCAAGATATTTTTGAACAGTATGGCACTTTCAAATTGCCAAATGGTGGTGTATGTCGGCACCACACACTGGATTGGGTAAGGGAAAGCACTTCCACATTCCAAGAAATTTCACTTGAGACAATACAATACACCACCATGAATGGCAATCCCTCCAATGGGTATTCCTACATTGGCAGAAAATAAAGCAGCAGGTACCCCTTTTGCTCATCAGTAATTGGCTTGAATTCGTGGATCCTTCAACCGAACTTATTCATAAAATGCGTTAGAATTTTAGACGATACCTTTCCCTCTTGACATGCAGAGTAAATCTCCATATAATCGAAGTACAAATGCGATGAAGAGAAGAGTAGTATCATTACGTGTTACAGAGAACCCGGTTGCTGGAAAAGGGGACAACGATTTGATATGAACCAAGACTTGGAGCTGCGCTGTGGATATTTTGATACAGCTACGTGTGTTCACGTTACAGAACAAGACTATTGTCTAATGAGGCCGAAAGGCAGAATTAGGGTGGCACCGTGATCTTATCGCCCCTACGTATAGCGTAGGGGTGTTTTTTTATACAGTATTAAATTATAATTGAAATAGAAATCAATCTTTAAGAGGAGAAAACCGATGAAACAATTTAAAAGACCTAGACCCGAATTTCCAAAGCGTGCCGTTATAACAGCAGGCATGCCCTACGGAAACAAATCTTTGCATTTTGGTCATATTGGCGGTGTATTTATTCATGCAGATACCTATGCTCGATTTTTGAAAGACAGAATTGGTAAAGACAATGTCATCTTTGTCTCAGGTACAGATTGCTATGGTTCTCCCATTGTAGCAAGTCATAAAAAATATAAGGATGAAACTGGTTCAGATATCTCGATGAGAGACTATGTGCACCAATTCCATATGTTGCAAAAAAAAGCTCTAGCAGACTATGATATTGCACCAAGTTTGTACGGTTCTTCTGCGTTTGATCGAAGCGGTCAAGTGCACAAGGAAGTTTCTAACAAACTTTTTGATGCTTTATATCAAGGCGGCTTTTTAAAAAAATTAACGACCAAGCAATTCTTTGATCCGAAAGCGAATGAATTCCTAAATGGCCGTCAAGTCATTGGAACATGTCCATTTGAAGGATGTAAATCAGATAAAGCATATGCGGACGAGTGCGCACTAGGCCACCAATATCAACCAAGTGAATTGATTGACCCCATCAGCATTTTATCTGGGGAAAAACCAATTCTCAAAGAAGTCTCTAACTGGTATTTTATTTTAGACGAATACACCGAGCAACTTCATAAAATGGTCGAACTTCAACGAAAAGAACGAAAAGTAAGACCCATGGTTTTGAATATTACGAACGAGTTCTTAAAAGATCCTGCCATCTACGTGACTCGAAAAGAACAAGCCAAAATTCTTGAAAAGAATTTGGTTCTTGAAAATTGCACGCTAATCGATGAAGCAAAAAAACCATCAGTGACCTATGAATTTGATTCACTAGATGCGCGTGATACGGGAAGAGCACTTTTGGAATCACAAGAAATCCGTTTCAGAACGGGCAAGACTCTTGTCCCTTTCAGATTGTCCGGCAATAGTGATTGGGGGGTTCCCGTGCCCAATACGGATGACCTAAACGACTTGACCTTCTGGGTATGGCCGGAATCACTTTGGGCACCCATTTCATTTACACAAACCTACCTGGAATCCATTGGACAAGATCCAAAGGAATGGCGTAAATGGTGGATTTCAGACGAAACCAAAGTATATCAGTTTATCGGCGAGGATAATATTTATTTCTACGGAATTGCTGAAATGGCCATGTTACTTGCTTATATGGGCTACGGACCTAATGATGACCGAGACTTAAGCGAAGTGAATTTCCCTAGACTCGTTGCCAACTGTCATCTATTGTTCTTGGATACGAAAGCAAGTAGTTCAGGTACCATTAAGCCACCAATGGCGGACGAACTTTTAAATCACTATACAAAAGATCAATTGAGGATGCATTTCTTGAGCTTGGGTCTTTCAAAGAAAAGCGTTAGTTTCAATCCAAAACCATTTGATCCAAAGGCTAAAGAGAATGAAGCGGATGTAACCTTAAAAGATGGCAACCTATTAACGAATGTACTCAACCGACTTTTGCGTTCATGCTTCTATACCTCTCAAAAGTATACCGAGTCGATTGTCCCTAATCTTGAAATCTCAGAAAACATCCTAAAAACGGTTGAAAAAGGTGTACTTGATTATGAGTCTAATATGGCAAAACAAGAATTCCATAGAG
The DNA here is from genome assembly GCA_036323355.1 of Gottschalkiaceae bacterium SANA. Taxonomy (GTDB): domain Bacteria; phylum Bacillota; class Clostridia; order Tissierellales; family GPF-1; genus GPF-1. The sequence goes on along the minus strand of AP028876.1, from coordinate 689,802 downwards.
TCACTTATAACCTAGACAGCTTAATTCGAGCGTTGAGTAAAAACTGGGCCAAGGAAATGAAAATAGCCGACTCAAACGATGACGATCAACATCGCTCACAGATCATCGCCGATACGCTATATGGCGTTAAAGTTGCCCTTACCCTTCTTCACCCCCTTGTACCGGAAAGTGCTGAGTATGCTAGAAACTATCTGAACCTTAACGAGACACTATGGTCTTGGGATTATATTTTCGAACCGATTACAGCCCATATGGATGATCCTATAACTCACAAACTAACCTTTATTGAACCGAGATTTGACTTTTTCGAGAAACACGAATCTCAATTAGTCAAAAGATAAAGACAGTTTCAACAAAGATCCATTCGGAAGAATGGGTCTTTTTTATTACCGTTATTTTTAACCTTTCCATCGATTTCTTCCAAAAAAAAACAGGAGTTTGATGAACCTTCATCAAACTCCCGCTTGCTCTTTGTCGTAAAATTGAAGCTGCCAAGAAAAATTCGGCAATCCAAAAACTCTTGAACACTCAATCTTACCCGATTACTTGATCGTGACCTTATCGTCGTATGCTGTATTTTGACAAATCAGTCGCTTATAAGTCTTCGAACATATCTGTCATATACTCGAGTGCATCGAACATTTTATCAAGCTCTTCCTCCTAAAATAGATTAATAATTCACATGCTGCCAATGAATTTTATCCTTCTATCCTTGAAAAACATGGCTTTTTCATTGAAAATATCACCTCTAGATTTCACAAATCTCAAATCTATTCTGTCTATTGGCTCGTGACCATCTCGGTCGATGGGTCTTCTGCGAAATCAATTTCTATATATACACTCTCGGTCTTCTCAGCCCAAGAAACTTTCGCCCCAAGATGCTCAGAAATAAACCTCAGCGGTACCATTGTACGCTCACCTATTAACTCTGCTTCTGTATCCATGGTGTAATAATCACCATTTTTAATGATCGTTTTCGTACCGATTGCAATCACAATTTCATCGTCGCCTTTAAGAATCTTGGCATACTCCCACTCCTGATTCCAAATTACTTTTGCCCCTAGCAATTCAGAAACAAATCGAATCGGCACCATCGTTCGTTCATCTTCATTAACATAAGGCCTTTCATCTGGAAAAGCAACTTCTTCCCCATCAACATAAACCGTAACAAACTCTTTTTCTTCTAAAACAAAAACCGATGAGGAAAACGTCAGAATTAAACATATCATAAGCAAAATATACTTTTTCACGTAGAACCTCCTAAATTATTGATTTATACCTAAAGTTTACCACTTTCATATGGATGAGTCAAAATATTCAAATAAAAAAAGCATTGAAACCCAGGATCATAACAGACCCTAAATTTCAATGCTTTCTCTTTATTTCTATCTGGCGTTCCCGAGAGGAGTCGAACCTCCGACCTACCGCTTAGGAGGCGGTCGCTCTATCCTACTGAGCTACGAGAACAAATACCTATACTAGTGTAACTAGATTGGCTCGAAATGTCAAGAAAGACAGCCTTTTGGCTGCCTTCCTCTCATCTATTTATGGTGCAGGTATCGGTTATTCCGTAGGTTCAGCCAACTCACCAAGTGAAACAATTACTTCAATGGTTTCAGCTTCAAAGTTGTCTGCCCATATGATTTCGATCTCAAATTCACTGACGCCAACTTCTGCTTCAAAATAGAACCACAAACGGTCTTTGCCACTTCCATCTAAATCGAGGTCAGTCCAAGTCTCTCCACCAATTTTCAACTCTTTAATCGTTTCGCCATCATAATTTGTTGGAAGGAGGATCTCAATACCAACCCAATTTCCATCTACTAACGCCACGTCGTCCAAGTCCATCAAGGATCCTTCACTCGCTTTGTAGTAGGTCACTGCTCGTCCCTCTTGAGTCGTAATGGTCAATTCATTCTCCATCTCATCGAATACATACTCAAGACCTAATCCGCCTGTAACAGCCGGATCTTGTTGAATACTGCCCGCTGATCTTATTGGACTTACAATCTCATCTTCTAAATTTAAACCAAACCAACGAATTTCAATGAGCTCATCGACATATTCTGGACCCCATTTAATTCGTAGTTCTTTTGCAACTGCTTGATTCTCTTGATCAACTTCAAGATAATAAACCAATCGGTTATCATTCAAATCAAATTCATCTTCATCCAAGATCATGCTTTCAAATTCGATATACTCAAAATCTTCATCATCAAATCCATCAGGAGAAGGAATTCGAATACCAATAAAGTTTCCAGCTTTTGTTGGTAACGGATCACCAGCTTCAATAAACGGCACTTGATTGCCTGTCTCGCCAACGATATCCAAATCTTTATCATCGCCATCAAAATTGAAATCTAAATTTAATCCGCCCACGTTATTGTACTGAATCACTTCATCATCTACTCGATCAATCGGCATTTCTACCACAGGCGCATTTTCGAAGGCCAAATACTGCAACTTCACATCAAATGTTTCTCTATCGAGATCTAGATCCCATCTGACTTCAAGATTTGGACTCGTACCCACAAGTGATTTTGTTACAGGTACGTACACATAGAGTTCATCATTTACGATTTGATAGCTATCAATGTCATTGCCTCTCCACTCTACATCAACTACGTCCTCTGTATCATAATCGTAATCAATTTCGTCAGGCACATCAATTGCCAAGCCAACATAATATCCATCAAGTTTGAAATTAAACAAGGTGAAATCATTATAATTAACCAACAAATCAACGTTGTTTCCTTGATCTAAACCATCCGTACTCGTTACAGTCACGTCATAGTCCGATGGATCAAAATTAACGTTTAATTTGTACATATTTCCCGTGATGGGCTCTTGCGTAACATCTCCGCTATTTCGGGCAATGTCCGAAGGAATATTCGGTTCATCTTGATCATCATCATCGTCAATAATAATCGTTCCATCATCCCATGTGACTTCTAAATCAAAGGTTTCTGAAATAAATCGAAGCGGTACATAGGTGCGATCATCAAATATCTGTGGTTTGGTATCTAATGCTTCCCAACGAATATTTCCATCTTCCTTGACATATGCGACAGGGAAATCAATAAATAATGCAATTTCAACATCTTCTAAAGTAATGCGAACAACAGAAACTCGTGTGCCCACATTAATATTGGCATTCATTTCATCATCCAGCCACTCATCTGCAGTTTCACTCATTCCCTCCAAATCAATATTGGAGAATCCTGCAAAATTGCCAAAGGTTAACGAATTGTTATCCCAATATGGAATCCAATCGACATCAGCATCTAGGGCTTCTACAAGGGCTCGTACAGGCACTAAGGTTCTACCATCCGCCAACATTGGTGGTGTATCAAACAAGAAATTGTACTTGTGACTGATAATGCTGTTAAACGGCAACACATCCCAATTTTCGAAGCGATGTCTAAATCGATTCATCACGCTAACCGCATCTTGCACATAGGGTTGTTCCACATAATGCTTGTTATTTAGATGATTACGAAGAGCAAGATAAAACTTCTTCGCTTCCTTACTGTTACTCGTCAAAATTTCTTCTAATTCATCGTAACGATCCTCATCCACCCCATTCAGGCTTCCATGATCTTCTAATTTGTCTTTTAATGCCAGATACTCTTCTAGCATCTCATCCCATTTCATAATCAATTGATCTTTCCAATGCACCTTTCCACTGTTGCCAGGTGCTGCAAAGGCTGATGTTCCCACAGCTCCTGCAAGTAACACGGCAATCAATAGAAATGCCAATAGTCTTTTCATTCTATTTCCTCCTTTTTCATTGTCTTTCTACTCCTGCTTATATATACGACGAAACTAAGCAGAAAAAGTGGCGTTTCTTTCAATTTCTTTCTATTTTTATTGTATTCCTTATTTGTATAAAAAAAAAGCTCCGTCAGACTGTTTCTGACGAAGCTTAATACCTGGGGCTGGAGTCCCCTCGTTGATTTTACATCCCCATATAAAAAAACATGATTGACACTGCCCAGCCCCGGTTCACACGAAATACGTGAGAATAGCTAGCGAATAACATCCACGCCCATAAAGTGGCGCAATACCTCTGGAACAGTGATGCTTCCATCAGCATTTTGATAGTTCTCCAGGATTGCTGCAAAAGTACGACCAACTGCAAGTCCTGAACCATTTAACGTATGCACAAACCGTAGTTTCTTTGTCTCTAGGTCTCTAAATTTAATATTTGCACGTCTTGCTTGGAAATCCTCAAAATTAGAACATGAACTAATTTCGACATATCGGTTATAACTTGGCATCCACACCTCAAGATCATAGGTCTTGGCGCTAGAGAATCCAATATCTCCTGTACATAATTCCACCTTGCGATATGGCAACTTCAAGGCCTTTAAAATCGCTTCTGCATGATTAGTCAAAATTTCCAACTGCTCATAAGAGTGATCCGGATGCGCAAATTTTACCAGTTCCACCTTGTCAAACTGATGATTTCGAATCAAGCCTCTTGTATCTCGGCCTGCGCTTCCTGCCTCTTGACGGAAGCAAGGCGTATACGCCGTGTAGTTTACCGGCAAGGCCGCTTGATCGATCACCTCATCTCGGTGAAGGTTGGTAACCGGCACTTCTGCCGTTGGAACCAAAAAGAAATCTTTTGAAGGAAGATGAAAAGCATCGTCCTCAAACTTGGGCAATTGTCCCGTTCCGGTCATCGATGCACGATTCACCATATATGGCGGTGCAATCTCCGTGTATCCATGATTCTCCGTATGGGTCTGTAGCATAAAAGCGGCAATCGCTCTTTCTAATCGTGCGCCTAATCCCTTAAACAAGGTAAATCTTGCTCCTGTGATCTTTGCTGCTCGCTCGAAATCAAGGATATCCAAGGTTGTGCCAAGGTCCCAATGAGCTTGAGGTTCAAAATCAAAAGCAGTCGGCTCCATAAAGGACATAACCTCTACGTTGTCGTTTTCATCTTTTCCTATTGTAACATCCGGGCATGGCGTGTTGGGCAAAGTCATCAAGATTGTATCGATTTGATCGTCTACCTCTTTAACCTTAGCTTCAAGTCCTTTGACCTCGCCAGATAAAGTTTTCATTGCGGCAAAAATTTCCGAGGCATCCTTACCCTCTTTTTTCAATTTTGGAATTTCTTTTGAAGCACGATTCTGCTCGGCCTTTTTCGATTCCATATCAACCAACAGCGTTCTGCGTTCTTCGTCCAATGCGATCAAACCACCTAGGTCATAGTCGCCTCTTCTCTTTAACAATTCCTGTACTTCTTCTGGATTCTTTCGAATACGTTTGATGTCCAACATCACGTTCACCCCTTCTTGTCCATTTCATAATAAATTCTGTCTTGAATTCTGTTCAAGACAGGCTGTCTTTGTGTCGTCGCAGGTAACCGATTGATATCACAGCTGAGTGCTCACCAAAGACCTATTTCCTTATAAATAAAAAAACCGTCCCTATAAAATATAGGGACGGATCAATTCCGCGTTGCCACCCTAGTTAGCCTGTAAACAGACTCCCTCAGTATCCGCTGTAACCGGCGGTCCGGTCGTTTCCGAAAGCTCCAAGGTGGATTCCCTTTGTTTTGATCCTTGTTTTCACCCGACACAAGGTCTCTATGTAACAAATCAAAGGTACTAAGCTCTTCATCGCTCAATCAATATATTCGTATGATACCACAAGGGACCAAAGTCCGTCAATCCCCTATTTTACCAATCGATTTTTCGCTTCCATCCAGTCGCAAGTATCAAAGATATTTTTGGTGAAGTACTTCCAGCTGTCATCCGTCGCCATCACCACAATGTTCTTCTCATCCGTACCCGCCATCGTTTTTGCCTTGCGAATTGCTGCGTATACATGAGCCCCTGTTGCTTGTCCGATTAAAAGACCGGATTTTTTTGCAACTTCCCAAAGCGTCGCGTCAATTTGTTTTTGATTTACATCAACGATTTCATCGGCCAGACTCAAATCTAGATTTCCCGGGATAAAGCTATTGCCAATTCCCGAGCATGTAAAGGATTTGAATTTATCGCCTGAATATACAGACCCCTCCGGTTGAACGATGATCGCTTGAATCACTTCGCTTTGTTCCTTTAGGTATTTTGCAACCCCTGTAAATGTGCCGCCTGTACCTGCACCATGCATATAAATATCAATTTTACCGTCAAGCTGACTATATAATTCCGGTCCAGTTACCTCATAATGCACCTGCATATTCAGGGGATTCTCATACTGATCAAAATAGTAAGCATCCGGGTGTTCGCTACGATACTTGTTGACCGCTGCATCCGTTTCCGTATGATCTGAACAACAAGGGACATGAATGATTTCTGCACCCAAAGCCCTGCACATAATCTGTTTCTCTATTATGTAATCTTCCGGTAAAACCAAGACAATCTTATATCCACGCTCTGCACCCACCCAGGCAAGGGCAACCCCAGTATTTCCAGCATTGGCGTCAATCACTGTACCACCAGGCAATAATTCACCGGATTCTTCTAGCTTATCGAACATATATGAAACCGTTCGATCCTTAACACTCGTACCGGGATTCATCGACTCCATCTTTAAAAAAACATGTACATTCTCTGGAATCTCGTACCGTCCTTGATCCAATTCCAGAATTGGTGTATTTCCCACTAAATCGCTTAGTCGTTTTGCTATCATGTGGCTCCCCCTTTGGCTTGTTTTCTTCTCTTCCTATTCTAACAAATCCCTGGCCTTCTGCCAAATGAATTCATCTTGAAATATTTTCAAGACTGACCGCCTTCGCTTAACTTATATTTGCAGATTACACCCTCTGCAAATGATTGCGAAGATCTATTCATCCTTTCCTTGATGAATTTTGTCTTTCTCGATGTTCAAGCCAAACCATCTTCGTTTTTTTCGCATATTAGCAAATTCGTGCATTTTGCTTAATGCTTAACGAAGATCTATTCATCTTTGCCAAATGAATTCATCTTGAAATATTTTCAAGACTGACCGCCTTCGCTTAACTTATATTTGCAGATTACACCCTCTGCAAATGAAAAACCTCCCAAATTCGGGAGGTTTGCACTCAATTCTTATTCAGTTTGGCTACTCAACTCATTCAATGTTTTTGCCAAAGAATCCATAAAACGTCCATAGTTTGACCAGTCGCCTATTTTAACGGCTTCTTGCGCATCATCATACAGATTTTGAGCCCGATTAATCAACTCAATCAAAGTCTCTTCAGTCAAATCCACCTCATTACCTTCATTGTCTGTGGTTCTGGTTCCCCCAAACAAAGCCAGCAAGGCCTCTTCCAGGGTTTCCTCCATGACAATGTCATCTCCATGGGCTGCAATTACTCGTCGCATTTCCGGCAAGCTGTTAGCATTGTCTGCCTGCAGATAAATGGGTTCCACATAGAGAAGTGAATCGTCCAATGGAATTACAATAATATTCCCACGTAGTACACTGGATCCCTGTTGGCCCCATAGGGTCAATTGAGAAGAAATTTCAGGATTTTGATCAATCCTTGATTCCAGCATAATTGGTCCCATTACAGACTTGTCTTTCGGAAATTCATAGAGAACCAAGTCTCCATAATTGTCACCGTCATTACGGGCGACAAACAAGGAAGTCATATTTGGCTTGCCTTTAGGTGTATACGGGATCGTCAATAAAAATTCAGCTTCCCCATCGTCCGGCAAACGGAACATTACATAATTAGGTTCCACGGTTTGTACGCCTTCCATATACTTCTCTTCGGCAATATTCCAAATATCCTCACGGGTATAGAATACAGTTGGATCCGTCATATGGTAAGTTCGATACAACTCGCTTTGAACCTTGAACATGGTTTGCGGATATCGCACATGAGCTCGAATACCATCCGGCATGTCTGACATCGGCTTAAAGAGATCCTTAAAGATTTTGTCATAGGTCATAATCATTGGATCACTCTCATCAGCAATATAGAAATCAGTGGTTCCTTCATAAGCATCGATAACTACCTTGGCTGAATTTCGAATATAATTGACCTTTGATTCATAGCTGATCGGTTGTGAATACGGGTATCGAGAACTGGTGGTATAGCCATCCAAGATCCAATACATCTTTCCATCATCCTGATTCAAAACCAGGTAGGGATCTTCATCATAGAGAATAAATGGAGCCAGTTTTTTCACTCGATCCAAAATGTTTCGTCTCAACACAATGCGGCTGTCATTGTTTACAGCACCGGAAATTAGAATTTCCAAGTCGCCCTGACGGAATGCGTACAACAATTTATTGATTCCATTCAATTGGATGCCCGCCTTGCCTTCATAGCGGGTTTCCTGATTGGCGTCCCCGGTGGAATAATCAAACTCATTCTCATCGGTATTAATAATTGCATACTGATTGGTCAACTCCCCAAAATAAATTTCAGGACGTTGAATATTCAAATCGGTATCCGTAATCGGTGGAATATTCCGTACAAACAAAGCGGGTTGTCCTTGCGGTGTCACCTCATTTACAGGAGACAAAACAAAACCATAGCCGTGGGTGTACTTCAAATGTCGTCCGATCCAGGTTTGAGCTTGAGAATCTAATTTTTCTTGATTCAATTCCCGCGCCGACAAAAATACCTGACGGTAGTCGCCATCAATATGGTATCGATCAATATCAATATCATTAAAATCATAGTATAGACGAATAGACTGCAATTGCGTGTAAACCTGCTTCACCGGACGATAATCATTGATTCGAATATTCTCAATGGTCTCCGGATTTGCAGCAATAGTGTCTTTCGTCAAATTTGTGCTCGCTTCATAATTGATTACATCAACCTCATCTAGGTTATAGGCCTGTCGGGTGTAATCGATATTGTATTCCAAATATTGCTTCTCTCGAGACAATTCATTGGGTTCAACAATCAAGTTCTGAACCAATCCACCAACGATGGTTCCCCCAATGGCTACAATTGCAAGAACAGCAGGTCCCAGTATTGCAATGCGTTTGTTGCGCTTGTAGGCCCCATAGAGCACGCTAATCCCTGCAACTATCCCTAAGATCGCTAATGCGCGATACAGCCACAGATAGATGTGGATATCCGTATAACCGGCACCATAGACCTTGCCCGTTGCCGAATACAAAAGATCAAAGGTTCTTAACCAATTGTTCACCCCGATCAACATCAAAATCACAAAAGCCAATGCACCGACTTGATGCAGGGCTGCTTTGATAATCTTTGAATTTAATTCCTTTGCTTTTGCAGATAAGTTGCGGTCCACAAAAGACCGGCGTCCCAGGTATTCCACTTCTTCCATTTCTTCAACATCCGACTGTGGTGGCGCAATCGCCATCATAATCGCATAGAAAACAACGGTCAAAATCACCAGGGTGAAAACAAGCCCCAATATCAGAGAAACGACCTCCCGCAAAAACGGCAAGGTAAAAACATAAAATCCAACATCATTGTTGAACAATGGATCCGCCACCCCAAAGGCAGTACGATTTGCAAATTGCAACCATACGAACCACAGGCTTGTTGCAAAACTAATCGCGGTTGTCAAACTGATTAACAAGGAAACTCCGCCGAGCCCTCGATTCATCCACTTATTCTTGTCTGGATCAAGAGTTACTTTTGATTGTGCCAGATAATTTCGTTTGATCATCCTTAAATAAAAATAAACAACGAGGAAGATGATCACGAGTGCTGGGATTCCAATAGTAAATTCCGTCACCAATCTTTTGAAAAAGGTTTCGGTATACCCCAATTCGCGGAACCACTGATAGTCTGTCACAAAGTTAACGATTGTTCTGAAAAACATCAATGCCAGGACCAAAATCCCGCCAACGATCGCCAAAACATTCTTTCGTGTCTTTGCCATAATTTTCATCTCCTTTCGACGGTATTATACCCGTCATAAAAAATAATACTCCCATGATTAATCATAGGAGTATTATTTGTAAAAATCAAATAAACTTTCCATAAATTAGAAGATAAGTTGATATTCTTTCAAGCTTTCTGGTAAGGTGCTTGGTTCCTTGCTCATGGTGAGATAAAAATCAACATTGTTTCTCTCGCTGATCCCGTCCAAATCTTTTAAAATCTTTTCGAGTAAATCATCGTCAATGTCAATCAAAGTATATAAACGGTCGACAAAGATTTTTTCGATGTCAAAGTTTCCAGCCAATAAACCCTTTACAAAACCTTCGATGCCCACTAGTGTTTCCAATTTATACGTCAATGCGTTGACGTATCGTACCTCGTGAGGAAATTCAAGCATGTGCTTGTCTTTCGTGGTTACAAATACAACGACACCCTTTGATGCTTCATTTGCTTCCTTCGCCATTTTCACAAGTGCCTTTGTCTTACCTGCGCCCTTGTTACCAACTAACAGTTTCACCATGATAACCACTCCTTCATATTCTAATCCTCTCCAGTTGAAAAGGTTTTTCTTATTATAATTATACGCAAATAATTGCCTTTCTACCACATTTTTTCGAATTTAACGAAAAGTTAATAGCTGGAAATTTACCCTTGACAAAGTCATTGATATACCCATTTCTTGGAATTCATTTTTGCGGATAATTCTCGGCCCAATCCAATCTATCAAAAACCCCTAAAAAAAGATGAATAGGTTCCCTAAATCCCTGTTTATTGTTGAAATATTCAATAAATAGCGATAAGAGCTTGTTGAATATTTCAACAGTAAACAATCGTTTTTTTAAAACCCATCTAGTTCAATCGCTTTTTGTAAAAAAAAAAAAGATGCTTCTTTAAGAAACATCTTTAGACTTTCATTCAGTTTTTTTACTTTTTATAACCATTCAATGCAAGATTTGCAATAACACCAACCAGCGCTGCCAGGCTTAAGCCAGAAATGCTTACTGAGCTTGTCACTGGAATTCCAATCGTTAAGCCAAGATAAGTCGGCGACAATCCAATAAAGAGGATCAAAGCCATAACGATCAAATTCTTTGCATTTACTTTTACTTCTTCACGTTTGATTGTTTGTACCCCGATATAAGCAATCATCGTGAACAACATCAAGGAGATTCCGCCCATAACCGGTACAGGAATACTGCTTAAGGTTCCACCCAATTTGCCAACAAAGGCAAGTACAATCGCAAAGCATGCTGCAATTCTTAATGTTGCTGGATTATAATTCTTTGTAATTGCAAGTACCCCTGTGTTTTCGCCGTAGGTTGTATTCGCAGGTCCACCAATCAATCCAGCAATTAATGTTGCCAATCCATCGCCCAAAAGCGTTCGGTTCAAACCCGGATCCTCGATGAAGTTCTTTCCAACAACCTGACCGTTGGTTGTAATATCACCGATATGCTCCATAAATACAGCCAAAACGATTGGCGCAATCATCATGATCGCTCCGATATCAAACAAAGGCGTTGTAAATGATGGCATTGCAAGGAAAGCTGCATCGCTGATCAAGCTTGTGTCAACTTGTCCCATAGAAAGAGAAACCACATATCCGATTACGACTGCCAAAAGGATATTCAATTGCTGAATAAATCCTTTCGCCACATATTTAATCAATAATGCTGAACCCAGAGTAATTCCCGCTAGCAGGAAGTTTCCTGAGGCCATTCCATAAGCAACGGGTACTAGGTTCAAGCCGATGACAATAATCATGGGTCCAACAACCTGTGCTGGCAACAATCGTCTTACCTTATCGACACCAACGCCCTTAACAAGGAATGAAAGCAGAACGTAGATCAAACCGGCAACCATAATGCCGCCCTGTGCGTATCTAAGGTCCCCAAAAGTCTGACCCACCGCAACGATAGAAGCAATAAATGCGAAAGAAGATCCCAAGAATACGGGTACCTTTCCACCTGTAACCGCATGGAATGTTAGTGTTCCCACTCCGGCGGAGAATAATGCAACCGATGGATTTAATCCGGTTAAGATGGGCACCAAGACTGTGGCGCCAAACATGGCGATCAAGTGCTGAAGACCCAAGACAATGTTCTTTCCGTTTAGTCCCTCGTAATAATTAGAGTTTGTCATAGCAGGTTCATTTGTAGACATTTGTTTCCTCCCTTTCCGGCCTCTCGGGACCGAGTTAAAATGAATGATAAACATGAATAATGGCAAAAAAAAACCTTCAAGCAAGACGCAAGAAGGTGAAAATACACAAAAAAATTTTCATATTCTTATCAGTCTCACAGAACTGATTTAAAGATTTATTTTACTTATCATACCATATGAAATTGACAGTTACAAGCTTATTCCAAGGTTTCTTTCAAAACCTTGCCAATCGACTCACGAACAATCAATTGTGCCTTGTCATCAAAGGGTGTTGCCTCTTTGTTGATCAGGACCAATCGGTTTCCTCGAAAATAGCGAAGCAGTCCTGCGGCGGGATAAACCACCAGTGATGTTCCGCCGACAATCAACATGTCTGCTCTGCGAATCAGCTCGATAGCCGCTTGGGTCACCTTATTAGCCAACCCTTCCCCATATAGTGTCACATCCGGTCGAACTATATCACCGCATTTCCTACAGCGAGAAATTCCCTCTGATTCCACCATAAAAGAAAGCGGATAGGTTGCGCCGCAGCCCACGCAATAATTTCGATGAACGCTCCCGTGAAGTTCCATCACATTCTTTGATCCTGCGGCTTGATGAAGTCCGTCGATATTCTGAGTAACTATACCAGCCAAATTTCCCATTTTCTCCCATTCAACCAAAGCACAATGCGCCGCATTCGGCTTGGCCTCTGGATGCAGAATAAACCCTCTGTAATAGCGATAAAAGGTTTCAGGCTCATTTACAAAAAAATCATGACTAAGCATCTCTTCTGGGCGATGATTAAACTCACTCTTTGCTTGATACAAGCCATCCGCCGATCGAAAATCAGGAATTTGACTTTCTGTCGACACACCAGCGCCACCAAAAAAGACGATGGATCGACTTTCTTTCATCCAAATTTTTAATTGATTTTTCATCAGATAACTCCCTTTAACATTCATAAACCCCTCTTATTTTCAATGCAAATTGTTGTTCATTCCATTCTACTGTACTATAATATAGTTGAAACAAACATATGATAAGACCAAACGATGTCCATGAACTGTGGAATTTCTCCTCGTGGACTCCTCACATCATTTGGTAAAAACCCAACGGAAACCGTTGGGTTTTTTCATACGAATAAATAGAATAATGCTCCCGTCACCCCAAAACTCAATACAACTACAATGGGATGCAATTTTAAGCGACTCAAGAAGAAAAATGCAACAAGCGCAATCCCAACTGAGGGCCAATCAACCAATACCTTTGACCCCGTTGTAAATGCTGCAGCCAAAATCAAGCCCACTGTTATGGGACGCAGGGTCAAAAACAATTGCTTAATACGGGGATTTTCAACATTTTTATCCAAAAAAGACGAAAGCAGATTAATTGCAAAAACGGCAAAGAAAATTACCCCTATGCAAGCGACAACCGCACCCAAAATACCCGCCGTTCTAAATCCTACAAAGGTGGATGAGTTAATGGCAATGGGTCCTGGTGTCGATTGAGCTATCGCCAAAAGATCCAAAAATTCTCCCTCTGACAACCAATGATGATAAACACTAACCTGTTGCTCGATATAGGGCAGCATAGCAAGTCCACCACCAAAGCCCATAGCTCCAATCTTAAAAAATGTAATAAACAAGTCCAATATTATGGCAAATCCTTGCGCCATAGCGACAGCCCCCCTCCCAATAATATTGCCCAGAAGGGATTGATACGAAAAAATCCAACGGCAACAAAGGTCCCCAACAACAAGGACCAATCATAGAATCGGCGGGGAATCCGCCTCGCCAGTTTAAGAAAGCTAAAAAATAAAAGGGCCACAACCACTGGCTTCACGCCGGCAAAAAATCCGCGCATCAATGGCGCGTCTTTTACCTGTTCATACAGCATGGTAATAATCATCACACTGATCACAGAAGGAAGCACAGCACCAAGACATGCCACCAGCGCACCTCTAAGCCCATAAATTCTTCGGCCCAAAATCAAGGCGATATTCGCTGCCAAGACGCCTGGAATGCTCTGTGCAATCGTCAAAGCATCCAAAAATTCTTCTTCTTCCATCCACTGTTTTTTTTCTACAATGGAAGTCTCCAACACGGGCACTAGGGCGTAGCCACCTCCAAAGGTTGTTGCAGCACTAACAAACATCAGCTGAAACACCTCGACCAAGCTAGGTTTTACTTTTTTCCCCATATCCTTATCCTTCCGATTTTTCAGGTTCTTTCTCTGCCAAATAAAATATTGCTTGAAGTCCTGGCCCCGTATGGGCACCAATTGCCGCTCCAGGCAAAATCACCTCCGGGTTTACACCCGGAAGTCGCTTGCTCATCAATCTAAGAAATCGGTCAACATCATCTAGGGTGCCGGAATTTCCCACAACAAGCATGGTAGGCTCGCATTGGGTCTCAACATCCATTAAATCAATCATCTTCCGCCATGCCTTCTTGACGCCTCTTTGCTTTCCGATCACAACTACTTGACCATTTTCAATCCCAAGGATTGGCGCAATGCCCAAAAGTCCACCCAATAAGGCAGACGTTTTACTCAATCGGCCACCTTTATAAAGATATTCTAGGGTTCCAACTGTGAAGTAAATACGCATTTTGTCCCGGAAAAAATTTAGCGACTCAAGAATCATTTCCTTCGGCACACCCAAATTTGCCAATTCTGCTGCCCGCTTTGCCATCAATCCCTGTCCGTAAGAAACCGAACGGGAATCAAAGATGGTTAAATCGAAATCCGGGTAGCGATCCATGATCTGTTTTTTTGCCAGACAAGCCGCCTGATAGGTTCCCGAAAGTTTGGATGACAGGGACACATAGATGCACGATTCGCCTGCTGAAGCAAATGCCTTAAATTGTTCCAAAAATCGATGCAGGGTAATCTGTGCCGTCGTAACTCGTTTCCCCTCTTTGAGTCTGTCATAGACTTGGCTCTTTTGTATGGTCTCATTTTCGTAAAACTCCTGATCATCCACAAGGATGACAATGGGCAGCTCTACAATTTGCAGATCCTCAATTTCTTGAGGCCGCAAGTCTCCCGCGCTGTCTGTCAGTATTCTTATCCCCATACTCTCTCCCCAATTCAAGATTTATGCGTTTTCAATAATGTCTTTGATATTTGCACCTTCAGAAATAAGGCCGTCAATCTTGCCATCACGACTGGTTAGAATCACAGTAACCCCAGGGCCATGCCCCATCTTGATGCAGTCGCTGTGGACGATAACCCCAATACTCACAGCACCAGGGCGATAGTCATACCCATAAGCGCAATCCATATCTTTTAGCAAGACTAGATCACCGAATCGAAGCTGATCAATCCCTGATGCCTCTATCCCAGCCTTATCCCCAGTCATAATATCAAAATCTCCCGAGTAAGCATGGCGCGCCCCCAAACCGGATGCCATCATCACTGCCGGCACTTCCGCCGCAACTGGAACAATCAAACGCCCCTCTTTTTCCTCAATTTGAATCCGATCAAAGAGATCTGGGTCAATGTTCATCACCTTGATCTCCGGGTACGCATTCAATTTTAATCCTTGTCCATGGGCGCGAACCATAATTTTATCATCGATCGCCAAGGCATTTAGGGTTTCATCATCAAAATACACCAGAACATGATCAATGCCACCGTGTTTTCCTGTTACATAACCTCGATCACCCTTGGCATCACCCGACACAACAATCGCTTCATTGCCAATGCATGACAAGGCGGTAAAGGCTTGATTCTCCCTCACCTCTTCGTTTCGTACAGAAACGCCCGGTTCAATATGATCACCTTCCCAACCAAAGGCCGGATCCCCAACCTTCACGTTGTAGCAAATTCCACCCGTTGCAGGTAAAATCCGCGGCTCTCCGTCTCGTTCTACTCGAAAATCATTACCCAATGGATGATGTACTTTTCCTTGTACCGATTGTCTGATCAACCGTTCTCTATTCGTTTTTGCCATCGCTTTTATTTTCCTCCCAGACCTTCCGTTCGAGTCGCATTGATAAAGCCCTGAAAAATTGGCTTCATCGCGCTCGATACTTGAATCATTTCTTCAGGATGCCACTGCACCCCCAAACAAAATCCATACTCTTTTTTCTCAATGGCTTCCACCACTCCATCACTCGCCTTGGCCACTACTTTAAAATCTGGTGCTAGGTCTTTGATGGATTGATGATGTAAACTGTTCACCATCACCCTTTCCCCGATCATTTTTCGTAACCGGCTACCTGCCTCGACTTCAACATAATGCATGCCTAGAGTTCGGCTGCCTTCTTGCTGATGCTTTAGGACCATGGTAGGAATATGGCTCAAATCTTGAAACAAGGTTCCGCCGAAAGCAACATTCATCACCTGCAGGCCCCGACAAATACCAAGAATAGGCATCTGCATCTCAACCGCTTTTCGAACAGCTTCAATATGAAATAAGTCCATGGTGGGCAAGATCGCTCCCAATTCCTCATAAGGCTCCTCATCATAATAGAAAGGATGCACGTCTATCCCTCCGGTTACTAACAGTCCGTCTACCCGCTCCAACAAATACGCAGTTGCCTTTCGATCGATTCCAACCGGAAAGACCAAGGGTACACCACCTGCTTTTTCAACCGCATCAATATACGATTGATTGACAAAGGCGCGTGTCACCGCCCTTTCTTCTACGGTTGTCAAATTTCCCAAAACACCAATCACTGGTTTCATAAGCCACCTCCTCAACTGCCTTTTATTATACCGAAATCTTTACTTGCTTGAAACCCCTCTGTGCATCCGAGACCCGATTTTAATGGAAAGATCATCAAAGAGGGAATAGATCACAGGGGACAATACCAGGGTCAAGAGGGTTGAAGTGATCAATCCAAAGATCACAACGACTGCCATAGGACGCATAAACATCGACGCCTCATCGGTTCCAACCATATAAGGCGCTAACCCTAGAACGGTTGTCAAGGTTGTCATCAGAATTGGCCGCATCCGAATCGGACCCGCCGCCAGCAAGGCCTCTTCCCGCGATTCCCCTTGCTTTCTTCGTATGTTGACATAATCAATCAACACAATGGCATCATTCACCACAATCCCCGTAATAATGACCAGGCCCATAATCGACGGTACGCTCAGGGTTTGCTGGAACAAGGTTAATCCATAGAGAGCGCCCGCATAGGACAGGGGCACAATCAATAGAATAATAAATGGGTTTAGCAGAGACTCAAATTCCGATGCAAGCACCATATACACCAGAACAACTGCCAGAAGCATGGCCCAGCCCAGATCGGAAAAAGCCTCTTCAATTTCTTCATTTTCTCCCGTAATTTCCACCCGCACTCCTTTCGGCATTTGCAAGGAAGCGAGGGCTTTTTCAGCCACCACCGCAGCATCTGCCGCATCTCCATATGCCAATTGAGCCGTCACCGAAATCAATCTTGACTGAGATTCCCGATTGATGCTGATAGGTCCCTGCTTTAATTGAATCTCAGCAACCTCCCCCAGGGGAACACTTAATCCCCCAAAACCCACAACTGGCGTTTGGGAAAGGGTATTCATATTTTCGCTGTAAATCGAATCACCCCGCAGGCGTACCTCCACTTCTTTCCCGCCTAATTTCAGCCGAGTCGCCGCGATACCACTTAATTGCTGATTGACCGATTGTGCAATCTGCGCTGTTGTCAATCCATATTGTGAAGCGATCAATCGATCCGGTACGACCCAAACCTCCGGGATCCCTTCTGCTAGGTCACTTTTGACTTCCGTCAGGGACGCAAGCTTTGAAAGTTCTCGCACCACATCATCGCTTACCTTTTGCAGAGCATCCAAATCATCGCCAAGAATCTTAACTTCCAAAGGTGCTGCCGCAGTGGAAAGGTTGGTGGACGATGGAACCATCACCGAAACTTCCGCACCAGGAATATTTTTTACTGCTTCTCGAATTTCAGCTTCAATCACTTGAATCTCTATCTCTCGGTCCTGAAGAGAGGACAAGATCACAGAAACCTGGCCACGATTCCCAGCTGCAGAAACCATGCCCTGGTTTCCACTTGATCCAACTCGCGTAAACAAGGACTGCACTTCTGCTATGGGTTGAATCCGTTGAACAATCTTAGCTAGAACCATTTCCGTTTCATGGGACTGTGCACCATCCGGCAGGCGTACATCCACTTGCACCAAACCTTCGTCCATCTCAGGAATGAATTCCTGCCCTAGGAAGAAAGCCAAAAAGACGGCCACAACCATAAAAATTACAGCTCCGGCTACCATTTTTTTCCGATTCCGCAAGGCTCGCTTCAAAGTTCGGCTATATAGCAGGCGAAGCGACTCAAACTGATGTCGAATGCGACCAATCAATCGGTGGCGTTGATCCTCATCCGTAAAAGCCAGTTCCATCTGTCTGTCCGTCAGCAATAAAGATGATAGCATGGGAATCAAAGTCAGAGCCAGTAACAGGGATGTCAACAGCGAAAAGGTAACCGTTAATGCAAGTTCCCGAAAAATAATCGAGGTCAATCCCCCAACAAAAGAAATAGGTAAAAAGACAGCAATGGTTGTCAATGTCGATGCCATTACCGATAAACTCACTTCCTTGGCTCCCCGTACAGCAGCCTCTTTGAAATCATAGCCTTCCTGCCGAAAGCGGAATATATTTTCCAAAACAACGATGGAGTTATCCACCAGCATCCCCAGCCCCAGTGCCAAGCCACCCAGGGTCATCAGATTGATGGTAATACCCGTATAGAATAATAAAATAAAGGTCGAAATAATCGAAACTGGAATGGTAATCGCAATAATCAATGTGGTCCGATAATTACCCAGAAAGATATACAAAATCAATACAGCCAAAAAAGCGCCGATCAGCGCATCCTGAATAACGGCCTTAATGGCCAATCGAATGACTTCCGCCTGATCAAGAATCCGAATCATTTCAATCTCGGGATAGGCCTCTAGCAAGGTCGCTAGTTCCGCTTCCATTCGATCCGATACAGCAACCGTATTGGTGCCAGACTGCTTGTTGATAGAAAGCTCCACCGCTACTTGACCGTTAATCAGGGTTTTGGTTGTTCCTTCCTTGGCGATCCGTTCAACCTGAGCCAATTCACCCAAGCGAACTTGTCCACCACGAGGCAGAGGCAACAAGAGGTCCCGCACTTCCTCGATAGATTGGAATTCACCAATGGCCCGCACACTTAAGGAACGGTTGCCTCGACTCACTTGACCTGCAGGCAGGTTAAAGTTTTCTGCCGCCAGAATCTGCTGAATCTGCGCGATATCCAAGCCATAACCAACCAGTTGCTCGCGGCTGAATCGAATCTCGACTTGATCTTCCACACCGCCGATAATATCAACATTAGCTACACCATCTACTTGCTCCAGCTTTGGCTTCAGTTCCTCTTCTACAAAGGATTGCAACTCCAGTGACGAAAGGGCTGGCGCCGTCAAAGCGATATCAAGAATCGGCAAATCACTGGGGTCAAAGCGCAAGATCGTGGGTGCAGAAGCATCCTCCGGCAAAAAACCTTCCACCATGTCTACCCGTTCTCGCACCTTTAAAGACGCTTGATCCATATCCGTACCATAATCAAATTGCGCAACCACCAAAGAACGCCCCTCCGAGGAAATAGACTGCAAATCAACCAGTCCTTCTACAGCAGCGGTGGCTCCTTCCAATGGTCGCGTTACTAATTTTTCAATCTCTGATGGTGATACCCCTTCGTAATCCGACAATACGATTA
Source organism: Gottschalkiaceae bacterium SANA (assembly GCA_036323355.1). Classification (GTDB taxonomy): domain Bacteria; phylum Bacillota; class Clostridia; order Tissierellales; family GPF-1; genus GPF-1. Next base: position 670,119 of record AP028876.1, on the reverse strand, counting down.
AGACAGGGACTTCTATTTCCGGAAACAAATCCACCGGAATATTAAGAAATGATATGATCCCCAGAAGCAAAAGGACCAGGGTCATCATCACAATGGTTGTGGGACGACCAACTGCAAACTTTGATAACATTTTGTCCTCCTACTCTTCCACAACCAAAATCCGTGCTTGGTCTTCCAAAAAGCTTTGACCCTTGACAATCAATTTTTCTCCTACGGAGAGTCCCGATACAATCTCAACAAAGCTTCCGTCATCCAAACCAGTTTCAACTAGACGTTCCACGGCGCGGTCTTCCTCTTGCACAAAGACCTTTTTAAGACCTAACTTCTCAATAACGGCTTCAATGGGAATGGCTACCACTCCATCTCGCCTCTCAGTAACCAAATAAACTTTGGCAAACATGCCTGGCAACAGCTTCCCTGCCTGATTTTCTAGCCTTACTTCCACCGGGTACAAAAAAGTCTGCTGATCCACAGCTGAACCGATGGCCAAGATTTCTCCAATAGTTTGCGTTTGAATCGCTGGAATCTCAAGAGAAACCGAATCCCCCACCGAAATCAAAGAAATCAGTTTCGACGGCAAGTTTACCGCCACCTTCATCGTGGAGGCATCCGAAATAATAGCAGCCGGCTGCCCGGGTGCCGCATAGCCCTGCTCCGTCACCCCAAGGTATGAAACCTTTCCCGAGATCGGTGCCTTCACCTCTAAATCATTCAGCAAAGAATTGGTTTGATCATACATCGTTTTCGCTTGTTGAAAGCCTGCAAGCAAGGCATCAATCATCTCGGGTGAAGCTGCAAGCTTGGCCTGTTCCCACTCGCTCTTCGACACCGCGCCAGCTTCATACAATCGTTTCAAGCGCTCGGCTGTAGTTTGGGCCAATCGCAATTGTTCCAGGTTGCTTTCATAGCCGGCACGAGCTTGATCAAAAGCAGCTGCAGCCTGTTCAACCTGATCCTCAATCGCTTCTGCATCTAATCGAAATAACGGATCATCTTCCTCAACCCATTGGCCCAACCGCACATCAACACGCTCGACTGCTGCGGCTATTGGCACCATAATCATCGCTTCTCGATTAGCCATCAACACACCAGACAGCGCCGCACGTTGCTCTAGGTTCATGGTTTGTACATCTGTAACTTCGACAGGAACATAGGGCTCTTCAGTTATTTCAAGGGGAGGCTGACACCCTGTTAGAATCAATACACTTGCTAGAAAAATTCCCAATACTCGTTTCATTGCTACTCCTTTGTATCAAATATTCTCATTAATTTCTCTTCTCATTGTACACCATTTCCGATGAGAATAAAAAAGCTCCGCTTCATCAAAGATGAAACGGAGACTTTACATTTATTGGGTCAAAATCATGACTGTATTGGCAATCAACTTGCCTTCGCTGTTATAAGTACCTGCAATGGAAATCTGATTGCCTGTACTCAATTGTCCATAGGAAGTTGACTGTCCTGATGAATTAATAAAATTAGTCTGTTGATTATAGTAAACATTAACTTGTGTGCCGTCATCCTTTTCAAGCATCATTAGTTGGAGTCCATAATCAGATAAGAGTAAGCGCCCAACAAAAGCGGCCGAACCACTTTGAGTTTGAACGGAAATATTTAGAATCTGATCCCCCATTACATATAAAGTAATCTGGTTGCCGGGCCGCAAATCAAAGATTTGAATTTGTCCGTTACCTTGATATACTGGCGTTGCACTGGTTACTGAATACGTTGACTCCACACCCGTTGAGGTGCGCACTCTTAACTCCGTTGTTCCTGCAATGGTTACTGAAACCACCTCAACCTGAATGGTTTGAGCCGTAGTCGCCGTTCCCATAATCGAAGAGACTTCTTGATAACTCATAGTCATGGTAACTGCATCACCAACCGCTAATTCAGTTACTAAAATTTGTCTGCCATTTTTCATCACATAAACGGAATTTCCTAAGGCTAGTTCTCTTGTTACGCCATTCGATACAAGTTTGACCTTATTTTGTTGGCCAAATACAATCCCTTGAAAAACACCACTGATCGTTGTTGTCGCAGGCCAAGCCGTAATCGAAACAACCTGCCCATTATTGGCATTTACTTGAACATATTGATTCTGCATCAAAGATGATGCCGTTGTGCTTTCAAATCCCAAAGTAATAGGAAACGTTTTATTAACCGTCCATGTCTTGTAAGCCTTTATTTCATTTTCAAAACTATCTTGGACAAAGGTAATTGACCCATTACTGTCACTTCGCTGGGTGACCATCCCTTCGTATACTACCGTGCCTAACGGTGGATTCGATGGATTTGCTTGCCCGCTCCCACTTGTTGTCATGGTTAACAACTTGTAAGTATTGTTGGCCGGGTTATCATCCACAGCATAGGTCACAACAACCGTTTCTCCCTTAACGAAGTTACCCAAAGTTGCTACTTGGCCATTACGTGTCAGCACTGCAAGACTATCGACACGATACCATTCACTTGTTTGTTGCAATTGAACGAAGTGATTACTCCCCGACGGAATTAGATTAGAAATTGTCGTAGTCAAAGAATTAGTCGTAGCCGGTGGTGTTTTAGAACCCGTATGGATCAATCCACCTGCTTCCATCTTTGAATAGGTTCTTGATAAAAGGGTCGCCATAACTGCACGACTTACCTGAGAATCTGGTTGAAAAACAAGCTTTCCGGTATCCGGATCCGTCAATCCATTGATGATTCCCGCTTTCACCATGACTTCCACATAAGCCCAATTCGCATCATTCTTCTTGCTTGCAAAATCGGTGAACTTTTCTACCTCTTGATAGATCAAAACATTGTTCGCGTCCTGTTCCAATCCCAAGGCTCTCGCCAAAATTCGGGTAATCTGTCCCTTATTCACTTTTTGGGCACGGTCCTTATCATAGAGTGCTTTCAACTCTTCAACCGAAATCAAACCCTCGTTTAAAGCAATCGCGATATCTGCTTTGGCCCAATTCGCCGCTCCCAAGGTAACCAAGGTTGATTGATAGCTTTTGCTCGCTTGAGTCACTTCATCGGTAGAGTATTGAAATAAACGTCCCGCCATAACAAGGGCTTGTTCATAGGTAACCGAATCCCCTGGCTTGAATATGCCACCGTCATACCCTTTTAAGATTCCCTTTTCATTCATCGTATCGATATACTGGTCTGCCCATTCATAATCACTGCCTGCAACATCCCGAAAGGATCCTGCAAATACAGGCTGAATGCTAAGTATAACAATCAATCCAATCATCATCCATCGCTTCATTCCGTTCGCCTCCTTGTTGAATTCTCCCCCTATTATACCATAGGAAAAGACTTACAAGTCAGCGATTGTCTTCTTTCCATACTGTGATTCCCAGTCTTTATTAAATTGATCCATCGACCAATCCGTCATTAAATGTTCCAATAGCTTTTCTAGAATATCAGCGGGAACAGTTACCGCTTCAGCACCCAATTTCGCACACTCCAAAACTTGCTGCGCATTCTTAAAACTAGCCGCCACAATCTTAGTATCAATCCCGCCTTGGTCAAAAATATCACGAATCGCGGCAATCACGCCAACCCCGTCTCCTGTAATATTATCAATACGATTCACGTAGGGTGCTACCCAATCTGCACCCGCTCGTGCAGCCAACAAGGCCTGCATCGGTGTAAAAACCGCCGTTGCCAATACGCCAATTCCTGCTTTTTTGATCATTGGCATCGCTTTTAAACCCTCTTTCGTTACAGGTACCTTCACAAAAGTGGTGTTTCCCAATCGCGCTTGAAGCACCTTGGCATCCGCCACCATCTCCTCTGCCGTTTGACCGACAACCTGCACAAATAATAAGGATTCTTGACCAATAATCGTACGAATTCCCTCTTGAAGCGCCCAAAAGTCACTCTTTGCTTTAGCTACAATCGATGGATTTGTTGTTACTCCCGCTAAAGGAAAATATTCAAAACCGTCTCGAATCGATTGATGATCTGCTGTATCCAACATTACTAACATTGTAATTCCTCCATTCTTGTTCCTTATTGTCTCTTCTTGTTTTTTATTATTCCATCTTATCTTCTTCGATTTCTCCACGCCTGTCAATATATTTGAAATCTTCCGCAACCACTCAGGCAAGAATTGACTTTTTCCCAATTAAAATTCGAAGAAACCCATCTATTTTGAAAAACAGTAAAGAGCGCCCCAAGTGTTTGAAAAATCCACATTTGGAAGCGCTCTTACTTTGCTGCTTATGACCTTAATAAACTAGCTGCTGCTTGATCAAGAATGATGGTAACATCTGGGTGCAATTGCAAAACAGATGCGGGCAATTCCGGTGTAATCGGTCCTTCAATCATTGCTTGAACCACTTTTGCCTTACCTTCTCCGCTGGCAATCAATACGATCTTTCTCGATTGCATAATATTCTTGATTCCCATGCTAATCGCTTGGGTTGGCACTTGGTCAATCGAATCGAAAAAACGCGAATTAGCTTCAATCGTATCCGGTTCCAGCTCCACGATATGCGTTCTCGCCTCAAACTTCACATCGGGTTCGTTAAATCCGATATGTCCATTGTTTCCGATTCCCAAAATCTGAATATCAATCCCTCCAGCCTCTTCAATCATCTTGTCATAACTTTGGGCTGCAATCGTCATATCCACAGCAATTCCACTGGGGATATGAATATTCTCTGGTCGAATATTAATATGATCAAACAAATTCTCCCGCATAAAATAATGATAGCTTTGCTCATTGTCCGGAGTTAATCCGATATACTCATCCAAGTTAAAAGAAACAACCTCATCAAAATCAATATCTCCATTCCGATAAATCCGAATCAATTCCTTGTACATCCCCACCGGACTGCTGCCTGTTGCTAGCCCAATCACCGCATTGGATTTTAAGATTAATTGGCTTGCAAATAAATTTCCCGCCTTACGGCTCAGTTCTTCATAATTTTTCGCCACAATTATTTTCATTTGCTTAACTCCTTCTTGTTATAATGTATATACCAATTTTATCGAACTAGCTTCCTCTTGTCAATCCTCTGCATGGAAATAGTTGATTCGATTTAAATAAACGTTAAGACCTGATTTTTAAGAATTTTGCTATACTGTTTCGGGAGGTGATATGATGAATTTTACACCATCAGAAATAGAAAAAGCACAAAAAAAATTTCATAACATGAAACGTAACATGCATCTAAAGTCCATTCCAATTATTCTACTTCTTATCGTCTTTTTTGGAGTCCGACTATTGGGCGAAGATCATTCCAGTTTTCTCTTCGTTGATGCTTGGATCCGAAATCCTGACCATAAATTCGCAGTCATGACTTTTGCACTTGCATTTGTCAGTTATATCGTATGGATTCGTTTGAGTTGGTCTTGCCCCCACTGCAAAAAAAGTTTTGGCAAACAAACAAATATACATCATTGCATGCACTGCGGAATTCCACTTTTGCCAAAATAAAAGGACTGTCATAGACAGTCCTTTCCACTTAAAACGATACAATGACCCCGCCTTCATTGGCATAGGTCGAACTCAAGCCACGGGTTTTTACAATAATCACATCACGAAACTCATACATGCTTTCAATTAACTCCTTCACATACTGTGCCCGCTCCGGCGCATTACAATGAGCTATCGCTACCAAATTTTCTTTTGAAATTGTTCCAAATTTCGGCATTTCATCCACCAGTTTTTTCAACGCCTTTTTGCTGCCACGTGCCTGGGTTGCAGAAATAATGGCGCCGTCCTTGTCTGTCGTTAAAATCAATTTCAAATTCAATACGCGAATGATCGTTGCTTTCATCTTCGATAAACGACCATTTTTCTCTAAGGTATCAACCTTGTCCAAGACAAATAAGGTTTTCGTTTGCTCGATATATTGTTCCACTTCTTCTACAATCTGCTCAAACTTCTTGCCAATTTTCGCCAGTTCGTCAATTTTCAATGCAATTAGTACTTCCTTGCTGGCCGCGGCCTTCGAATTGAATATATGCGCTTTCTTTTCTGGAAACTTTTCTAAAAACATGTGCATCGCATTCACTGCACTATTGTAACTACCACTCAATTCTGATGACAGGGTCACGCCAAACAACCAGTCATGTGGGCCTTCAAATTTTTCCAAATAGGTATGAATTGACGGGCAAGCGCTCTTTGGCACCTCATCGCTCTCATCTATCTTTTTTAGATAACCATCTAAATCCAAGCTTTCATCATCCACAAACTCTTCGCCATTCAAGGTAAATGTCAAGGGTGCCAATTCAATGTTCATCTCATTTTCCATTTCCTTGGTAATATCGCAACTGCTGTCTCCAACGATCTTATAGTGCATCTGCTTACCTCCCTCTTTCTGTGTATAAGTCCATCTCTATCATAACATAAATACCCCATACATAGAAAAAATCACCCTGGTAAACAGGGTGATTTCTGGTTTTTATTTCCATTGTGCCATAATCAAGCTCCAAGCTTCAATTAATTCTTGATGAGAATCAAAAACCCACACCGCACCCTCATCATAAAGAATCTGGTCCGACAAAACTCCGGTGTTAATGGCAAAGACCAAGGCACCCGCTTCAACTGCAGAGCGCACACCCAAGGGTGCATTCTCAACAACAACTGCCTCCTTTGCTTCTACCCCTGCAATCTCCATGGCACGAAGATATGGTTCTGGATTCGGTTTGCCTTTTTTATAATCCACACGCGTCACCATATGGGCAAGATCTATGCGACCTTCCAACTCATTTAGCAACTTTTCCTTAATTCCTTCATAGTATCCGCCTGTGGCGATCATGGGTACCTGCCCTGTCGCAATTACAGTATCCAACATAAGAATCGTATCTGAAAAAAGATGATCAGTATCGTAGGTAGTAAAGATTGCTTCTTTCTCTACAACCATCTCTTCTTTTTCTGCTTGCGGTGGAATAGGAATCCCATACTTTTCAGATACGCGATCAATTGTCTCATCATTCGGACGACCCTCTTCTAAAAAAATTTCATCAGGATTCAAGGTCACCTGATAATGCTTCAAATAGATTGCGGCCCAGGAATCATGATGACACTGCATAGTATCATATAAAACCCCGTCTCGATCAAAGATAACAACCTTGGGAATTGGTCGTTTTGGGAGTTTTTTCAACGTTTCTTTCAATGATAAACCATTCAACCTCATCACTCCTTTATCGAAAGCGTATCCAGTATCTCTTCAAGAATCAAGCTTTTTTCTCAGAAACGATCAGTTCTTTCGAAATTTGTTCGACTTTTTCCAACTCAATCCAACCGGTTTTTTCCTCCAAGGCATTGGCCGTGCCGCAAGCGCATGCCAAACGCATGGCTTTCTTCAGGCTGTTTTTCCGAGAGAGAGCAACCGCAAATCCGGCTACAAAGGAATCGCCCGATCCCACTGGATTTACAACGGAAATCTGAGGGATTTCCACCTCAATTACAGATCCCTGACTTACCAATACAGCACCTTGACCTCCCAAGGAAACGGCTACCGCGCCAACCCCCTCTTCAATCAATTCCTTTGCCGCTTCAATGGCTTGTCCTTTGCTTTCAATGTCTCGACCAAAGTACGCAGACAATTCCTCTCTATTGGGTTTAATAAAGTCTGGCCCAGCCTGTATTCCGCTTCGAAAAGCTTCTCCAGACGTATCAAGAATCACCGTAACTCCAGCCTCTTTCCCAGCACCCACCAGCTTTCCATAGAAGCTTGGATAGACTCCTGCCGGCAGACTGCCCGAAATCGTTAACACCTTAACACCTGCCAGCATCTTTGGAAGCCTTTTAAAAAATTGCTCTTGTTCCGCCTCAGTAACCACGGGACCCCGCTCCAGAATCTCCGTTTGGGTGCCGTCAGCCCCCAAGATTCCCAAACAAACACGCGTTTCTTCACCTATGGTTACAAAATGGTCTTCATAGCCTGCGACTTGAATCGTTTCTCGGATAAAATCACCGTTTCTGCCACCAACAAATCCCCCACAGGTCACTTCTTCGCCTAGTCGATCAACAACCCGGGCTACATTCAAACCCTTGCCGCCCGCAGTTTTATTATAGGTTTCGCAACGCACCACTTGATTCACTTCAAACTGATTTAAAAAATACCGTGCGTCAATCGCTGGATTTGCTGTGATAGTAAGAATCATTTTTCCTCCTAGGCGCGATTCGCGCTCTGGCAAATTTCAATTTTCTCTCGAACAACTGCTGCCATCGCTTCCTTTGCTGGCTTCATATAGTAGCGTGGATCATTGGCTTTTGGATTCTCAACAAAGTAGGCCTTCATGGCATCAGAAAAAGGAATCTTCAACTCTGTTGCAATATTCACCTTGCAGATCCCGCGTCGGATCGTTTCTTTTACACTCTCGCCGGGTACACCAGATGCTCCATGCAAGACCAAGGGTATGGAAACGACCTTTTTAATTTCGGTCAATCGCTCATAGTCCAATTCAGGTTCTGCTTTATACAGGCCATGAGCCGTTCCAATGGCAACTGCTAAAGAATCAACACCTGTCTTTTCAACAAAATCAATCGCTTCTTTGGGATCGGTTAGAAAGGCATCCTTGTCTGAAACCACCAAATCATCCTCTCGGCCGCCCAATTTGCCAAGCTCCGCTTCCACGGTAACACCACGCTCATGTGCATAGTCAACGACTTCTTTCACGATTTCAATATTTTCGGCAAAAGCATGCTTCGATGCATCAATCATGACAGAAGGATATCCCATGTCAATGCTCTCCTTCAAATCGGCCACATCTTCATGATGATCCAAATGAAGCGCAATGGGAATATCATAGGTTTCCGCTGCAGCCTCCGCCATAGCCAGCAAAAATCTTTTTCCTGCATGACGTACGGTTCCGGGTGTTGCCGCAATCATCACCGGCGAACGCATTTCTGCCGCGATCTCCACTACGGTTTGTAGCGTTTCTAGATTATGGATATTAAATGCGGGAACCGCATACCCCTCTTCTTGTGCCTTTTTTAACATGTAATAACTAGTTTGCAATGCCATATTCTTCCTCCTAAATCCCGTCTTCGTCTTCTATCTCAACACGTGCTTGCATGACAAATGCAAGTACGCCATTTTTTCCTTCTTCTAGTGCTTGCTCCTTAAGTGATAAAGGTGATTGACTCTTTGCAGTAAAGATCACCGATAAAATCATCGGTAGATTCGTCCCTGCAATCACTTCCGCATCTAAACTCTGCGCCAGCAATACGCTTGACTTAAAAGGAGACCCCCCTACAAGATCCGAGAAAAATACAAGCCCATTCTCTCCATCAACAGCTGTTGCCGCCTGTTTCAATTCCAAGTCCAATTCTTTCACACTCATACCATCAGAAAAATCGACGGCTTGAATACCATCTTGTTTCCCTGCAATCAATTCCACAGCTGATAAAATCCCTGTGGCAAAATTCCCATGGCCTGTCAACACAATCCCCGCCATACAATCTCCTCCTGGCTTTTTTGTTCTCAATTACGTTTTCATTTGAATAAAAAAGAGGAAAACGTTTGAACGTCCTCCCCCCGTATCCTTTACACTAAGCCAATATAATGTCCTAGAACACCAATGCCCAAAGTCAATACGATCAACTTGGTTGGAGACCAACCTTTTTTCACCAATCGGTACATTAACAGGGTATACAGTAATGGCAATAATTTCGGCATAACCATATCAATCACATCAGATTGCAAATTAACTGTCGCTTGACCAGCTGTAATCACAACAGCTAGGTTCAATCGAATATACGATGCAATCAAGGCACCCACTACAGAAACTCCGATAATAGAAGCTGCGTGAGAAATACGTTGCGTATTTTCCTTTAATAATGGAATCGCTTTTACCCCTTGATTATAAGAAAAATACATCAAACCAAATCGTAGCAAGAAATGAACCACATTAAAGACGACCAAGAAGAAGATTGGACCTGCCGCTGAACCTTGCATGGCCATAGAAGCGCCGATTCCCGCAGAAATTGGAAGCAGAGTCAACCAGAACAAGGCATCGCCAATTCCGCCCAACGGTCCCATGGTTGCAACCTTGATACCACGAATGGTTTCACGAGATTCTTTATTTTCTTCCATTGCGATGATAATTCCCATAATGAAGGTCACCAGGAATGGATGTGTATTAAAGAACTCCATATGATCTTGCATAGCATCAGAAAGATCATCATCATTTGTATGGATTTTTTTCAAGCCTGGCATCAATGAGTACAACCACCCCGCAGCTTGCATTCTCTCGTAGTTGAAAGATGCTTGTAGAAAGAGCGATCTCCATGCCATTTTGCTTAAATCTTTTTTTGTAATCACTTTATTTACACTTGAGTCCTTAAATCCCATCACTCATACCTCCTCCATTGGATTCTACAGAAGCTTCAATCCGCTTTGTGTTGAAGAAGTCATATGCTGCAAACGCGCCAGCCAATAAAGCAACTGCCAAGATATCAAGACCAATATAAGCCACTAGAATAAAGCCAATGATCAAGAAAGCAACGTAGTCTTTTTTCAACATGATTTTCAAAAGCATGGCAAAACCAACGGCAGGCATCATGCCCCCTGCGATAGATAGGCCCGCAATCAATGTTGCTGGAAGAGATTGAACCACTTCGGTTGCGTTTTCAGCACCAAAGTATATTGGCAAGAATGCCACGATAAAGTACATGAAAAATAATACCGTCATACCAAGATAATTAATACGATCAATGCCTTTCGTATTTGCTGCCTTGGCAAATTGATCAGCCTTGTGCATAACTGGAGAGAATACCGTGAATAATAGCGTAATTAAACCCTGCATCGCAATCGCAAATGGCACCGCGATTCCAACTGCAACTGTCGGTTCCAAATTCGCAAGAATAGCGAAAGCAGTACCGATGATCCCTCCGATTACTACGTTAGGTGGTTGCGCGCCAGCCAATGGCACCATACCCATCCAAACCAATTCCAGGGTTGCACCGGCGATTAATCCTGTTTCAACATTTCCCAGAATCGCGCCAACGACAAGACCAGATACCAGTGGACGGTGAATATGCGTCAAACCATCGAACATATCGATGCCGCAAATTCCAGCCCACAGAGCAATTAAAAGTGCTTGTGTAAACATGTGAAATTCCTCCTCATTTTTGTATTACTAAACGCCTCCTCAAGCGCTGTTGCTATAGATACTTTTGAATCTCTACCGCTTTTTCAGACGGGACTCGTTGGATCGTACATTTCACACCACGATCCACTAGCTTCTTAAATGCATCACGATCGCTGTCATTCAACGATACGGTGGTCGTTACCTGTTCTTTACCTTCTGAAAAGTGCATATTTCCAATATTGACAGAATCAATTGGAACGCCACCCTCTACCAATTTCCATACATCTTGCGGGTTACGTACAATCAAGGCAATCTTTTGCTTCGGAGATGCTTTATGAATCACCTGAATGGTTTTTTCAATACTGAAGTAACGAGTCTGCATGGATGGCGGGCATGCCATATCCATCAATGATTGTTGGATCTTATCCTTTGAAACTTCATCGTTGCAAATTAGGATAAGGTTTGCCTCAACATGATGAGACCATGTTACGGCAACTTGGCCATGCAATAAACGATTATCAATTCGTGTTAAACATATATTTGGCATTTTTTCCTCCTCTGATTTGGATGGGGTTGCCCCCGGAAGGATAACCTTCCGGAGAGAACTATTTATAAGGGTAAATATGGACACCTTGTACAACACGATTCACAAATCCAGTCGGTGATGGATTGTCCGGTGTCATTCCAAGAGCCAAGGAATTATAAAAAGCAATTAATTGTGCGGTTATGATATAAGGAAAACTCAAAAACGTATCATCGATGGTCTCCATTGCATTTTCATTCACTGCATAATGAAAATCAGCCAGTTTTGATACTTGTGCATCCAGTCCATCAGTAATCGCTAGTACATGTCCCTTTTTATCTGCTGCAAATTCTTTCAATAAATCCAAGTCATAGGCGTAGGTGTATGGATCATTGGCAACATATAGAATGGTCAAGGTCTCTTCATTGACCACAGACTTGGGGCCGTGTCGAAATCCCAAAACTGAGTCGTAATGCGTTGTCGAATCTCCGGCACACAATTCCAAGGTTTTCAAAGCGGATTCTCGAGCCATTCCACTCAAACTCGATGATCCCAAATATACGTAACGGGCAAAATGAGCCTTTACCAATTCCTTCACTAAAGGGATCAAGCTTTCCTTGTAACCTTCTGCTCTTTCCCGAATAATTTCTATCGTTTTTTTCATATCATGCAGGTCATCAAGATGACAAAACAGCAGACTCGATAAGGTCATGCTTGTCAACGATCCCGTCATGGCAAAGCCTTGATCATTGGAATCTTTCGGCATCAACAAGCTGAAAATATTTGCATTTCCCTTCGCTCGAAGATGAAGTTTTCCTTCTTCGTTGCAAGTAAAGAATACGTGATAAATTTCATCCACACATTGATCAGCCAGATCCACTGCTGCAATACTTTCCGGCGAGTTCCCGGATCGTGCACAAGAGATCAACAATGTTGGCACCTCTCGCTTTAAGTAGTTGGCTGGATTTGCAACAATATCTGTTGTGGCAATGGCTTCTACCCGATAAGGAAGATGTTTCCTCATATAAGGTACCGCCATATCTCCTACAAATGCCGATGAGCCGGCTCCAGTTAAAATAATTCGCAACTCTTGCTTTTCAAACAAGGGAAGTAAAAAATTCTGAAGAGCTTGTCCCTCTTTCAAAAATATTTCGTAGGTCTCCCCCCAAAGTCTTGGCTGCTGATCAATCTCTTTCGCTGTGATCAATGCCCCTTTTGCTTCCCATTCGGAAGCCTCAACGCCTAAAATCATAATTTCCTCCTATTCGTTCATCATGTGGACCTGTGGTTCTTACCAGTTGTGGTAAAAAGCTTGGTGCCTAGACACCACTCGTCTTAAGCACCACACGATATTCAAATTTATCTCCCCGAGCGATGCCAACGGTATATTCTACAACCGCTTGACCTTCTCGTGTAATCCTCTCAATCAGCATACATGGTGTATACCCTTTGATATGTAAATATTTCGCTTCATGCACTTTCGGTAGAACCGGCTTAAAAACCTCTTCTGCATCCGTGAATCTCACCTGATAGTCTTCTCGAAGAATATCATACATGGGCCTTTTTTCCAATTGTTCTCCTGTTACTCCAGCAAAGCGTTTATACGGAATGTAACTCTTTTCGTACATCATGGGTTCGTCGTCCGCCAAACGAAGACGCTTGAACTTGATTACGCGTTCTCCTTCCGCTAACCCCATCCGTGAGGCTGTTTCTATGTCAGCTTCGATCACAGCAAATTCCAATACATGAGAACTGGGCACCTTGCCAAGTTTCTTCATTTCATCGGTGAAAGAATAAAATCCACTTAAATCCTGCTTTAAATAGGGTGCAGCAACAAAAGTCCCCTTGCCATGCTTTTTATAGATATAGCCTTCTCGCTCCATTTCCAACATGGTCTGGCGAACTGTGGATCGACTGATCTCATATAGGTCGCATAACTCACGCTCAGACGGCAGTTTGTCGTCTGTTTTCAATTCACCGGATCGAATCTTTTCCAGCAAAACATCAAGTAATTGATAGTATAGTGGAATTCGACTTTTTGGATCCATCATTGCCTTTCACCTCTTCCGGTCATGTGGTCATTACCAGTTCTAGCTTTATTATACGCATCTCTCTTTCGCTTTGTCAAGAAAAAAAATCCCCCGCAAAGCGGGGGAAGTCATTTAACGTTGCAATATATCATGAATTAGCGTCTCATAGTTTTTTTCTTCAATGCTGATGGGATTCGCCCAAATCAAAGCAAGAGTACCGGCAATCGCAAGTGGAATTAAAATTTTCATCATGTTTATCACCTCAATATAATAATACCCGGTATAGAGATCATTGAGTCGACTCGTCCGTTAATTTTTTGTCATAATCTTTTCACGGATTTGTATTAATTCAAATAACTGTCCGAGGTACGACTGTGCCCCCGCGCCCGCCAAGTGAAAAGCGTAAGAATAAATGCAATCAATAAAGTCATGGACATAACAATGAGAATCCGATACCCAAGATCCGTCGTCACTTCTGAAATTCCTTCCATGCCCCAAACAACAACCAAGGAAAAAACCCAGTCTCGTTTTTGAAAAATCAGCACGGATGAAATAAACAATGCAGCTGTAATTACAATTAATGCGTATTGCATGGGCTCAAAAATAAAAGGATCCCAAGCCGCTTCCCGCAGATAAACCGCCCAAGCCAGAACTGTGCTAGCACTGAACCACGCTAAGGCGATACTCAAGCCAAAGGTCATACGAAGCGGCGCTTGGCTTTCGTACAAACGATGATAGGCAATACTAAAGAACAATACAGAAAAACTAATAAAAACAGCAGCCCAACCCAATCGACCTGTCCCCGTCGCATAAGCCCAGCCAACAGCAAAGCCTTGCCCAGTCAAATATGGAACCCCTAGGCTACCTGCAAACTTTGCCTGACCCTTTTGATGAATGACTACAAAGGAAATCGCCATGGTTATAATCACAAGAGGCCACACCATAAAAGTCAGTTCAGTTGGCGTTACATAGGTTTCAACACGACCATAAAGAGCCATCAGGGATTCTCCAAATCGACCCGTCCATAGGCTCGCAAAGGCAACCCACCAAACCACCATTCCTGCTCCGTTGATTCCTGTCCATAATGGTAGATTCTTTTCTTTCATTTTTTTATACCGCCTTTCTATGGCTTATTTACCCCAGGCAGTTGATTTCAATGCAAAAAAAAGACAATCCAAAAGGATTGTCTTGTGGTGGGCACTACTGGGCTCGAACCAGCGACCCCTAGCTTGTCGAGCTAGTGCTCTCCCAACTGAGCTAAGCGCCCTCACGCTAGCCTTATTGTATCGTAGCGTGAAGAAAATTTCAATAGTTGGAAAAATAGTCAGATTATTTTTATTTCGCCAATTGCACAATGGCTTTTTCATAAATTTCAGCCAAGGCAATCAATTCCTCAACTTCGATATACTCATTAGGCTGATGGGCCAAATGAGATGAACCCATGAGTCCTGGTCCAAAGGCAACCACATTGTCCATGGCACGGGCATATGTGCCACCGCCAATCGTAAATGGTTGGTTCTCTAGATCTCCTGTTACTTCCCGGTATACTCCCAGCAAGGTCTGAACCAAAGGATCCTGGATTTCCCGATAGATCGGTGCCAAATGACTAAGCTTGTCTGCCAACCATCCCTTTTTTACACTGGCAATAGACTGCATGGATTCCCAAACCGCATCCTCCTCCTTACTGATGGGATAACGGATATTCACCCGAAAATTTGCTTCTCCATTTTTGTATTCAAAAAGCCCTACATTGAAGGTTAATGCACCGTACTCATCATCCATCTTGCAGCCGAATGATGCGCCATCCATTTCCAAGCCAACCAAGTCCATATAGGAATCCAAACAGGGATCTTGAACCCCATGGTTCACAAGAAAATCAATTAAATGGGAAACGGCATTCTCGCCTGCTTCTGGTGTTGAACCATGAGCAGATTTTCCGATTCGCTTAAGTGAGCAAGTCATTCCTTGCCGTATCAACTCAAAGCGACCATCCTTAAGAATCTCCCCTTGAATCGACTGAATCCAATCTTCAATCCCCTCTCCGCCAAGAATCGCCGTAGCCGAATCAGGCACCATATTTACAGCGTTGCCACCCGCCAAAGAAAGAAGCTTCACTGCGGCTTCAGCCTGTGGAAATATTTGACTAAACTCTGCATCCAATATTCCCTTTTCTCCATGGATCAAAGGAAATGCGCCATCCGGAGTAAATCCAAGGGTAACACCACCCTCTTTTTCAACATAGTGATGAATGCCACCCCAACCCGTTTCCTCGTTGGTGCCAAAAATCATTCGCACACGCCGCTTTAAGGCTACACCCGAATCCATGACTCGCTTCATACCGTATAAGGCCGCTACTGCTGGTCCCTTGTCATCAATGGTTCCACGACCGAAGATCTTACCATCTGCAATATGCGCTTCATAGGGAGGAAAATCCCAACTATCGCCTTCTGGTACTACATCAAGATGAGCCAAAATACCAACAACTTCCTCGCCTTGACCAAATTCAGCGAAGCCTGCATATCCATCCAAATCTTTTGTTCGAAATCCCAAACGATCACATAATGCCAAAGCAGCATCCAAAGCCGCTTTTGGGCCCGGTCCAAAAGGCATGCCCGCTTCCGCTTTTCCTTCAACACTCTTAATTTGAATCAACGCCTGTAAATCTTTCACCATCGCTTGGGTTTCTGTCGTCCATTTTTTCATATTTTTTCCTCCAATTTCCAACTACTATCACTCTTTGCCCCTATTTTACCATATTCGTTCCATAAAAAAACTGGATGTCTCCATCCAGTTTCGGGTTTTGCTTCTAGAATACTTCTTTTCTCATAATTGTTTCAGATCGTTTTGGACCAATGGAGAACATATCAACCGATACCCCAGTCAATTCTTCAATTCTAGCTAAATATTTTTTCGCCGTTTCAGGCAGGTCTTCATAGGTTTCAATCCCTTGCATACTCTCAAGGCTCCAGCCCGGATGTTTTTCGTATACAGGCTGGCAAAGCGCCAAGGTCTGCAAAGATGCGGGGAAGGTTTTTACAACCTTACCGTTCAATAAATAACCTGAACAGATCTCTATTTCTTCCAATCCGCCCAAGGTATCCAACTTGGTAACGACCAAAGAAGTCAATCCATTGATCTGTGCTGTATATCGAAGCATCACAGTATCCAACCAACCACATCTGCGCGGGCGGCCTGTTGTTGTTCCGAATTCAAATCCTTTTTCCCGAATCCATTCACCAGTCTCATTTTCCAATTCTGTTGGGAATGGACCCTTACCAACGCGTGTCAAATAGGCTTTCACAACACCGATGGCTCCATCTAGATCAAAAGGCGACAGACCTGTACCAATGGAAACACCACCCGTTGTTGGGTGAGAACTAGTTACATAGGGATAGGTTCCAAAATCAATATCCAATAGGGTGCCTTGTGCACCTTCTAGCAAGATTTTTTTATCTGCTTGCTTGGCATCTTGTAAAAGTTCCACCGTATCCACGACATGAGGCTTCAGTTTTTCCAAAGCAGCCACTACTTCAACAACCGTTTGATCCACATCGAATCCTTCTACGCCGTAGAACTTTTCGATCAATTCATTTTTTCCTTCAATATTCTTACGAAGAATTTTTTCGAACACCTCTGGATAAAAGATATCTGCGAATCTGAGTCCGCTTCTCTCCATCTTATCCACATATGCCGGTCCAATCCCCTTAATAGTTGTGCCGATCTTCGCTTTACCGCGTTTTTCTTCCTTCAAGGCATCCAATTTAAGATGCGTTGGCAAAATGATATGTGCGCGATCACTAATGCGTAGATTATCAGTTGTTATGCCTTTTTCATTTAAGTATTGAATCTCTTCCAACAGTGCAAATGGGTTGACCACAACACCGTTGGCAATCACAGCCAATTTGTCAGAATAGAAAATTCCTGATGGAATCAAATGCAATTTATAGGTGTTTTCACCGATCACAACCGTGTGACCTGCGTTGTTTCCACCTTGATAGCGAACCACCAAGTCTGCTTTTTCCGCCAAATAATCCGTAATTTTTCCTTTTCCTTCATCACCCCATTGGGCGCCTAGTACAGTATAGGTTGACATGATTCATACCTCACATATTTTATTTAGTACAGGGTCTTTCGACCGAGATAATTCTACCAGAAAGTATAGATAGATGCAACGAAAATCCGTATGTTTTATAAAGTGTTGTCATAATCATACGCTTTATAGTCGGTATTTACTTGTAATCAGTGTTCATAACTTTCTGAGTTTACTAGATTCAGGGATTGACATTCCCTTAACACAAGATCTTGTGGATGATTTCCCCACATTATCCACAGTATCCACAGACTTATGCACAGACGTTCTGTGAATATCTTGTGGATTATCCACAAAACCTGAATAATAGTCCCTTTCCATCCACACTTCGTCCTCTTTTCCACAAATCAGAGACGAAGGCGCCCCCAATTCTTCGTGTTTTAGGGTTTTTACATAAAAAAACTACTCTTTTCCACAAAAAAATTTCCCTTCAGGAACGACAGGGCTCCTTCACGGGGTCGCTTTGCTCTCCCTTCGGGAACGACGGGGCTCCTTCTCTAGAATGAGGGAGGATCTCATCAAGTTCCCTACGGGGTCGCTTGGCTCTCCCTCCGGGAACGGCGGGGCTCTATTCCTAGAACGTGGAGGGGTTTCTTACCCTTCCTTTCCAAAACAAAAGGAAGGATTTCTCTTTCTCTCAAACAAGAGAAAATAAAATTCTCTCTTGTTTGAAGGAAAAAGTCTCCCCTCCTCGTTCATCGCTTTATGGTTCTATGCTCATAAACTTTGTATATTCACCACGGAAGGCCAATTTGACCGTTCCCGTCGGACCATTTCTCTGCTTGGTGATAATAACTTCGGCCAAGCCTTGATCCTCGGACTCTTCATCGTAATAGTCATCCCGATACAACATCAAGACAACATCGGCATCCTGCTCAATGGCACCAGATTCACGTAAATCCGACATAATCGGACGATGATCCGCCCGTTGTTCTGGCGCACGAGACAACTGAGACAAAGTCACAACAGGACAATCCAGTTCACGAGCCATTAATTTCAATCCCCTAGAGATCGTTGATACCTCCTGCTGACGGTTTTCGGTTTTCCCATCCGACGCCATCAACTGCAAGTAGTCAATCACAATCATGTCTAGTCCTCGTTCTGCCTTCATACGTCTGCATTTTGCCCGAATATCGTTCAGGGTTACCCCAGGTGTATCATCGATAAAGATTTTCTTCTCTGCCAACTTCTGCATCGCTGCAATCAGCATGGACCACGCTTCATTATCCAAATCACCCGATCGAATTCGGTTCAATTCAATATTTGACATGGAAGACAACATTCTCTGTGCCAACTGTTCTTTGGCCATCTCCAGAGAGAAAACAACAACCGTGGCATCTGCGTGAATCGCCGCATTCTCAGCAAAGTTCATGGCAAGAGTCGATTTACCCATAGCCGGACGCGCTGCAACAAGAACCAAATCTGAACGTTGCAAACCATTTAACTTGGCATCTAAACTGTTAAAGCCTGTGGTGATACCCGTTAACTTGCCTGCATTCTTTGATAACTCCTCAATCTGATCCAGGGTTGTCGACAAGATCTCCCGCATGGAGGTGATGGTTCCTGTATTCTTACTCTGAGAAATTTGAAAAATAGTCGTTTCCGCCTGCGCCAGAATATCAGTAACCTTGCGCTGATC
The DNA here is from genome assembly GCA_036323355.1 of Gottschalkiaceae bacterium SANA. Classification (GTDB taxonomy): domain Bacteria; phylum Bacillota; class Clostridia; order Tissierellales; family GPF-1; genus GPF-1. Next base: position 650,791 of record AP028876.1, on the reverse strand, counting down.
CCTATAACTTTCCGCCATAATTTCATTGGAAGTTTGAATCAATCGGCGTAAAACCGCCTTCTCTTCAATAATTTCGCAATAGGTAGCAATATTTGCCGTGGTCGCCAAGGCGTCGGTTATGCCAATTAAATATGCCTCACCACCAACAGCTTCTAGCATATCTTTTTTCTTCAAATTTTCTGAAAGGGTAATCAGATCAACAGGTTCATTGGTGTTATACAATTCCATCATTGATTCAAAAACCAACTCATTGCCCTTGCGATAAAAATCTTCCGGATGTAGAATTTCCGAAGCTGTCACAATTGCATCTCGATCCAAAAGCATAGCTGCCAATGCCGATTGTTCCGCTTCTATATTATGCGGTGGAATCTTGCTGAATCGTTCTTCCATCACGCTCTCCTTATCTAGTCCTGGTCGACAACTTCTATTGTTACTTCCGCCTTGACCTTGGGATGCAATTTAATCTCAACTGGAAAACGGCCCAGCATGTTGATCTTTCCGCCCTTCAATTTCATCTTCTTACGGTCAATCTCATATCCCTTTGATTGTAAAACCTGGGCAATCTCTTTGATCGTAATCGATCCAAACAATTTGCTTCCAGCACCTGACTTGCTCTTGATCACAATTTGCTCATTTTCAATGGCTTCCTTGACTTGTCGCGCTTCCGCCAAAATTTCCTCGGCACGTATCTCTTTACCGCGATTTCGCTGTTCTACTTCTTTCAGCTTTCCACTCGTCGCTTCTGCCGCATACCCTTTTGGTAACAAATAGTTTCGGGCATACCCTTCCTTGGCGTTGATTACGTCCCCTTTTTTTCCAATGTCCTTTACGTCTTTCAACAATACTACTTTCATCTTATTCTTTCTCCTCTTCTATATATTCATCGATCGCCTGTTTCAGCATGTTTTTTGCCAAAGCCAAACTCGTATCGATTTGGGTTGCCGCCGAATTCATATGGCCGCCTCCCCCTAATTTCTCCATAATCATTTGCACGTTGATCTCATCCATGGATCGAGCAGAGATATGAATCCGTCCTCCATAATTTGTAACCACAAAGGATGCCCTCACCCCACGGACTTTCAACAATTCATCCGCAGATTGCGCGGCCACAAGTATCGAAATATCCGAATCCTGATCAAATTGAGACAAAGCAAAATAACTCTTATAGATTTCCGCTTCCTTCAATACAGAAGCCTTTTGTACCAAAATCGATAAATCATCTTTAAATAGCTTTCGAACCTCCATGGTATCCGCACCCGCTCGCCTTAAATAAGATGCCGCCTCAAAAGTCCTTACTCCAGTTTTATAGGTGAAGTTTTTGGTATCCACCGTAATTCCCGCCAATAAGGAATCTGCCTCATAGGGCAAAAGTTTCATGGCATCTCCCATATAACTAATGACTTCAGTGATCAGTTCACAAGTCGATGATGCATACGGTTCCATATACATCAAGGTTACCGGCTCAATAAAGGACGCCGTTCTGCGATGGTGATCAAATAAAATCAATTTCTGAGCCTTTGGAATCAAATTTGGTGCTTCTGATGAATCGGGACGATGATTATCAACCACAACCAAGAGATCGTTGGGCTGAAAGAGTTCTTCCGCTTGAGCTGGAGTCAAAAAGTTCTTGCTGTATTCCTCGTCCTCTGCCAATAGTCTCTGCATCAAGTTGTCAACAGAGGGGTTGCTTTCCTCAAAGACAATATATCCTTTTTTATCGAGATTCTGGACAATGGCCAAAAATCCAACACCCGCACCCAAGGCATCCATATCCGGCACCTTATGTCCCATAATAAAAACACGTTCACTTTCTGTAATCAATTCCTTCAAGGCATGGGCTATCACTCGAGCCTTGACTCGATTCCGTTTCTCTAGGGTCTTTGATTTTCCCCCATAGAAATTCAAGATATCAGCCTGTTTGACAACGGCTTGATCACCGCCCCTTCCCAGGGCAATTTCCATGGCAACTCCCGCATATTCATAGACCTTAGTAAAAGAATCACTGCCCGTACCGATCCCCATGCTTAAGGTAACTGGCATCGAATTACCAACATTGACCTCTCGAATTTCATCTAAAAGTTCAAATTTCCGTTCCATCAGCCAATTCAGCTGACGATAGTTCAACACCATCATATACTTTCCGTCATCATACTCCCGAAGAGCAGCGCTCATGCGAGCCGAGTAGCCATCCAAAATTCGATGAACCGCAGTATCGATCTCAGACATTTTAAATTCTTCTCTACGAGATGCCAATTCAGCATAGTTATCAATTTGGATCATAGCAATGCACGGTTGACTCATGACCAAACGTTCCTTCAAATCCGCCAATTCTGTTCGACGGATCCAATACAACATGGCAAGCCGCGTACTTTTATCGTCTTTAGGTTCAATCACATTGCACATCACTTGATAGGTTTGCTCGCCTAAAGAAACCTCTACCGATTCTTTTTCAAAAAGAGAAAATGAAAAATTAGGAATGATTTTGCCTATGCTCTCGCCAATCCATTCATGGCCCTCCATGGTCGTCTGAAACACTTCGTTATACCAAAGGATGGAACCATTCTCAGAAACCAAACTAAAGGGTACGGGAAGATTAAATATCAAGTCCCGCGTGACAAGGTCCATTTCTCCCGCCATGCCTTCCACAAGACGCGCCCATTGATGCTGATTTCCATTTTTTCGAATCAAATAATAAGAAAATCCATAAAAGAATACAAACCCCAATAATAAACTATGTCGAAGATTAAAAATTGCCAAAATACAAACCAACAAACCAACGCCAATTAAAATCTGGCGTTGATCAAATCGCGCCTTTTTCACCACACGCTGAATCTTTTTTTCTTCCTCTTCAACGCGATGCTTTCGATTTCTTTTGATTATTCGAATCCAACGTTTCAATTTCATATTTGTCTCCTTAGACTCCTGTACTCGGCAATCGCCGGAAGTTAAAGAATCGATCTAACATTCCCAACATCAGTACGGCATACTGAACCGCTGCAAATAACAAACTCATCACAATAATCAGAACAACAATCGTTTTGCTTTTTGTTCGCTGGCCAAGAATATAAATCACAACAGCCCACCCTTGCACCAAAAAAGCAGCCATAGCCAGGATTAAAATATTCTGCGTCAAAATTCCCGGCTCAAAAAAATTCCGATACTCCAAAAATATTCCCGCCAGATACATAGCTAAGATTCCAAAAGCCATACCTCGTGGCAAAACAAACAGTTTGAATTGCGGCATATCCGGCACCGCCATCTTGATCCGCTTTAAAATCATCACCATCAATCGCATATTAACATAAGCAATCAACATAGAAGTGATTAATAAGCTTGCTGGCAAGGTTCGTTTCACCATTTCAATCATCGCCGTAAACTGCGTAAGCATGAGGTCTGCCTGTTCCGCATCCAAGGTGGAGTTTGCTGCCACCGTCGTTTCTACGACACTTTGCATTTCCCCGGTTAAGCTAGTCACATACTCCACCATATCAATCCCGCTGACCAGCTGAAAAAGAACGGCTGCGCCGCCAAATCCAAGCAAGGCTGCAAGTCCGCCTATGATAATAATCTCACCAAAGCTTCTGGAATGATGAATTCCCCAGACCATTGCAATCGCAGGAAGACCCAAACTCATGGTCATAGACAAAGCTGCTATGGGCATAAACAGTAAAGAACAGACGCCCAAGCTTGCGAGTATTGCAATCACTGTCGCCTTCGTTCCTTGGCGATATCCCAAGACCAAAAATGGTAGCGGATATAAAAATAACACGGGTGTCAATAACATCTGTCCCAAATATCCAAGAACCGCGGCTAAGCCAACCATCATGGCGCCTTCGGTCATCATTCTTGATCGATTTTGATTCTCCATTCAGTAACCCCTCTCCATTCTAAGCAATTCTTCCCAACCTATAACTTCTATTATAACGGAAACCCCAAAAAGTGCAATCCACTCCCTTTTAAAAAGCCTGGAAAATCATCTTTTGCATCATACCCTTCAGGGGTTTGCTTGTTCAAGTGAAAATTGGCTATATATATGGTATTACGAAGTAACAAACAAGGAGGACTGAATGCTAAGTAAAACCTACGATCCCTTAAAAGGGAAAAAACTCGAAATCTTATCTGCTGAAGGAAAAGTCATAAAACCGAGCCTCATGCCAAAAGTCGATCTTGCAAGTGTCCGAAAATGGTATGAAACTATGGTATTCGCTCGTGTTGCTGATCAAAAAGCAATCCAATATCAAAGACAGGGCCGAATGCTCACCTACGCGCCAAGTATCGGTCAAGAAGCTGCTAGCCTAGGCGCCATTATTCCAACTGAAGAACGCGACTGGCTTGTTCCTGCATTTAGAGAGTTGGCTGGCTGGCTTCAAAAAGGAGCCCCCCTAGAAAATTTATTCTTATACTGGTATGGAAATGAAGCCGGATCCCTCCTTCCAGACTCTGTGCGCATGCTTCCAATCTCAGTTCCCATTGCCTCTCAACTGACCCATGCTGTCGGATTGGCCATGGCCATTGATTATGAGGAAAAAGACGAAGTGGTTATCGCCTTTTGCGGCGATGGTGGAACGAGTCAAGGAGAATTTCATGAAGCTTTGAATTTTGCGGGTGTTTTTGAATCCCCCGTTGTTTTCGTGATACAAAACAATCAATTTGCTATTTCTGTCTCTAGAAAAGATCAGACACGATCAAAAACACTGGCACAAAAGGCAATTGCATACGGGATCCCAGGCATTCAGGTCGATGGCAATGACTTATTTGCAATGATTGCCGCTACGCAAGAAGCCGTTGAAAGAGCCCGTGCCGGAGAGGGACCCACCTTAATTGAAGCCGTCACTTATCGCCTTGGCCCTCATACCACCTCCGATGACCCAAGTATCTACAGAAGCGATGAGGAGGTTGAAGAATGGAAGGAAAAAGACCCAATCCTTCGCTTGAAACGATATTTAATCTCCAAGAAAAAGCTCACAGAAGATGAAGATCAAGCCCTCTACAAGCAATTTGAAGAAGAGGTCAACACCATTTTTTCTCGGATTGAGGAAAGTCAATCACCGACCTTGGATGATGTTTTTTCCTATACCTATGCTTCTTTGACCCCAAACTTGGAAAAACAATTAAGAAATGCAAAACAATTTCTAGAAGGAGGCGAGTAGAATGACCTTGCTGAACAATATTGGTGCACTCAACCAAGCTTTTGACCAAGAGATGGAACTTAATCCACGCATTGTTATTTATGGTGAGGATGCGGGTTTTGAAGGCGGTGTTTTCCGCGCAACCAAGGGACTGCAAGAAAAATACGGCAAGAAACGTTGTTTCGATACACCATTGGCCGAAGCGGGAATCGTCGGTTCTGCCATAGGCATGGCCATTTACGGTCTTAAGCCAGTGGTCGAAATTCAATTTTCAGGCTTTGTTTTGCCTGCTTTCAATGAAATTGTTGCCCATGCTGCACGCTATCGCAATCGTTCCCACGGAAAATACCCACTTTCCATGGTAATTCGTATGCCGTATGGCGGTGGTATTCGCGCTCTTGAGCATCATTCCGAGAGCATTGAAGCTTTATTCGCCCATATTCCCGGATTGAAGGTGGTTATTCCATCAACCCCTTACGACACAAAAGGGTTAATGATTGCAGCCATTCGGGACCCAGACCCCGTCATCTTTATGGAGCCCAAACGCATCTATCGCGCCTTTAAACAAGAAGTTCCAAATGAGCCCTATACTGTGGAAATTGGAAAAGCCAAAATCCTTCAAACCGGTACCGATTTAACCTTGGTCGCCTGGGGCGCCATGGTTCGCGAAGCACAAAAGGCAATCGACCTCTTAAATGATTCCAATATTTCAGTGGAACTCATCGATTTAAGAACCATTTCCCCTATTGACCGAAAAGCCATCGTAACATCCACAAAAAAAACCGGACGATTTTTAGTTGTCCATGAAGCCGTATCAAGCTTTGGACCCGGTGCAGAATTAATTAGCCTAGTCACAGAAGACGCTTTTCTCTCATTAGAAGCTCCTCCTTCCCGCTTGACTGGCTACGATATCCCCGTCCCCCTTCCAAAAGGGGAACATCATTTTATGATTACTCCACAAAAAATCGCTTCAGAAATCAAGCGATTGATCGCATATTAAGGAGGCGAGAAGATGATTCGATTTCAATTTGCTGATATTGGAGAAGGCCTCACAGAAGGTCAATTGTTAAAATGGTATGTCGAACCGGGTGATTTAATCAAAGAAGGCGATCCACTTTTTCTAGTTGAAACCGACAAGGTCACAGCCGATATTCCCTCTCCGGCATCTGGTACCATTCAAGAAAAGTTTTACGACATTGGAGATCTCATTCAAGTTGGGAATCTGATGGTTATCATCAATGACGGAAAGGAAAGTACGCCTTCCCCCCCTAAGGTCGATCACCAACCTCTCGCTGAGAAGAAATCGTCAGCAGGTGTTGTCGGTCAGCTAGAGGTTTCGAACGAGGTAATTCCTGGAGCAGAAAAACAGTCACAAGCAAAAAAACATCAAAAAGTGCTAGCAACCCCTGTCGCCCGAAAATTGGCCAAAGATCTGGGCATCGATATCCAAGACATTCAGGGCACCGGACCAAATATGCGTGTCATGAAGGCCGATATTCAAAAGGCTGCAGATCAATCAATTCCTTCGCAATCACCCACCAGCGAAAAAGTGGCAAAAAGCACTGTCACTAGCGGCATTGATAGACCGCTTTCTCAACTGCGTAAAACAATCGCAAAAAACATGCAGGCCTCCAAACAAAACATCCCTCATGCCGTATCTATGGACGAGTTGGATGTCACACACCTGGTTGCCTTACGAAAGGCACAAAAGGAGGCTGCTAAAGAAGAGGGGATCAAACTTACCTTCCTTCCTTTTATCATTAAGGCGCTAGCTTTTGGATTACAAGAACATCCCCATATGAATGCAAGTCTTGATCTTGAAAAGGGACTTCTTCGCATCCATAAAGAAATTCACATTGGCATCGCCGTTGATACCCCGGATGGATTGCTTGTCCCCGTCATTCGAAATGCCAATCAGAAAGGAATCTTGCAATTGGCCAAGGAGATTCAAATGCTTGCCGAAAAAGCACGCACTCGAACCCTCACCTTGGATGAAATGAAAGATGCTACCTTTACCATCACCAATTATGGCGCTGTTGGGACGAGCATTGGCATCCCCATCATTCCAAGGGGCCAAGTCGCCATCCTCGGCATTGGCCGAATTCAAGAAAAACCGAGTGTCATCAACAAGCAAATTTTGCCACGCCATCAACTGCCCATTACCATCAGCATTGATCATCGTGCATTAGATGGTGCCGATGCTGGGCGACTGTCAACAAGCCTGCGCAGAGTCTTGGAAAATCCAATGGAACTGCTATTGAGATAGAAAGGAGATCCTCATGTATGACATCATCGTAATTGGAGCAGGCCCCGGTGGATATGTGGCAGCTATCAAAGCGGCACAACTGGGTGCTAATGTTGCCTTAATTGAAAAGGAAGCCTACGGCGGCGTATGCCTCAATTGGGGTTGTATCCCCACCAAAACCCTCCTAAAGAGTGCCAAAATCTATCAAGAATTCCTCCATGCGGAAGACTACGGTATCGTGATCGATGATCAATCCAATATTCAACTGGATTGGACCCGCATACAAAAGCGTAAAAACCAAGTCGTTAAAAAAATGACCAATGGTGTCCGCACCTTATTGAAAAAAAATGGTGTCACCCTCTACAAGGGTTTTGCAGAAGTCGTCAATAGTGGAAGTGTCCGCGTTAACGAAGAAACCCTGGTAACAAAAAAAATCATTCTTGCCCTGGGTTCTCACCCCCATTTACCAGAAATTCCTGGACTGAATACCGCCTACCAAGATGGGTTTGTGAAGACAAGTCGAGAATTACTAGACCTTAAAGAAATACCAAAATCTTTAATCATTATAGGCGGCGGTGTCGTCGGCATTGAATTTGCCACCCTCTTTCAAGCACTCGGCAGCCAGGTGACCATGTTGCAACGCTCCGATCGAATCCTTGCTAAACAGGATTATGATGTCCGCGTTCTGCTGGAAAAAGTCTTGAAAAAATCAGGCGTTGAAATCGTCTATCATACAAAAATTCACTCCATTGATCAAAACATGATCACAGGAGATACCAGTGGCACCCCTGTGACTTTTACGGGCGAACAAATTTTATTCAGTATCGGAAGAATTGCCAATACAAAGGGAATTGAATCCTTGAATTTGAAGATGGAGAAGGGAAAAATTCAAGTGTCAGACACCATGGAAACCAGCATCCCCGGCATTTATGCCATCGGGGATATGAACGGCAAGGCCATGCTGGCTCATGTCGCCAGTGCAGAGGGAATCATCGCCGCTGAAAATGCCGTGCTTGGCAGTTCAAGGCCTCTCAACTACAAGAAGGCACCCGCATGCATCTACTCTTTTCCAGAGGTGGGTTCCGTAGGTTACACGGAAGAAGAGGCCAAAAAGGAAGGGCGATCCATCAAAATTGGCCGCTTTCCTCTAGCAGCCAATGGCAAGGCCATGGCCGAAGGACATACAACTGGATTTGTTAAGCTGATTGCAGACAAAGACAGCTATGATGAAATCATCGGCATTCACATCGTCGCCCCCAATGCGACTGATATGATTGCACAGGCTGTTGCCACCATGGAACTTGAAGGCACTTTGCAAGATCTGGCTCACGCCATCCATCCGCATCCCAGCATATCGGAAGCTGTTATGGAAGCTGCCCATGGAGGCATGGACCGACCCATCCATATCTATAAAAAAAAGGAGCAGGAATAATTTTCCTGCCCCTTTCCATATGCTTTTACAAGACTGCTTCGATTTCTTGAAAAATTTCTTTCACAGACTTCATCGAATGAATCTTACCCACTTGGCTTCCAGTAAACAAGAGTCCACCGTCTACATCGCCACGTACTGCCCGCTCAAGAGCGTCTGCAATGCAATAAATCGTTGTCGATGGATTACAAGGTGTTAAACAGTTTCGACACCGGATGCGTCCCTTGGCGCCTTCGACAGTAAATGGATTTTTCAAGGCCCGGCCCGGCAATCCAACGGGACTTTGAATAATCATTACATCTTCATCTGTGGCTTCCACATACTTTTGCTTGTATCGAGGATCCGCATCGCACTCTTCTGTCGCAATAAATCGAGTCCCCATTTGTACGCCGTCAGCACCCAGATCCAAGGCCGCTTTTACATCTTCTGGTGTTACGATTCCACCGGCAACCACCAGTTGAATTTTCTCTTTGACTTGCTCTTGAAAAGGAGCAACCGCTGCACGAACCGAATCCAGCAAGTCCTTCAAGCTTTCCTTTTCCTCTTTTTCGAAGTAAGACGCTTTAAAGCCAAGATGCCCTCCAGCTTCCGGTCCTTCAATGATAATAAGTTGTGGAATATACTCCCACTTCTTTTTCCAAGTCTTCAAAATGATTTTAGCTGCCTTTCCGCTGGAAACAATGGGCACCGCTTGGGTATCCGTTCCCTTTACAAATTTGGGCAATTCCAAGGGCAATCCCGCTCCCGAAACGATAAAATCAGCTTTCAGAGAAACCGCCTTTTTCACGTAGGTCACATAATCCGTAATAACGGTCATAATATTAAACCCTACAATTCCATCCTGAGACAGGTTGCGCGCCTTTTGAAATTCCTCTTCCATCGCTCTTAAATTGGATTCTAAAAATGCCTTAAAATGATCAACTTGACGATAGCCAATGCCTACCGCCGAAATGGTGCCTGCTCCACCGCATGCCGCAACACTGCCCGACAAACGACCGGCTGATACACCGATCCCCATCCCGCCTTGAATCACGGGGATTTTCATCAACTTATTTCCTATTTTCAATTTTATCGTTTCCCTTCTTCGACTTCTTTAGATCGACTAATACTTAGTCCATCTAAGTAATTATTGTAAGTTTATCATAGAAGAAGAAAAAAATCGATGAATTTTTAGAGAACAAATGCCTCTTTCGGTGCAAGGAACCACCCTTTACGGCCAGAATCCTGCAATAGGTCTTGAAAATCCTGTGGTTCAATCTCTATCGCAGGAAAGGTATTGTAATGGATTGGAACCACATGATCCACATTCAGCAGGTCAGCAGCCATAACTGCTTGCCGCATATCCATGGTATAGACCCCGCCAATAGGTAGAATGGCTGCATCTAAGGGATAAAGATTCGCCCAGAGTTTCATATCAGAGAAAATCGCTGTGTCGCCTGCATGATAAACCCGCTTTCCATCCATTTCAACAATAAAGCCAACTGCTTGGCCCATATATTCAATCGAGAAAGGTTCCTTGTGAAAGATCGATGAGGAATGCACCGCCGGCACCATGGTAATCTTTGTCTCTCCAAGATCCAAGGTCCCTCCAATGCCAAGGGCTTCCACTTCTGCTCCCAAATTCTCCATATATGCCGCCAGTTCATAAATTGCGATCACCTTGGCTCCATTCTGTTTTGCCACTTCCAAAGCCCCTGTTATATGATCTGCATGGGCGTGGCTCAATAAGATAAAGTCAATTCCCTTGAGCCCTTGCATTTGATCTTTTTCGGTAAAGAAGGGGTCAATTAAAATGCGATACTCCCGTCCCCGAAGTTCAATGCTTGAGTGACCATGAGCAATAATTTTCATTATTCTTCCTCCCCCATCCATTCACTGACGTATGCGCGAACCGATCGATCCATTTCCATGGCAAAATCAGACACCATTTTCCGTTTAAAGAGCTTTTCGCCAAAACTAAGACCCCAAGCTTTTTCCTTTTCTGTGTATCTGGCGAACATTTCTGAAAAATCATCAGCCTCAAGGACCTGATAGCTTTCGTCAAAGACTACATATTTTTCGTCGAACCTGGGCGTCATCGGCCGACTCGCCCCTTCCGGAGCCTTGCCAAAGACAAGAAAGGCTGCCGGAAACACCCAGCGCGGCAAAGAAAACATCTCTTGATGTATTTCCTTATTCTCAACAATATCGCCGATATAACAAGATCCCACACCTAAAGATTCTGCTGCGATCACTGCAGTTTGCGCGGCAATGATCGCATCGTTCAATCCAAGATATAAATCAGAAGCCTTGGGTTCTAATTCCTTGGCAGTAAAATCCTTTTCCAATCCAACCGAACAAAAATAATCATGCCATTTTTGAAGATCTGCAAGAAAGAGCAAGCCAAAACTGGCTTTCCCAATAAAGGGTTGATGATCGCAAGTCTCCGCTAGCGTTTTCAACGTTTCCTTGGAACGGATTTGCACAATGGAATACATCATCATATTTCCCGCCGTCGGTGCCCGCAGGGCGGCGTGAAGAATGGCTTCCCGCTCTTCATCTGTTACAAGCGGGCCGCCAAAATTCCGCAAAGATTGTCGCTTCTCAATTGCTTGCAAAATTGGATTCATTATTTTCCTCCTTTAGCACCCGTATGGAATGCGGGTCACAGAGATCATCCCCTCTGCCACTGCTTTAGAATCACAACCCTCTCGCTGATCTTCCACAAAGGTAGAATCGGTCATGTCGATATAATAACGACCGTCCTCTCGTTTCATTAAGGTTCCACCTTCATGCATTCTTTTTCCGATATAGGTCTCTGCAATCTCTGGGAATCCCTCCATAATTGTCTTTGGCAAATTCACACTAATCAACTCTTCCACTCGCGCTTGATCAGCAAAATACCGATCCACCAATTCAGCAGCAATTTCTGCGCTTCGAAAATTTTCTTCTTCGCTAGGTCGATAGCCTTCATAAGAAAATGCGATGGCGTTAATCCCTTGAATCTGTCCTTGACGCGCAGCACCAACAGTACCGGAATAGTACACATCCGTCCCCAAATTTAGACCATTGTTGATTCCAGTCACCACCAGATCAATCTTTGTTTCATATTGTTTTTCCATCAATTTGGTACCCAAAATTACACAATCCACCGGGGTACCCGACAAAGCAAAAACCTGGTCTTCTCGTTCTTCCATTTCAAAGGGAAGAAATAAGGATAATCGCATACTGCAAGCACTGTTATTCTCCATGGGAGCCATCATATACACCTGATGCGCTTTCTTTTCTAAGGCTTTTTTCAAACTCCAAATCGCCTTTGATTCAATTCCATCATCGTTCGTTAATAATATATTCATTTTTTTCTCCTCCATCTGTCTTTCTCCCATTTTATCAAATTATAGAGACAAAAACGAGAATAGCACAATCTTTTACCATAAATATATTGCTTGGTTCATTCATCACCGAGCACTTCCTTTCTCCTCTAGTTTCAACCAATCAAATTGCTTTACTCCCACGTCTCTCTTTAAGCCCAATTGCCTTTCTTAATTTCTCGTGAGTCTCCATTCCATCATTCCAGAAATGTTTCAGCCAGTATTCTCGTACAAAAACTAAGCCTGTAAAACCCTCAACCAAAGTCAATCTGTCTTCTACCCTCTCAATTAACATAATCGTTTTATCAAAAAAACATCGCGCTACTAAATCTAGACGATGTCATTTTTTGTATGAATACATTATTATTTAGGTGATTTCACTTATTTGAAATATTTTACTACATTAAACCCATTCCCATTTTTTACCCTTTTCATAAGTCTTTTATACTTCTGAAATATTAATCCATTATTATCGGTTGTGTCACTAAACCAAAATGTTCAATCTCATCATTCGTCATCATATACATCCCCTCAGCCGGAGCTGCTTTAATCGTATACCAATAAAATTCATCACTTCCAAGCATCCTAATCGTATAATCGACATACTTCTTATGTTCAGGATCATCCTTCGGTAAATCTTTTGGTAAAACCTCTTCACTATTTGCTCCAACTGAAGCCCACGAATGCACACCTATTTTTGCTCCATTTTCCATCGTCCTATTTATTCCGCTTTCAAAAAAATCAACTCCACCTGATTCAATGTCGCTATCTTTCAATAAATGTGTATCTAGCCCCTTTTCATGAACCCAAATACTCATCTCTAGATTAGTCTCATCATCAAGCGACCCAGTTACTTCCTTCATAACAATTCTAGTCACCTGCGGATTCTCTTCAATTATTTTTTTTAACTGAGCTGATGTTTTCGAACAAATATAACCATCCATATACAAATCATTGCCTGCAACTTCAAATTTCGTCGAAGATACAAACACATTATGATAGACAACAAGCCCTATAATTCTCACTTGTGGTACAAATGCAACTGCTAAAGCAATTAGTAACACAATTCCTAGTAAAACTAATAATAATTTCTTTTTCAATTTTTCTCCGCCTTTTTTTGTTTTTTGACAAAGTTTTGATAACGTATGCCGGTTATCACTTTACTCTTACTAGTATACGCGGCCAATTATACTTTCACCATAACTCTACCTTACAGATTTCTTACTTCTTTGTCTTAAAGTAACCTTCCATATCACACCAACGAAATATATGAATACTCTCTTCCAATACCTTGAACACTCCATTCTTTGAATTAAAGAATGATTCATGTTCAAGATATAAAAACAAATTGTGAAAATTTTCTTAACGACCTACTCAAATATCCAAGAATTGGGTACAATAGTATCATAGATCAATTCTTACCAGAAAAGGAGGACATCATGGTACAAATTCATATTTCTGACGCAAAATATACGAGGTCCGTCGGGATCACCACAAGCCTGATCGGTTTGCTTCTCATCATTGCACCACGGTTTATTGGTTCCTTGGTTGTTGGACTTTTGGGTGTCGCCTTAATTGCCATCGGAGTGATGGGACTCTTCGTCTCTATGTCTTTATTCCGTGGAATTAGCCGCGGATTTTCAACCATCCCAATTCTAATGGGAATTATCCTGATTATCTTTCCCGGCATTGCTTCCATAGTCATCGGCCTTGGTCTGATCGCTGGCGGCGCCTATCAAGTCAGCAAACGTCAAAGCACCGGTCCCGATTATCAGGAACGGCATCTGATCTTCGCCGCCATCATGATCATCAGCGGCATTTATGCATTACTTCAACCAACACAGTCTTTGGGCTTACTTGTTTTGATTCTCGGCATCGTTCTCTTCGTCCTGGGAATTTACATGATCATTCAAAAACCAGAAAAAACAAGCCACTCCACCATTTCCCAAGAGGAACTGATCCGGAGAGCCTCTTCGGCAAAGGACATCACTAAAGAATAATGACATACGCCTCCAAAATTTGGAGGCGTTTATCATCGAAGCTAGTTACTTGCCTCCAATATGTGGAGGCATTTTTATTTCTCTTTTACTAGTGTGTAGCACTCATACCCTTTTGGTTGATCCACACAGGTTGTAATCACGCTATAACCTCGTTTTTCATAAAATGGGCGGGCCTGAAACTCGGCTGTCCCCACATAAAAGTTACGAATTCCTTTTTCTTCTGCCCATCTTTCTATCCGATCCATTACCTGGGTGCCCACGCCCAGCCCTCGCGCTGAATCATCAACCCACAGGAGACTAATATAGAGCCAATCTCTTTCAATATAACCATAAACACCGCCCAGCACCTCTTTGTTTACATCCATCAGCAAAACGGTCTTTTCCTCACGGGTTCGATCAATTCCATGTTGCTTGTATATCTCTTCATTTTTCTTTTGAAGCCAATCTCCAGTTTCTCCTTCCAGACTTTCTTGAATGACGACTCTTTTTCTTGATGGTATAGCTAGGTCTGTTCCATGGAAGAACAATCCATTAGAAAAGCCCTTCGGCATATCGGCAAGTTGGCCTTGCTTGACCCAGCCCGTATGCGAGAGATAAGCTTGCAGTTCTGGAAAATTGGTCACGAATTCCATTTTTGGTGCGCCAAATCGTTCTCTCGCCTCATAGGCTGCCGCATTAATTAAGGCTTGTCCAATTCCGGATCCTCGATTTTCTGGTTCTACGTAGAAACCCGTGACCTCAAAATAATCCCAACTGATCTTTCCAGCAATTGCACCTATGCGTTTGAGATTATCATCTTGAATTTCAATCAAAAGGCTTGGGAATTTTTTTTCTCCGATCTTCGACCGGTTATAGGCACGTAATCCCTTTATTATAATCTTCTTATCCGCTTCGATATTACTCAATTCTTCAACAGATTCCAACCAAATGCCTTTTGAAAATCCACCTCGTTCTTTTCTTTTTTCTTCAGCAAGATGCTGTATTTCTTCGATAGAATGACCAGACTCCTCTGCCATGGCCCGAATAACCTCCAATAGATCGGCCAATTCCTCAGCCTCATAAGAGTCTTGCCACTCCTTGAATTCTTCCAAAAGTTTCGCTTCCAGAGCTTTCCGGTAAACCTCACCCTCAATTCTATTGATTTTTGACTTCTTTCCGTCGACTTCAATTATCTCTGGAATTTTATCTCTAATTAGTTTGTTGTACGGTATCATTCGCATATGGCCTTCCTCCTTTCCTTTATTATACAAAAAAAAAGAATTTACTGGGTAGTAAATCCTTCTCCATATACCTCATGCACATCCGCAACGATCATAAATGATTGCGGATCGACTTCGCGTACAATACGCTTCACCTTCATAATTTCATATCGCTCCACCACACAGAGCAAGACCCCTTTATCTCCTTGGGTGTAAGCACCCTTTCCCTTCATCATGGTTGCTCCACGGTCCATGTCCTTCAAAATCCGCTGACTAACAACTTCCGGATAATCCGTAATAATCCAAAAGGCTTTTGATGCCAGAAAGCCGTCCAACACTGCATCCACCAAACGAACGATGGTCACCAGAGCAACCACCGACAAAAGCGCGGTTTCAATCTGCTGGCTCACCAGCCCCGAAGCAATCACAACTGACACATCAATTAAGAGCAAAAGATGTTGTATCTTCATTGATGGGAAAAATCGATTGAGAATGGCCGCTAACAAGTCGGTCCCACCAGTCGTTGCTCCGCGAGTAAACACAAGTCCAAGACCCAAACCAGTTAATCCACCACCAATCATAGCGGCTAGCAAAACGTTGTCTGTCATGGAAACGTGGGGAATCAACCGCAGAAACACAGAAATCATCACCGTACCATAGAAAGTCTTAAATCCAAAACTCTTGCCCAAAAGCAAAGTACCCAAAATAAATAGCGGAATATTAATGGCCAAATAAGAGATCTCTACCGGAAATTGAAAAAGCTTGTATAAAATGACCGCTACACCGGATACACCGCCGGGCGCAATCGTATTGACTTGAAAGAAACCAACCACAGCCCAGG